>JAAWNY010000090.1 GCA_022799175.1 Lachnospiraceae bacterium | reverse complement strand
CGCTCCGCTCAGACAATGTATATTTTCGTTTCAACGCCAAATTCAGGGATTTAAGGACTTCTAAATCTCTGCAAAGTCAAAATCCCGCAGACGGTTTGGTGTTGGTTCTCGCCTCATTTCCTTGCTTATGCTTCTCGTTTTCTTATCTAAATGACATTGGTAGTTTCCCTCCCTCTTTTGGAGAACTACTCATCATCTTCCACAATCCATATCCGATTTCTTCGACAAAAATAACGCCAAACATAACATAGGTTATGTCTCTTTTTCCTCCTTTATGGTACAATTTCACCATAAGTTACAAATTTAACAAACTTAAAGGGAAAGGGGTACTTTAGCAATGGCTAGTACAGCAAACAAAAAAGAACAAGCCACTCTGATTCACTCCGCTGTTGGTGTAGGTATCATGTTGTTCTTCCGATTCCTGCCTATCAGCCTTCCGGAGGTCACTCCGGTTGGTATGGAAATTCTGGGCGTATTCCTGGGAACTCTGTACCTGTGGACATTTGTAGACCCAATTTGGGGCAGCATCATGTCCATCGCCATGGTTGGTTTTTCTTCCTACAGCAACATGTCTGCAGTAATCGGCGAAGCCTTTGGCTCCCCCGTCGTCTGTCAGGTATTATTTATGCAGATCATGTCTGGCGGCCTGGCCTATTACAAAATCACCGGCTACATGGGGCGCTTCTTCCTTACTAGGAAGTTTACCAACGGCAAACCCTGGCTGTTGATGGGCGTCATCTGTATGGGATGTTATTTTATCGCTGGTTTTGTCAATGCCTTCACTCCTATTTTCGTCATGTGGCCCGTTCTTTACGGAGTCTTTGATGAGGTTGGCTACAAAAAGGGCGATCCGTTCCCACGAGTTGCCATCACATTGGTTGTGATTGCTTCTTTGGTCGGCTTCCCTATGGCTCCATTCGCTCAAAATGGTTTGGCACTCTTAAGCAATTTTGAAAAGATCAGCGCCGAGATGCCTGGTGGACCGGTTGTGGTCAACAGCGGCGGATACCTGCTGACTGCTATCCTCTTAGGTATGGTATTAATTACCGCTGTTGTTCTGTTTGCTAAGTTTGTCCTGCACCCGGACGCTTCCCGGCTGAAAGATTATGATGTGGAAAGCTTGAATCGCAATCCGCTTCCGCCTCTTTCTCTCGGCCAGAAATTGTATATCCTGGGCTTTGTCCTGGTAATCCTTGGTATGATGATTCCTTCCCTGGTTCCTTCTCTGCCCTTTATGGGATACTTAAAAGGATGTGTCTATGGATTGGCTATGTTTATCGCCGCCTGCTTAGCTGCCATCCGCATCAAAGGCGAGCCGGTTCTCGATATTGCCAAGGTTTTGGAGCACAACAGTTGGGGAGCATACTTTATTATCGTTGCCGCTATTTTGTTAGGTGGTGTACTTACTAATCAGGCCACGGGTATTTCCGGCTTCCTGCGGGTGATTCTTACTCCGATTTTCCAGGGTATGTCCCCGACCATATTTATTGTTTTGTTGCTGCTTTTAGGCGCAATTCTTACTAACCTCTGCAACAGCCTGGTGATTGGAATGTTGCTGCAGCCCATCATTATCACCTATTGTACTCAGGCTGGCGCGGATCCCAGACCCATCGTGACTCTGATGATCCAGTTTGTACTGCTGTCTGCTTGTGTGACCCCGGCTGCCTCTCCCTTTGCCGCGCTTCTGCACAGCAACAAGGAATGGGTACCTACCAAATATGTATATTCCTACACTCTGCCGATGGTTCTTATCGAGCTGGTACTGATGTTAATCATCGGAATTCCAGTAGCTACCGTTCTGTGTGGCGCCTGATTCTAAAAAATGTCCGGCAAGGTGCATTTCTACTGCACTTTGCTGGATACTCAACAATATTACAATAAATATTCTTCGCTTTTCGTAAATAAATAATAATTTTTTCACAAAACTAAAATTTTCTTAACATATTTTATAGAATGTTTTGCCAAAAAATATTATAATGAAGGATAGTTGAGCATAAAAATGCAAGACTATCCGCTTTCCCGACATAACACAGTGGAGTTCGGGATTCCCGCCCGTTTCTGGAACAAAGGATAAGCGGAAGAAGACAAAATGGAGGAGGTCGATTACAATGGCACAATACGATCTGATCATCATCGGAGCCGGCCCTGCTGGCATGACTGCCGCAATCTACGGAGCACGGGCAGACATGAATGTCTTGATGCTGGATAAACTAGCACCCGGCGGACAGATCATCAACACAAATGAAATTCAGAACTATACTGGTGTAGGTACCATCAATGGTGCCGAACTCGCTTATCAGATGTTTGAACATACCCAACAGTTTGACACCATTACCTTTGACTATGCCACAGTCAAGGAGGTGATAGACAATGGAAAGGAAAAGCTGGTTCGCTGTGAGGAGGATGACAAAGAATTCACCGCCAGTTCTGTGATTCTTGCCACTGGCACCCGTCCTAGATGTCTGCATGTCACCGGGGAAGACAAATTTCGTGGCAATGGCATCAGTTGGTGCGCCATCTGTGATGGAGCTCAATATCGGGACAAGGATGTCGTTGTCATCGGCGGCGGCAACTCTGCGGTAGAAGAGTCCATCTTCCTGGCCGGTATCGTTAAATCCCTGACCATCGTCACCATGTTCGATCTGACAGCCGATCCTATCGCCTGTGACAAACTGCGGGCTATGGACAAGGTAACTATCCATCCATATCAGGATATCTTGGAATTTATCGGCGATACCCGCCTGGAAGGCGTTCGTTTCCGTTCCACCAAAACGGGAGAAGAAAAGACCGTGAATTGTGACGGTGTATTCGAATATATTGGTCTGACTCCCACCACGGAATGTTTTAAAGATTTAGGAGTATTGAATCAGATGGGCTATGTAGAGGTCAATGACCGTATGGTATCTAAGGTTCCTGGTATTTTTGGCGCTGGCGACTGTGTCACCAAGAATCTCCGTCAGGTAATCACGGCCTGTGCAGATGGCGCCATTGCTGCGCAAGAAGCATCCCATTATGTCAAGAACCTGTAACCGTTCCTGATTTTGACATGTCATAACGAAAGTTAGCGATGATTATCCGGTTTTATCGAGAGAAACATGGTTTCTTATATTTGTTGTCCAAGCAAACCCTTGGTTCTCTTGTGATAAAGCCATAATATATAAAAGGAGGTACAACATGTTAAAAGAAGTAAACAGTACAGAATTCAAGGAGCTGGCCGACAAGGGCCTTGTACTCGCCGACTTCTTCTCCACTACCTGCGGACCCTGCAAGATGTTGGGCTTTGTTTTAAAGGATGTAGAGAAAGAGTTTGGCGACGATCTCACCATCTTAAAGGTAGATTTCGACCAGAACAAAGAACTAACCGCCGAATACGGAGTCGCTGGCTATCCGACCCTGATTCTCTTGAAAGACGGCACTGAGGTAAAGCGTCTGCAAGGATTGCAACAAAAACCCGTTATTGTCAAAATGGTTAAAGAAAATATCTGATCCCTCACTGTTGCACCGATATCTAACAAATTATCATGTATAATGGAGGAAAACAACCCATGAGCGTTAAATATATCTACGAAAAACATCTGATCGATCGCCAGGCAGAAGCGGAAGAAGCAATGTTAAAGGAATTTGAGGCCGGCAATTACACAATCCAAAATCCGCTGGTAAAATATAACTTGTATGAAGTCAGCCCCTTAAGCGCCGTAATCTGCTTCGAAACCAAGACCGAGACCCCGGTTACAGTTACTGTACTTGGCAAGACCAAAGAAGCCAACATCGGCCATACTTTCCCCAAAGCAAAGAAGCATGTGCTTCCGGTTGTGGGACTATACTCCAATTATGCCAACAAGGTAGAGATCCGCGCATATCGCGGCGAGTCCAATGTGATCACCATCGATGTACCAGATGTGTACAATGGCGAAAATCCTATCTATCACATGCACACCACCCCGGAATATCTGCAGGATAATGTGATCATGGTATCTCCAGCCGGACTGCAGCTTTCCTCTGCTTTTGACTATGCAGGCGATGCTCGCTGGCATATGAATGTAGCCTGTGTATTCGATATCAAACGTCTGAAAAATGGTAACCTGATCATGGGTACTCATCGTCTTTTGAAGATGCCGTACTATATGTCCGGACTTTACGAGATCAGTCCATGTGGTAAAATTTACAAAGAATTTCGTCTGCCTGGCGGCTACCATCATGACGAGTTTGAGATGGAAGATGGCAACTTATTGGTGCTGACCGATGATTTAGAGAGTGAAACCGTGGAGGATATGTGTGTTCTCATTGACCGTAACACAGGTGAGATCTTAAAGACCTGGGATTACAAGAAATTCCTCAATCCCGAGACAGTAAGCCATTCCGGAAGCTGGTCTGAGGAAGACTGGTTCCACAACAATGCGGTTTGGTATGACAAACACACCAACTCCCTGACCTTCTCCGGACGTCATATTGACTCTATGGTAAACATTGATTTTGACAGCGGAGAGCTGAATTGGATTATCGGTGATCCGGCTGGCTGGCCTCAGGATATGGTAGATAAATATTTCTTCAAGCCCATTGGCAGCAATTTTGGCTGGCAGTATGAGCAACACGCCAATGTGATCACCCCTAATGGCGATGTGATGTGCTTCGATAACCATCACTATGGCTGCAAGCAAGTCGATCGGGAAACCAAGAACCTGGCAGCGAAAGACAACTATTCCAGAGGTGTTCGCTATCGCATCAACACGGAAGATATGACCATCGAGCAGGTATGGGAATATGGAAAAGACCGTGGTGCTGAATTCTTCTCTCCCTACATCTGTAATGTAGAGTATTACAACGAAGGACATTATATGGTTCACTCTGGCGGTATTGCTTATGACAAGGACGGCAATCCTTCCGAGGCTCTGGGCGCATTTGTCAAAGATGTGGGCGGTACTTGCCGCAGTATTACCGTTGAAGTTTGTGATGGCAAGGTAATGCTGGATCTGGAAGTTCCCGGCAACTACTATCGTGCTGAGAAACTGAAATTATACAGTGACGGCATTAATTTGGAGCTGGGTAAAGGTCAGGTTCTAGGCAAGATGGGCCACACCAAAGAATTTGATACCGAGATCCCGATGGAGAATTCCGGTGAGATGCTTCCAGATAGCTGCAACGCCAGAATCGAAGAAGAGATCGATCGCTTCACCTTCTTCTCTCGCTTTGAAAAGGGTCAGATGGTGATGATGCTCTTAGAGCAGGGTGACGAGGTTCACAGATATTACATCTCCACCACCGCTGTCTCCTACCTGGCTATGTGCTGCGGAACCTTCTTAGATTCCGATGAGCGCAACACCAGAACCAGTGTCAACAAAGCTGGCTTAAAGGGCGTTTATGATGTGAGAGTCATTGTAGACGACAAAAAATATGAGACAGGTATAAAGATCACCTGTGAATAACCGACAGACGAATTTCCATAATTTAAGGGAAGGGCCCAAAGCCCTTCCCGTTTTCTCTTCTAAGGATACCCTCAGTGGACAAGGGAACACTTCTAGTTTAACCATCATACTCCCTTTCCATCCCACAAATTCTCTCATATAACCAGTCATTGACCGGTACCTGCAAACCATGTCTGGCCGCCAGCCTTCTCACAGTCCCCGAAAATAGCTCTACTTCCGACAATCGATGGGCGAGCCCGTCCTGACGCATGGAGGGCATTCCTTCTGGCGACAGAGTTTTCAAGAGTTCAATGTACTCTTCCATATCCGTTTCGGTCAATGCCACTCCTTCTGCATTGGCCAGATCAATCACTTCTCTCATTGCCCCGATCATAGTATCATATGCCTTCCTATTAGTCAAAGCACCACCATAGTTGGTTGCATAGGCCATACAGGTCTGATTGACTCCCACATTCAGCATAAACTTTCCCCACAAACGATATCGAATATCACCTTCCACCACATAAGGAATCCCAGCTCGTCCAAGAAAATCCTCTAGGGCCTGCAGACGTTTCTGGTTCCTCTCCGCTTGGCTATTTTCTCCCAAAACCCCAATCCGCAGCTCCCCAAACCGGGAATAGTTGAGAGTTCCGCCGAATTTCACCGCATCCATTCCCTGCGCAATACAGCAGAGCACCTTCTCCTTGCCAAACCGCTCTCCGATAATCTCCTCACTGCTAATTCCATTGAGCACGGAAATGATTGTCGTCTCCGAATCCACACACGGCGCCATCACATCCAGCGCTGCCAAAAGCCCTGTCCCCTTTACGGCCACAATCACCAAATCTACCGGTTTCATCTCCTTTGCATTGCAAACGGTAAAATATCTCTTAATCCCATTTATTACAAAGTCCATCTGTTGATAACGTCTGCTTCTCTCCTCATCTGCCACAAAGCAGACCGTCTCGGATCCTAGCGTTTCAGCAATCCTTTCTCCATACATCATTCCCAAAGCTCCCATGCCCACAATTGCTATCCGTGTCCATTGTTTCATGTTTTTCCTTTTCTCCTTTTTTCTTTCGGTTCTTTGTTGATTTCCTCTGCTATTCCTGCCTTACATCATCACAGCTCACAGGTTCCCGTCACTTTTCTCCCCTCTTCCTTGGCTGATTTTCTCGTTTTCTTATCTAACTGCTCTCCTATATGCATCATGACATCCTCCTTACTTTCGAACCACCCCATATCGTTCATGAGGCATATCTACGCCGCGATAATGCTTGACCCAAGTATCTATTTTACTCATACCATTCCTGATGGCAACCCTTTTGGAAGCCGTATTGGTATCACGGATAATGGAATAAACCTCCTTCACATCCAATATTTCAAAGGCATAATCTTTACAGGCTTTGGCCGCCTCGATAGCATATCCCTGGTGCCAAAAGTCCCGTTGAAAAAGATAACCGATTTCTAACACCTCTTCCTCCTTCCAAGGCTGCATAGTTAGCCCGCATTGCCCGATCATCTCTTGGGTCTCCTTTAAAATCACTGCCCACAATCCAAAGCCCCATTTCTGATAACGGGAAAGCTGTCTGTCAAGCCACTTTTGTACCTCCTCATCATCCAGGGCTCCTTCATACGCATACATGGCTTTTTCATCCTGCAGGATTTTGCAGAGGGCCGCAAAATCGGCTGGCCTCATTTCCCGCAGATAAAGACGTTCTGTTTCCAGTATTCTTTTTTCCATCACTTCCACACCTTTCTTTCCCTGTGGCATTTTCAGTCCCCTTCTGTCTGAAAAGCCTGTCCTTCAATTCTTTCTATGATCCATCGGACGCGTTTTTCTACTGGCAAGCAAGGCACAGTTATCGTTTCATATCCAAATTCCTCATAGATATTTTTCATGACATGATACGTATCTTTGACTTCCTTTCTGTCTTGCTTCCTTTCTGTGTCATGAACATAGATCTCCTCCCAGTCTGAAATATCACAGTTCCCATAAGATAACTTCTCCAAGGCTTTTTGCATTTGTTTCTGTCCGATCGTATCAATAACCTTCCTGAAATACCAGACACAAGATTCGCGAAACGCCTGTCCTTTGCCTCATACAAAACGGCTGTGCCTTGCAAACCGTCAAAATATTCTGACCAGTCTACCTCTATAATTTCGGGCTCTGATACCCTATCTTCGATAGAAGTATCCTCCATTCTCCACAAAATCTTCGAAGATTTTTGTGAAATCTCTTCCGGGCCTTGTAACGCTTCCCCTGAATCTTGTAAGAGTTTCTCCTTGCCTTCATCAGTTCTTCCTTTCTCCTACTGTAAAAGCTCCTCTGTCTCCCGCAAAATCCCCTCTGATCCGGAAGAAATTCCTTCTATTTTTCCCTTCTATGTAGTCACAGTTTGTCGATTTACTCCACTGAAACAGCCAGATAAAATCATTATACTGATTAAGATAAAACAAGTTTCTTTTCGCTTAAAAATCCCTTTTATCATAAATATTTTTCCTTTTCTGACATCCAAAATAAGGCAAAATAAAAGTCGCCATTATCTCTCATGTACTCTCTTTTTATTTGTTCTTTTTTGTAATTTCATCCATTTTCCTGATAGGGATTTTTATAATCTAGACAGAGATTTTTTTCACTCCATATCATCATTGTCTGAAGAACCGGAATAAAACTTTTTCCTAATTCTGTCAAAGAATACTCTACCTTTGGGGGAATTTCTTTGTATATCTCTCTGTGCAGAAAGCCATCCCTCTCTAACTCCCGAAGCTGCTTTGTTAATGTGGATTGTGTGATACCATCAAGACGACGCAATAACTCTCCGAACCGCTGCACCTTGTAAAAAGCAACATACCACAAGATCAGAATTTTCCACTTACCACCAATGACAGCCTGCAATTTGCTCATCGGCACACAGCGGGCAATGACATTTTTATTACAAAATTTATTTTCAGACATAAAAATGCTCCTTTCCTTTCCTAGTATATTGCAAAAGAAAGAAACAATCAAGGCAATGTCATTAAGATAAGGAAACGAAAAGCATAGTCAAGGAAATGAGGCGAGAACCAACGCCAAACCGTCTGCGGGATTTTGACTTTGTAGAGATTTA
>JAAWNY010000089.1 GCA_022799175.1 Lachnospiraceae bacterium | reverse complement strand
TCTTAATCTCGAAACCGAAAAAAGGAACAGACCATTTTCTATGGCTTCTCTCCCCGCTTTCTTGGCTGCTTTTCTCGTTTCCTTATCTAAATGACATTGCCCAGTTGCCCCTCTCTTTTCTTCTAGGCGTACCCTCTCCCTCCATCACATACCAGCTAAAAATGCATCCAGCTGTCTCTGATTTCTAATCACAAGAACCTTTCGAGAATATCTTTTCTGAACCTCCTGGTATGCTGCCCGGTTCTTCGCATCTCTTCCTTTCCAAAGAACCCATTGAACAAATTCCCAATCCAGCTTTTCCATACACCCATGCCCCATATCCCGTCTCGTTCTTCCCCGATATTTTTGATAGCGTTTCCATACCCGGTACAAACAAGAAAGGCGATGGAACGACAAAAAAATAATACGATCTGCCTCTGCGAGCCGACGCTCATACTCGGTTTTTCGATAATTGCCATCAATGATCCAGGAAGTATGAGAATCCAAAAATCGAGTTACGATTTTTTTCATTTCTTCCCGAGGTCGCTCTTTCCAGCCAGGAAGCCAAAAAATATGATCCAGATGAAGAACGGGAGTTTGATACTTTTTTCCCAAATATCTTGCAAGCGTAGATTTTCCGCTTCCGCTATAACCAATCACCATAATCTTCATATTTTGCCCGCCTCCTTTTTCAGGCACAAAAACGCCGCTAGATTCCCCCTTTCATTTCCTGAAGTACGATGAGAAAATAATAGTTGGGGATTACAATGTGTACAGATGTCCGTCACATGAATATTTTTCGAACATACTCCAGCTTCCTCAAAAATAATTTCATTGGCCCGCCACAGATCCAATTGATATTTCCCATTCTCTTTTTGATAATATAAGTGATGATGATATCTCGAATCGAAGGCTTTCCCAAAAGCATCCGCCACCTCTTCTCCCACCTCAAAGCAATCCTGACAAATACTTGGACCAATGCAAACAATCACATCCTCTGCCTTCGTGCCATACGCTCTTTTCATAGCATCTAGAGTTGCGTTACCCATCCGGTTTACAGTCCCTCTCCATCCGGAATGAGAAAGTCCGATCGCTTTATGAATGGGATCCAAAACATACAATGGTACACAATCTGCATAAAAAGTTACTAATGTCATCCCTGGCACATTGGTAATCAACCCATCTATATCCTGATAATCCCGTTCCCGCATAATTCCTTTTCCGGCATCTTCTTCCGTCACCATCCGTACATTTGTGGTATGCGTCTGCCAAGATAACACCATCTGATTCTTATCCACTCCTAATATAGCGGCCATCCGTCGGTAATTTTCCATCACATGTTCCGGACGATCTCCTCTAGTAAATGTAAAATTCATAGAAGAAAATTTCCCTTCACTGACGCCACCCACACGAGTGGAAAACGCATGACGGACCAGGTCAGTTGTTTCCAATGCGGGAAAAGTCAAATAAACAACGCCCTGCTCCTCATTTATTGTCAAAGGTTCCTTTCCCGTTTTTCGTTTCCATTCCATCCTCTCACCCCTTTTCAAACAATCCTGTTGTATCGGCTTCTTTCCTGTTCCTAAAATGCATTGGTAATCCAGTCAATCCGATTGCCTAAAATGCTTATTACATCAAACCGGCATGGGACATCCCCACACCGGTGGCTATATAGATAATATTGAGCTGTTCTGCGGATATGCTGCTGTTTTTTTGCTGTCACTGCCTCCGCCGGCTCCCCATTTTTCCTATTTCTACGATATTTTACCTCTATAAATACCAGACATTCCCCATCCCTACCAATCAGATCGATCTCTCCCGTATGGTTCCGATAGTTTCGTTCCAGAATTTCCACACCTTTTTTACAAAGATAGTCTGCGGCCAGTTCCTCGTACCGCTTTCCGATATCTCTTTTATTCTCATGAATTTTATCGTTCGCATTCATAAGGTTCTCCTCAAAAGCAAGCCAGACAGTAAATGATTCCTCTCCGATTACAACTTGTCGGTAAATTTTCGGATGAAAGTTCTTCTGTGAATCGGACAACCTCCAAATTCCTGAATTGCTGCGATATGTGCACCAGTTCCATATCCTTTATGCCGAGCAAAACCATAGACAGGATATTGTCGGTCATATTCCGTCATCAGATGATCCCGAGTTACTTTGGCCAGAATACTGGCAGCCGCGATCGATATGCTTTTGGCATCGCCTTTGATAATTTTTACTTGTGGGATATTCACACCAGGAATTTCTACCGCATCATTTAATAACACATTGGGAGAAACGGACAAACCGGCAATCGCCTTTCTCATCGCTTCATAAGTTGCCTGCAAAATATTGATCCGATCGACTGCTTCCGCATCCACAATACCTACACTCCAGGCAACTGCTTTTTCCTTAATCTCCACAAACAACGCCTCACGGCGCTTCTCTGTCAGTTTTTTGGAATCATTGAGAAATAAAATTTCACAATCTTTCGGTAAAATCACTGCTCCAGCCACTACCGGACCAGCCAGTGGGCCGCGTCCAGCTTCGTCGATTCCACAAATTGCAGAATAAGATGCATATGCCTGCTCATAAGCTTTCATCTGTTCTAGCCGTTCCCGCTCTGCAATCAGCTTCTCCTCACTTAATTTTCTCATGGTAAAATCTCCGTTTTCTCCATATTAAATGGTATCTGAAAATTGCTTTTCATCCGGAATCTCTAATGTAATCCGTCCCAGTTTTCCACTGCGGAAATCGTCAAGCAACAATCGAGCGGCTTTGGATAGATCCCAATTTCCGCCTTTCATCAGGCAGCCACGAACTGCTGCGATATTTTCCAACATTTTTACAGGAGCCATCTCCATATCTGTGATTTCATACCGCTCTTTTAATACTTTGGGATAATGACTCTGCAAAAGTTTCAGCATTTCTAACGCCAATTCATCGCGATCCAAAATTTCGTCGTTGATCGAACCCAATAAAGCCAACAAAATCCCGACCTGCGGATCTTCAAATTTAGGCCACAAGATTCCTGGCGTATCCAAAAGTTCCAATGATTGATTCAGACGAATCCACTGCTTTCCTTTGGTGACTCCTGGACGATTGCCGGTTTTTGTACAGGCTTTTCCGGCAAAAGAATTAATGAAGGTCGATTTTCCTACATTGGGAATTCCGGCTACCATAGCGCGTACCGGACGATTTAAAATTCCTCGGCGTCGGTCTCGTTCCAATTTTTCCTGACAGGCTTCCTGCACTACGGCATTTATTTTTTTTAGACCAGCACCGCTTCGAGAATTCGCTTCTATCACGAAAAATCCTTTTTCCCGAAACCATTGTGTCCAGGCTATATTCCACTGCTCTTGTGCAAGATCTGATTTATTCAAAAGAATCAACCGGGCTTTTCCTTTTCCCAATTCATCAATATCCGGATTCCGGCTGGCAAGAGGCGCTCTTGCATCTACCAGCTCGACAATCAAGTCAATCAGACGGATATCCTCCTGCATGGAACGCCGGGCTTTGGTCATATGTCCGGGATACCATTGTATATTCAAATGTTTGTCCTCCTGATTCTGCTGTTTTATTACTTTTCTATTTTTAAAGAAAAAGAAAGGAACGGTTCAATGGGATCGAATCAGACGGATATCCATCAAAGGATAAATCCGTAGCCATACCTTTCCTAAAATTTGTGTTCTTTTTACATTTCCTACATTGGCAAAACGACTGTCTTCACTGCTATCACGATTATCTCCCAGAAGAAAGTATTCATCTTCGCCTAGCCTTACCGGACTTTCTGCCAGTCCAGCCAGTGAAACTTGTTCCAGTCGTTCTTCTGCCTCCAATCGTTCCCCATTGATATAAATATAGCCACCTTGAATTAATACTTCTTCTCCGGGAAGTCCAATCACCCGTTTTACATTGGTTTTATTATCTCCACGTTCAAATACGACGATATCCAATCTTTGCGGGCTCCTGAAATCATAGCTCAAACGATTCATCAAAACCACATCACCTGAATTTAAAAGCGGAATCATCGACTGACCAGCAATCACAATCTGTCTTCCAAAAGAATGCAGACAAAACCAAGCAAATGCAAGTACTACAACAATATCTACGATCCAACTCATTACTGTTTGGATCGGACTTATCTCTTCTCTATAATAGAAATCCACGTATGCTCCCTCATCTATGATAAACGGAATATTTTCCAAAATTTAAATTTGTTTGTTTTTTATAAAAATCAAGGGACAATTTTCATTGTCCCTCGTCTGTCCCATTACTTTACCAATTCTTTTACCTTAGCAGCTTTTCCTACACGCTCTCTCAGATAATTCAATTTTGCACGTCTCACTTTACCTCTCCGTACAACTTCGATATTGTCCACAAATGGAGAATGTACTGGCCAAGTTTTTTCAACACCAATTCCGTTGGAATTCTTCCGAACCGTAAAGGTTTCACGGGCGCCGCCGTTCTGTCTCTTGATCACCGTTCCCTCAAACACCTGAATTCTCTCACGGTTTCCCTCTTTGATCTTGTTGTACACCCGAACGGTATCGCCTACATGGAATTCCGGTACAGATGCTTTCAACTGCTCATCTTCAATCTTCTTGATAATGTCATTCATGTTGTGTGAACCTCCTTCATATGTTTGATGTTCTTTAATGCTTTTTAGGCAACAGAGGACCATCTCTTTTTCTTAGTCACAACGTCTTTGATATTAACATAATTTTCTTATAATTGCAAGTCCTTTTTCTCTTCCCTTTGCAAGCTTTTCCAACTTTCCAAGAAGAGTTTTTCCTTTTCTGTTAAATTTGCTGTCTTCAACAGATCCGGCCGCCGTTCCCAGGTACGACAGATCGACTGTTCCCGCCGCCATTGTTCAATTTTCTTATGATGTCCGGACAAAAGCACCTCGGGAACTCTTCTGCCCTCATATATCTCTGGCCGAGTATATTGGGGATACTCTAACAAGTTATCGTGAAAAGACTCAATCTCTGCTGACACATCATTATTCAATACTCCGGGAATCAATCGGGAAATACAGTCAATCATTACCATCGCTGGTAATTCTCCTCCGGTCAACACATAATCCCCAATCGATAAATAATCGCTGACAATTATCTCTAAAGCCCGCTCATCAATGCCCTCATAATGACCACACAAAAACACCAGATCCTCTTCTTCTGCCAGACTTCTGGCAATCGACTGGTTGAATACTTTTCCTTGAGGAGTCATATACAAAACTCTTGGTCTCTTTCCTAAGCGCTCACACAAAGCTTCATAAGCAGCACATACAGGAGCCGCCTGCATGACCATTCCGGCTCCTCCACCATAAGGAGCATCATCCACATGCCCATGTTTTTCTTTGGTAAAATCGCGGATATTGATGGCTTCAATAGACAAAATCCCTTTATTGACAGCCCGGCCAATGATACTGGTATTCAATCCATCCATAACCATTTCCGGAAACAAGGTCAGAATATGGTAATTCATCTTCGTATCCTCCCCGCAAAATCTTATAGATCCAAAAGGCCATCCATGATATGAACCGTAATCTTCTGTTCTGGCAGATTTACATCCAGAATGCATTCCTTAATGGCCGGGAATAAATATTCCTTTCCATCCTTTCCCTGAATGATATAGACATCATTGGCGCCGGTCTTTAGCACATCCTTCAAACTGCCGAACACTTCACCGTCCTCTGTCACTACAGAAAGTCCAATCAAATCTGCAATAAAGTTTTCATTGGGTCCTAGCTTTACTGCCTGATCCCGCCGAATCCACAAATCCTTTCCCTTGTATTTCTCAATCTCATTGATATTATTGAATTCTTTAAACTTCAAAATAACCATGTTTTTAAAAAATTTTACGCTTTCAATATGGAGCGTTGCCGGTTCAGGGGAAATATCCAGCACCACAGTCTTTAATTTTTTAAAGCGGTTCACATCATCTGTAGTGGGATATACCTTGACCTCTCCGCGCACCCCATGGGTGGAGGAAATCACACCTACACGTAACATATTTTCCATAAAGCCTGCCCCCCTTCCTCCGCCTTGCGCTGACGCAAGCATCAGGCGCGGAAAAGAAAAAAGGCTGCCGCTTCTCTTTGTCAGGCGACAGCCAATCCTGGCTATTGAATGTCCACAACAACCTTTTTGTCTTCTTTTGAAGCGGCGGCCTTGACAACCGAACGAATCGCCTTCGCGATACGTCCCTGCTTGCCAATCACCTTGCCCATATCAGACGGCGCCACCTTTAACTCAATCACAATCTCGCCATCCTTCTCGGTCTCTGTTACCACCACTTCATCCGGGTTCTCAACTAATGCTCTCGCAATTACCTCTACCAGTTCTTTCATAGTAATCACCTCATCATTACTGAATGCCCGCGGTCTTTAACAGCTTCGCAACGCGGTCTGTCGGCTGGGCACCAGTCGCCAGCCACTTCTTCGTTGCTTCTTCGTCGAACTTAATTGCGCTCGGCTCCAGATTCGGATCGTAGGTTCCAACCTCCTCAATGAATCTGCCATCTCTGGGGGATCTGGAATCTGCAACAACGATTCTATAGAAAGGTTTTTTCTTTGCACCCATTCTTCTCAATCTCATTTTAACTGCCATGTCGTTTCACCTCCTTAACCTGTCTTTTGTTACAGCCGTTTATTTCTGCTGCATTCTATCAACAAATACGGAAAATTCCGCATTGTCATCAAACTCTGTAGCGGCATATCATTCCGCCTGTTTTCTTCCAGCTTCTTTATTAAAAAGGCATCTTCATCTTGCCAAGCATACCGCCCAGGCCACCGAAACCACCACGGCCCTTTTTGCCGCCCATCATACCCGGCAGCTGTTTCATCATTTTTTTCATCTGATCAAATTGCTTGACGATACGGTTTACTTCACTGATGTCCACACCAGCGCCCTTGGCAATCCTCTGTTTCCGGGAGGGATTCATCAAAGACGGATTGGCCCGTTCTTCTTTGGTCATGGAAAGAATAATAGCCTCCACCCGGCTCATGGCTGAATCATCCACCTCCGGCATCCCGCCCTTTAGCTGTCCCATACCGGGCAGCATACTCATAATACCGCCTAAGCCGCCCATCTTTTTGATCTGCTGCATCTGCTCTAAAAAGTCGTTGTAATCGAACTCAGCCTTGCGCAGCTTCTGGCTCATCTCTCTGGCTTTTTCTTCGTCCAGCTCCAACTCTGCTTTTTCAATCAGAGTCAGTACATCTCCCATCCCGAGAATCCGCGATGCCATCCGATCGGGATAAAACTGTTCTAAATCAGACAGCTTCTCTCCCATACCAATATAAAGAATCGGCTTACCGGTCACTGAGCGGATGGAAAGCGCCGCTCCGCCTCGCGTGTCTCCGTCTAATTTCGTCAAAATCACTCCGTCGATACCAACTTTTTCCTGGAACATTGACGCCACATTTACGGCATCCTGGCCCGTCATGGCATCCACAACCAGCAGGGTTTGCTCTACGGCAACCGCATCCCGAATGCGCACCAGCTCTGTCATCATACTCTCATCCACATGCAGGCGGCCTGCCGTATCCAAAATCACTATGTTATATCCGTTCTTCGCCGCATGCTCTACGGCAGCTTTGGCAATATTTACCGGATCCTGATGCTCTCCCATGGAAAAAACCGGAACTCCCTGTCGTTCTCCGTTGATTTGCAGCTGTTGGATCGCCGCCGGACGATATACATCGCAAGCTACCAAAAGCGGTTTGCGCCCTTTGGCCTTCAACTTTCCGGCAATCTTCGCCGTGGTGGTAGTCTTACCGGCGCCCTGAAGTCCTGCCATCATGATCACCGTGATCTCATTGGCAGGCTTTAAAGAAATCTCCGTGGTGTCCGATCCCATCAGACGGATCATCTCTTCATTTACAATCTTGATCACCATCTGGCCCGGCTGCAACGACCCCAGTACTTCCTCTCCAACCGCTCGCTCTTGTACAGAGCTGATAAATTGCTTGACTACCTTAAAACTGACATCTGCCTCCAAAAGCGCCATCTTCACTTCTTTCAAAGCGGCTTTCACATCCGCTTCGGTCAGGCGACCCTTGCCACGCAGACTCTTGAATACATTCTGCAATTTATCAGATAAGCTTTCAAAAGCCATAGTAATCCTCCTGCTGTTAAAGCTCCATAATCTTTTCGGATATCTGTTCTATATGCTGAATCAACTGCTCATCTCTGGTCTTCTGAAACAGCTGCAGCGTCTGTCGGATCTCCGCCACCATCTGCCGTGTTTGCTGAAACTTGCTGACTAAATGCAGTTTCTCTTCATAGTTGTCAAGAAGACGGTCACACCGCTTAATCAGATCGTGGACTCCCTGTCTGCTGATTCCCTGTTCCTGGGCTATCTCTCCCAGTGACATATCATGGAATACGGCATCTTCATAGATAGCACGCTGATGTTCGGTCAAAAGTTCACCATAGAAATCGTATAATAAGCTTTGCTTTACAATATCCTCCATAACACCACCTGCATTATCATACAGGAAAATGCAGATAGTGTCAAGTGTTTTTTCTTTACACCTTTCGGTAATTGTGTTGTATGTGAGGGGACGCCAGGAAGAAAGGAGCGGGCAGAGGGACGGGGCGTCGGCATGGGAATTTGCCTGCTTCGCATTTGCAGGGACGTATAGAAGTTCTTAAATTTGCGGAGTTTGCGTTGAAATGAAAATGCACACTGTCTGAGCAAAGCGAGTTTGGGCATTTTCATTTCGCACTTAGCAAAATC
>JAAWNY010000088.1 GCA_022799175.1 Lachnospiraceae bacterium | reverse complement strand
GCCAGACCAATTACTCCCTTATCATAAAAAAATAAGTGCAGAAGGTATAGCACTGATGAAATGCTTTATCTCTTACACTTATATGGTACTAAAAGCGCCCATAAAAAATCTATGAATTTTTAAATTTTTAAATTTCCTAAAAAACTCCTGGATTTCCTTTCTGTCTGGTTGTATAATATACAAGTTATTTTATAACTATTCTGTTTCCACAGAAAAAAGGAGGTTCTTCTATGCCCGTAAAATACGTCTTCGTCACCGGTGGTGTCGTATCCGGCCTTGGCAAAGGTATCACTGCCGCATCTCTTGGCCGACTGCTAAAGGCCCGCGGCTATCAAGTCACCATGCAGAAATTTGACCCTTATATCAATATGGATCCTGGTACCATGAATCCCGTACAGCATGGAGAAGTATTTGTCACCGATGATGGTGCAGAAACCGACCTCGATTTAGGTCACTATGAGCGATTCATTGACGAAAGTCTTACCAAAAATTCTAACGTCACCACCGGTAAAGTCTATTGGAGCGTCCTGCAAAAAGAGCGACGCGGTGACTTTGGCGGCGGCACTGTCCAAGTCATTCCCCACATTACTAATGAAATAAAAAGCCGTTTTCATCGTAATTTCACTACGGAAAAAACAGAAATTGCCATTATTGAAGTTGGCGGTACCGTAGGTGACATCGAAAGTCAGCCTTTTTTAGAAGCCATCCGCCAGTTCCAGCATGAAGTCGGTCATCAAAATGCTATCTTAATCCATGTAACCCTAATCCCCTATTTAAAAGCTTCCGGAGAATTAAAGACCAAACCGACCCAGGCCAGCGTTAAGGATCTGCAAGGTATGGGGATCTGGCCGGATATTCTTGTATGTCGCAGTGAGCAACCTCTGGATTCTGCCATTCGCAGTAAGATTGCTCTTTTCTGTAATGTCCCCAAAGAACATGTACTGCAAAATTTAGATGTTGAAGTTCTCTACGAGGTCCCACTGGCAATGGAAGAAGAACACTTGGCTCAGGTTGCCTGCGAATGCCTGAATCTGGAATGTCCCGAGCCGGATTTGGAAGACTGGCGCCGAATGATAGATGCCTGGAAGCATCCAAAACATCCCGTCACTGTGGCGTTAGTTGGCAAGTACACCAAACTCCATGATGCCTATATCTCAGTTGTGGAAGCATTAAAGCACGGCGGCGTTGCCAATCATGCCAATGTTGATATCCTCTGGATTGACTCAGAGACGGTTACTCCTGAAAATGTTGAACAACTGTTTCACAATGTCCAAGGCATTCTCGTGCCGGGAGGCTTTGGCGATCGCGGTATTGATGGCAAGATTTTTGCCATCCGCTATGCCCGGGAACATGATGTGCCTTTCCTTGGGCTGTGTTTGGGCATGCAACTGGCCATTGTAGAATTTGCCCGTCATGTCATCGGGTATGAAGATGCCCACAGCATTGAGCTAAATCCTTCCACCACGCATCCTGTCATTCATCTGATGCCGGACCAGAATGGGATCGAAGAGATCGGTGGCACCTTACGGCTGGGTTCCTATCCCTGTGTGCTGGATAAAGCCTCCAAAGCCTATCAACTTTATGGCCAAGAAATCATCCATGAGCGACATCGTCACCGCTACGAAGTTAACAACGATTTCCGGAAAGTACTGACGAAACATGGTTTGATGCTCTCCGGCCAATCTCCAGATGGACGGATTATCGAGATGATTGAGCTGCCCTCTCACCCCTGGTTTCTTGCCACCCAGGCACATCCAGAATTAAAATCTCGGCCCAATCGTCCACATCCGTTGTTTTATGGTTTTATCCGAGCCGCTCTTGAAAAGAAAAATTAGATAAAGAAACGAGAAAACCAGCCAGGGAAGAGGGGAGAGAAACAATCGAAAATGGTCTGTGGATTTTGACTTTGCAGAGATTTAGAAGTCCTTCAATCTCTGAATTTGGCGTTGAAACGAAAATATACACTGTCTGAGCGGAGCGAGTTTGTATATTTTCGTTTCGTTTTTAGCAAAAGTCAGGGATTTTAGGAATTCTTAATCTCGAAACTGCAAAAAGGAACAGACTATTTTCAACTGCTTCTCTCCCCTCTTTCTTGGCGTACCTTTTATCACTACTTATCTAAATAACATTGGCACAGATCGATATCGGTCCTCTCCCTCTTTCCATTCTTAACATTTTCTGTCAAATTGTTCATCCCACATCTTTCCACGCATAAATTGCTGTTCTCCATCCATACTATCCGTAAATTCGGATAATCATTCAAAACGTATGAAAAGGAAGGAGAAAACATGAAACCACCAAAAAATCCTAATACTCCTGCTAATGATCCTTATGGCTGTGACGAACCAGATGGTTTGAACATCAAAGCCTGTTCTGCGACGGATTGTACTGGTCTGATCCCTTTTCTTCCCCAATCAGATTCAGAACTCGAATCCTATGCCGAGGTGTATCATTATCCTGCTGATATTTTTAAAGGTTGATTTCCACGCAACTTCCCGCTGACTCCTGTCGTTCCCCAAAAGAATTCCTCTAAATATGCCTTGAAGAAAGGGCAACCATCTATCAGCTCCTTTCTCCAAGGCTGTTTATGGACTCTATCGTTAGTAGAATCCCCGCCGCAAAAGCTTCTTAAGACAAGAAAAAGTCCGTTTCTCACCCTTATCCCGCAACATAATCAAAATCTTTTCTAGCAGCTGTTTCGTCTTTGGATGCATGGCTCCCTCCAGATAAGGTCTTTCTCTCTGATAGTACTCCCATGCGGAAGCATCTGTATATTCTTTCCCCCGATAGACCTTACAGGCGGCAATCCGATCCATCACCATTTCCACCACATAATTGAGCGGCATTTTACATCCAGCGATCCCGCAACTAGCCTTGGAAAAATCCATCCAATACTCAAAATGATGTTTATTTCTTCCCTTATGATGCAACCAGGCGGCCGAATATCCCAGCTCTTCCCTTTCCACCGCATTCGGACTGCGATCTCCTTGATAGTAACGTACTCCCGTCCAAAACTCTGACGGCATATATTTAGAAAGGTCATGCAATAACCCCTGTCGATATAATCCTACCTTAAAGCAATGTAACATGACCAGGCACTTATGTTCCGTAATTGTCACCAAATGACGCCATACATTTTGCATCTCCATTCCATTAACCTCATTCCCGCTTAAATTTCGTTGTAACAGTGGAATCATGAGAATGGAGCCTCTTTTATTCCCCACTCTCGTTTTCTCACGTATTCTATCTTTTTAACAGTTTATCACATTCAGACTTTCTGTTCCATAGCTATTTTTTTCTAAACCATATTCCCAATCAAAACCTTACACGCAAAAAACGATATTTTTCCCCATGATTCTATACAAATTCCCTTGGAATTTGTTTGACAACTTTCTCTTTCTATGCTATTCTTAGTGAAGTTGCGCAGACCCGCAACAGTTCGATTCTATTTTTTATTTTTTTGGAGGTAGTAACATGAGCAAAGGTACAGTGAAGTGGTTCAATAACCAGAAGGGCTACGGCTTTATCTGCGACGAGCAAGGCAACGATGTATTCGTTCACTACTCAGGTTTGGAGATGGAAGGCTATAAGACTCTGGAAGAGGGAGCCCAGGTAGAGTTTGAAGTAACAGAGGGAGCTAAGGGTCCGCAGGCCATTCACGTAACCACACTGTAATCCACGATATCATGTATCAGGGTTTTGCATCTTTGGTGACTCAGAATGGTAAAATGACAAAACTGCAAAAGCTGCCACAGGATTTTCCTGCGGCAGCTTTTCTTTTGCGCTCCACCATTCATTCACTTTTCACTGTAATAGCGACAACAAAGAATTTCCGATGGTTCCCTCTGGCATTTTCACGCCAAAAATTTCTGCCACTGTGGCCCCCACCACGCCAAAGGTATCCGCCTCTGGCAGCTCTCCGCTTCCTTTTAAATTCTTGGAATATAAAAGGAGCGGAACCTGTTCTCTGGTATGATCGGTTCCCGTATAAGTTGGATCATTGCCATGATCTGCTGTAATCATCAATAAATCTTCCTCGTTCAAATGCTCCAAAAGTATTCCCAGTTTTTCATCAAATCGCTCCAGCTCTGCACCATATCCTTTGGGATCCCGCCGATGCCCCCACAAGGCATCAAAATCAACCAGATTCACAAAACAAATCCCCTGAAAATCTTCCTTTGCCATCTCTATTGTTTGTTCCATACCATGAACCGAACTCTTGGACTTTAAAGCCCGGGTGATCCCGCAACCGGCAAAAATATCCTGAATCTTGCCGATGGAGATCACATCCAGCCCGGCTTCTTTCATGGCATCCAATACCATCCGGCTAAAAGGCGGAACTGCATAATCATGCCGATTACTGGTCCGCTTGAATTCTCCCCGCTTCCTCCCTACATACGGACGAGCAATCACCCGCCCCACCTTCCATTCATCACGCATAGTCAGTTCCCGGGCTATCTCACAGCAACGGTACAACTCTTGCAGATCAAATGTCTCTTCATTTCCACAAATTTGCAAAACGGAATCTGCCGAGGTATAGACAATCATGTGTCCGGTAGCGATCTCTTCCTCTGCCAGCTCCTCTAAAATCTCCGTTCCGCTCGCACTCTTATTGCCAATAATCCGATGCCCGGTCCGCTGCTCCAGCTCTGCAATCAGCTCCGGTGGAAAACCGGTGTCCGTAAAGGTGATAAAGGGCTTTTCTGTTTTTAAGCCCATCATCTCCCAATGGCCGGTCATGGTATCTTTACCACGGCTTCTCTCATTCAATCGGGCAAAATATCCCAAAGGCCGCTGTACAGGTGCCACCTGTTTGACAGGGTGTAGATTCACTAGTCCCAGCTTCTGCAGATTCGGAATCTGAAAGTGCTCTACATGATCCGCGATATGTCCCAACGTGTCTGTTCCGGCATCCCCATAATCCCCAGCATCCGCGGCACCTCCGATTCCCAATGAGTCAATCACAATCACAAATACTCGTTTCCATGTTTTTCGTTCCATCTTTCTGTTTCCCCCTTTTTTCTCAATTCGTTTGCTCCGTTTTTATCAGATTATCCGGTCCAAACCCCATGGGTAGCAGCTCCTTGAGATAATATTCCTGCCAGTGTTCCTCGTCCTTTGCCAAAATCACTCGGAAGGTTTCCGGATCACAGAACTCCATCATCACTTGTCGACACACTCCGCAAGGCGCTGTATATCCTTCAAGCACTCCATCCTTACCTCCCACGATACAGATAGCAAAAAACTCCCGCTTTCCCTCACTGACAGCCTTAAAAAACGCTGTCCGCTCCGCACAGTTCGTTGGCGTATACGCAGCATTTTCGATATTACATCCCTGGTAAACATTTCCATCTGCTGTTAATAGCGCCGCTCCTACCCGAAATCCGGAATATGGAGCATACGCATAAGTCATCGCCTCAATGGCCAGACGAACCAGATCTTTGGTTGCCATGACTCCCATCCTCCTTCTCATCCGATTGCCCACCAAAATAAATGTTACGATTCTTTCTCTGTTTCCTCTTTCACCAACCGGATCACCCGGCTGCTGCCCAATCGTTTTGCTCCCAGCTCCAGAAAACGCTCTGCGTCTGCCAGCGATGTAATGCCTCCGGCCGCTTTTATCTTTACTCCTTCTCCTACATGCTCCGCAAACAGTTCTACATCTTCAAAGGTTGCTCCGGCAACAGAAAATCCTGTAGAAGTCTTGATATAATCCGCTCCAGCATCCGTCACCACCTGACACATGCGAATCTTTTCTTCTCGGGTAAGCAGACAAGTCTCAATAATCACCTTCAGCAATTTTTCCCCACAGGCCGCCTTCACTTTGCGGATCTCCTGCTCTGTCAAATCAAACCGGCCATCCTTCACCCAGCCAAGATTAATCACCATATCAATCTCGTCCGCCCCATCTTTGATTGCCTGTTCTGTCTCAAATACCTTCACTGGCGTGGTAGAATAGCCATTTGGAAAACCAATCACAGTGCAGATTGCCATACGCTCCCCCACATACTCCTTCACCGGTTTTACATAGGATGGGGGAATACACACAGAAGCAGTTTGACTGCTCATAGCTTCTTCACATAGATTGCGAATGGAATCCCAACCAGCCGTCTGCGCCAGTTGTGTGTGATCTACATAACTCAATATCTCTTCTCTCTTCATGATTCACCGATCCTTTCGAATCAAAATCCGAATTGCCTCCACCGCTGTCCGGATCGCCGCATCCGTATCGTGCACCACTGGATTTTCCAATCCCGCTTTGGCTCGCTCCTGATTCGCCATCACTAGCAACACGGTTCCCACCCGTACATGTAGATAATTGGCCACTACAAAGACTGCCGCCGACTCCATCTCCGACGCCTTACAGCCCAGGCGTACCCAGGCGTCCCATTTTTCCATCAGCTCTCGGCCCACTGGCTTCGTCTCCGGTGAGTGTTGTCCATAAAAGGAATCTTTGCACTGCACCACACCTACATGATAGGGCAATCCTAACTTTTGTGCTGCCTCTGTCAACGCTGTTGTCACGGTAAAATCTGGAACTGCCGGAAATTCGATCGGTGCGTATTCCCGGCTGGTTCCCTCCATACGAATCGCCCCATTTGCCACCACCAAATCGCCGCTTTTCACCTGCAAGTCCATACCACCACTCGTTCCCACCCGCAAAAAAGTGTCTGCTCCGCATTGTGCCAGTTCTTCCATGGCAATCGCCGCCGACGGTCCGCCAATCCCCGTCGAAGTGACACTGACCTTTTCTCCATCGAGACTTCCTGTATAAGTCACATATTCCCGGTTATCGGCAATTAACTGAGGATTTTCAAAATACTCGGCGATCAAACGACACCGCTTAGGATCCCCTGGCAGAATCACATATCGCCCGACTTCTCCCTTCCCCACCTGTATATGATACATTTTTCCAGCATTCTCTGAATAATCAATCATCTTTTTTCTCCTTTCCTGTTCCTTATCGCGCCTGTACCAGCAAATGCTGTAGTTCTTCTATGGTCACCGGGTAATGATGATTACAGAAATGACAATTGACCTCAATTGTCTCCCCCTCTTCAATCATCTGTTGCAGTTCCTGCCTTCCCACACTGATCAATGCCTTGGCAATCTTTTCTTGAGAACAATTGCAGTGAAATCTCACTGGCATTTGATCTAAAATTTCCATATCGTAATCCCCCAAAATATATTCGAGGATCTCCTCTGGCGTCTTTCCTTCATCCAGCAAAGACGTGATCGAGGTGATTTGTGCCAGCTTCTGCTCCAGCCCTGCAATCACCTCTTCCGTGGCGCCCGGCATTATCTGCAGGATAAAGCCGCCTGCCTGACGGACCGTATTCTCCCGGTTCATCAATACCCCCAGTGCCACACTAGAAGGGGTCTGTTCCGACGCAGTAAAATAATACGTCAAATCCTCGGCAATCTCTCCACTCACCAGAATGGTCTGCCCGACATAAGGTTCCTTCATCCCAATATCGCGGATCACCGTCAATACACCGATCCCCAAAGCGCCACCCACATCCAGCTTTCCTTTCTCATTTGGTGGCAACATCACCTCAGGATGAAATGCATACCCTTTTACGTCTCCTTTAGCATTTGCTGTCACCGTTAATCCGCCGATCGGACCATCCCCTTCTATTTTAATCGTAAGAAGATCCGTTTCTCCTTTCATCATTGCCCCCATCATTGCGCTTCCCGTCAACAGACGTCCCAGCGCTGCTGTCGCCACTGGGCTGGTATTATGCGCGTTCCTCGCAAACTCCACCGTATCCCGGGTTGTCGCCGCAAACGCCCGTACCTGGCCTTGTGCCGCCGTTGCCCGAATTATATAATCTGACATATTTCACCTCCAGTACCTGTTTTTAGACAAATTTCTTTATCTGAAATTTCTGATCTTATTTTACCTTATCCCCTCTGGTATTTCAACACACAAAATCATTTCCTCGTGGACAAGCTTTTCTTCTTTACCTCCTCCACCACAAAATACATTCGCTCACTGTCTTCCTTAGGTGCCTCCCTTTCGCATGCCTCATATATTGCCGCCAGTTTAAGACCTGCCTCTTCGATCGCCTTTTTTATCGTCTGCTGATCATATGCCCGCTGGAAATGTGTCTCCTCATACTTTTGGTAGCGCCCGTCCTCCTCCCGAATAAAAAGAGTCAGATCATACTCATTGATTCCCTGCTCTTCATCAAAATAATTCTCCCAGATAAAGCTCCCTTCTTCCCGGTTCTCAGCAATCGTCTGCTCTCCCAGCACCTCCCGGTATTTATAAGGCGTATTCATATCAAAGATAAAGATGCCTCCTGGATCCAGATAATTATTGGCCAGACGCAATACCTGCACCAGCTCTTCATATTCCATCAAATAATTCATGGAATCGCAGATACTGACAATCGCCCGCACGGTCCCATACAGCTCAAACTCCCGCATATCCTGCTGCAAATACAAAATCCTGCCATCCTCATTCTGTTGTGCAGCCAGTTCCAGCATCTCTCCGGAACAATCTACTCCTATCATATCATAGCCCCTTCCGGCCAGCATTCGTGTCAGCTTTCCGGTTCCGCATCCCAGATCCAGCACCAGCCCTTTTTCCACCCCATGTTCCTTTAAAAGCCCGGTCACATAATCACACCATTTTTCATAGGGAATATCATCCATAAACAAATCATAAACCTTTGCAAACCCTGTATACGCATCCACGCTATCACTTCCCTCTCCCAGTTTCTAAAAGACTATCAAAAAAAGCAGGTAGCCATACCCCAATGTCATTTAGATAAGGAAACGAGAAGCATAAGCACGGAAATGAGGCGAGAACCAATGCCAAACCGTCTGCTCCTTTTTCC
>JAAWNY010000087.1 GCA_022799175.1 Lachnospiraceae bacterium | reverse complement strand
GACGGGCGTATAATGCTGTTATCTGTCCGGGCTTATATGTATTTGCTGTCATATGTTCATTCCTCCTGTAATGAACGCCCGACAAACAGTAGTGCTAAAATCATTATAGCGCGCTTACCCCTGTTTGTCATTGGGCGGTTTGACGGTTTCCGATTTTATGAGCTGTATCATCTTGTCGCGGAGCCGTTCCGGGCCGCCGCAGGAGGTAGACACTTCATAGTAGGTGCCGCCGATTTTGTAGCAGACCGTTTCCTCTGTCGGTTTCCCTTTTTCGGGCAGGTAGCCGCTGTCCTTGATTTCCAGTTCCCAATCCATCCTTTTCCCTTCCTTTCCGTATTTGCTAAAGTGATAAGTTTCGGAGCAAGCATAGGAAACGGGTACCCATTTCCGTAAATCTGCCCGTCCGCGCTATGGCTTGCCGGACAGATTTTGCTTGTTGGGGCGTTGGTCGCCAGTGGCGACCGTTTAACGCCGACCGAGCCGGCAGGCGAGATGTATCCCAAACCCTCTTGAAAACCCTCTCACTACCTACAACACCACACAGGGCGGTTTTGACGGAGTTTTGGGAGAAATTCTTCAAAAAGTTTTCCTTGTTTCTTAATACGGGGAAGTTTTGAAAATGCCAAAGACAAACAAAAGAAAAACGCCGTAATCTACGACGTTTCTAAAAATTTCATATTTCTTTGTAGTTTATCTGTCAACATAAACTTGTACTTCATAATTCCAGCGCAAAATACCAGACACAACGATTAATTGTACTGTAAAGGTTGGCTCAACCCCATATTTTATTTGAGCAATATGTTTTATCTCGTTTAATACTTGTTCCATATTTTCTTCGGTACAATCAATACATAGGTACTTTCCTTTCGGCAATTTCTTTAACCCGTCTATTTCTGCATAGCGGACACAGACAGCAAAAAGCCTTGATAATCCGTTCTCAGTGTATATACCGGCTAAATCTTCAAAAGCGAACTGCTCTTTTAAGGCAGGTGTCACTTTTTCATAGAAATGGCTAAGGTAATTCCAAAGATTATCAAGAGTAGGTATTTCTAAGGTATCAGACAGCAGGATAACACGCTCTGGAAAATCTTTGATAAATGCACCAGATGGATTTTTTGTCTTTGCAATTTTCTCTCGTAATCTTCTCTTGCTAACTGGATTTTTGTTTTACTATATTGCAGTGACATAATTTTTTCATCAGCTTTTTTCTCTGCCTGTACCAGAAAGTCTATTATTTTTTCAAGCTCGCCATATTCCAAAACCTTTTTGATTTCCTGTAAAGGCAAATCCATAAGCTGTAAAGCGCGCACTGTATTCAGGCGGACAATATCCTGCTCGGTATAATAGCGATAATTTGTCCATTCGTTTTTTTGCTCGGCTTTACCAGTCCGATACGGTCATAATGCCGCAAGGTTTCACTTGTCGTATGGACTGCCTTTGCAGCTTCTCCAATCGAAAAATATTTATTCATTTTGCTGTTCTCCTCATTGACTTTTGTGTTACACGAAGGTTTATAATCCATTCTAGCATAGGAAATTGTGAAAATCAATTCAGCTTGAATGACATATTAGGAGGAATGGCTGCAATGGTAGAACTCAAACAAGCAACAAAGCAGTACGGGCAGGCAACTGTGCTAAAAAACATTACCCTCTCTATTGATGAGCCGGGAATTTACTGTCTGCTTGGCAGGAATGGCGCGGGAAAGACAACGTTTCTCAAATCAATCGCAGGGTATCAGAATATTACAAAGGGTACAATTCAGGTGGACGGTAAGACAATTACAACTTCCACCTTAGATACAGGCGTCAGCTATATTGAAAACTTTGCAAAACACTTTAATCTTCCGGTGCGGATATTGTTGTGTATCGCTTCCGAAGTAAATCCTAACTATGACTACGACTTTGCTTCGGAAATGATGGAACGTTTTGAATTGGACGGTAAAAAGAAATTCCATCAACTTTCGCTTGGCATGAAAACAATGGTTTCCACGATTATCTGTTTGGCAAGCAATAAAAGTGTTGTGCTTTTAGATGAGCCTGTTCTTGGTTTTGACGCTATTATGCGTGTGGAGTTTTATGATATGTTGACAGAGAGTTTTCAGAAACACCCCCGGATTATTATTGTATCTACCCACATCATTGAAGAAATTGCAAAGACAATTCAGAAGCTAATCATCATTGACAAAGGAAGTGTCCGCTTCTTTGATACATTGCAATCAGTTGAAACAAAAGCATTTAGTATCAGCGGACTATAAAAAGATGTGGAAGCTGCAACCTCAAATTTGAATATCATTGGGCAAGATACCATTGGCGGTCTTGTAACGAAATATATTTTTGACACCCCACAGAGCAGACAGCTTCATTAGAAATTCACCCGCTATCTTTACAGGGTTTCTTTATCCATATGGTCGGACATAAGGGAGGTACAACAAGGTGACAGCTATTTTCGCAATCTCAATACGTTTGCTTGCAAGCAATAAAATCAGTTTTATCATTACGGCTCTTGTAGTGCTTTGCGCCACATCTTCTGGCGATGTTGTTTTAAGCAACGGAAATTACACATGGCTGCTTGCGGTTATGACCCCATTCTTTTTTGTATTTTTTGATTATACAAAGTTAATGCACCTGGGAGCGAACAAAAAAGATTATTTTCTTGGCAGCCTAAGCAGTTATGGGATTTTGGCATTTTGTATTTCTGTTATCAATACCGTAATACATCTGTTGATTGACCCTGCATATTCGGCAAAAACAGTTATCAATCTGATGGACGTGTGCAGATGGACAGAAAACAAGATTATCCTTGCCGGATTGCAGCAAATGTCATTTTTACTGCTCGTTATGGTGTTTCTTCATGTACTGTTATCTATGCAGCCTTATTGGTATGGGTGGTTGACAGACACGGTATTGATTGCTGTTATCTGTATTTTTACACCGATTCCAGCCTTGCGTGTTATTCTGGCTCGATTTTTTCAGATTATCATGCTGAACGGCAACGCATTTTTGCATATTGGTGTCGGTCTGTTGCTAAGTGCTGCTTTATCTTTCGTGGGGATTTTGGTTGTGAAAAAGAAAACTTTATAGAGGGATAGCCATGATTCAGATTAAATCCGTTAATGAACAAAACATAAAAGCAGAGAACCGACCACTAATGAAAGTGATATGTTCTCTGCTTTTGCTTGCACCCTGTTTGTCAGCGTTGATGATAAGTTGTTGTAAATACTTCCTTAATCACCGTAAAACTAAGGCTTCCGGCGCTTTTTTTGCGGCTTTTTGAACTATCAACTATCGTAAACTATCATAAAATATTGTATCTTAATGGAAAAGTTGTACATAAACTGTACATGAAAAGCTATGTATAACTTCGCATTTTTCTTAGGGGAGTTGGAAACCACTCAGGAAGGGGATGCTATAAAATTTCTTTAACACTCGATCTTTGGAAGCCCTGTTTTGCATAATTATGCATCGACTATTTCAATCTGATTTCCCATCAGATCTCATATATGTTCCAAAAAGTTATTCGCAGAAATCCCAATAAAACATTTGAGCCATACTTCTTAAAAAGGAAACTGAAAATAGGGCTGTTTTTGATATCTGATCAAGCAACCCTGGATCTGGCTCATCACCTCGCAAACGGAGGGATGAGCCAGACGATAAGAAATGATCAGAGGTCGATCTGAATGCCGGTGATGGTGCGTCTAGTGAGTACGAAAGAGAACCCCTTAATGTAGCCTTCTGCTTTCCAACAGCTAAGGACTTGTCCGGCATAATCCCGGATCGATTTCTGCATCTTCCTGGTTGTCCCGTCAGCGAGCCCGGCAATCTCATACAGGCCTTTGTTGTGGACACCATCCTTATCATACCCGTTCAGGGAGATTGTCCTGCTTTTTTGGAAATGGCTTCCTTTCATGCCTTCGATCTGACGCAACAGATAGCCCTTTGTCTGGATCCTGCTTTCTGTGTTACTCACCCGTTCGTCCGTGATATTTCCTGCCTTGTCCGTTACCCAGATATCCAAAAGGGACGATGGGACAGTCAGCATCTCATTGAGAAGCCTGGAGTGGCTGTACAGGACAGGAGCACTGTTGATCCGGTAGGCACGAACGGCTTTGCCCCCGCCTTCCACATGGACGGCTGTGGCATCTAGCAGGTGGGTATCGGTCATACCCATTCCAGGATATTTGCGTTCAGGAATGGATTTCCGGCAGGCGATCTCATTCGTACAGATGATCACTGTCCGGATAAAACACATTTTGTCGATGCTTTCCGTGACCGCTTTGATCTGCTGTTTGCTGGAAGACTCCGTGGATGTCATGCCAGCCATTGCCCGGTATACGGTCTGTGGAGTAACGATGTGCGATTTATCGCCGTATACATAGAGGGAGACCAGAGCGTTGTACACGTTCCAGTCGTATTCTGTAAACGGGCGCCGGCCAGATAGATTAAGATTCCCATTTTTATACGCGAAGCCGCATAGGATCTTCGTGGGGGTGGAATGCTTCGCGGTTGCGGAAACAGATACTTGAAACAACCCTGGCCCTGCCACCTGGCTCGCCATGTGGTTTGTCAGCTTACTGTTCAGGACGATATGTTTGTCCACAATCGTGCTCTGAAAATGTTCCAGTATGTGTTCTGTTTTGTCCTGTAGGATCTGCGTCTGTTTTTCCGACAGTGGCCTGGCTGTCGCAGCGGATCTTATTGTGCCGTCTTCCATCGTGCCTGTGGCATTAGCCCGTCTGCATTCGCGGATCTGTCCCATCGGGAAACGGGGGCCGTCACCAGTCATCACACAGTACCGTATAATATCCTTGAGAGCCGTATACATCGGTATGAAATACTCCAGTACTTCTTCATCCTGGCCAAGGCCCTGGATGGCCTCCTTTTCATCGGGCGTGAAAGCACTGTCAATGATGGCTGCCAGGGCCGTCCAGTCTCTTTCTTCTAGTGTACTGGCTTGATTATATTTAGTTAAATCGCTTTTCATTTATAGTGTCGAACTTAGGGTAGAGCGATGTCAATTTGGTTCTTGCCTTGTCGGTGGTAAAGTGCCAGTGGATACAAACAGTATGTTCATTGCGGTCGCTCTCCCATGCAGCCAGTTCCTGCCGCAGTAATCCTATGTCATCAATCCTTCGGGACAGACACTGGCGTGTCATCACATTAAGCTCTATTTCAGCAATGTCCAGCCAGCTCCCATGCTTGGGAGTGTAATGGATTTCCAGCTTTTTTTGCACAGAAATAAAGGCATCTCAAAGTCTGCTTTTATGGGCCCTGCCCACACCCGGCCTCAGGAATAAGGCTGGGCTTTTCTGGCAATACCCTCAATGCCGATGGAATAAGGCTGGGGCGGCTGTCCTTTCACTTGGAGCCGCCCTGGCTTTTCCTTTTTATAAATACTGGCTCAGCCTTTCCCCATACAGGACGATCAACTGGTCCAACACCTGATCCCAGCCACGGTATCCCTGCGTCCATTTTTTTGTGATATTTTCACTGGCCAAATACAGCATTTTTTCTAAAGGCTGGCCACTGGGAAATACACTTTTAGCCTTTGCTGCTTTTCGGTACTGACGGTTTAAACCTTCTAGGATATTTGTGGTATACATAATTTTTCTTATCTCTTCTGAGGGCTGGAAAAAGGGGCTTACATCCTCCCAGTTATTTTCCCAATTGCGGATTGCATAAGGGTATTTTCGTCCCCTCTTTTCTTTGGGTATTTCCAGTTCCGAATACGCAGCCGTTTCATTGGGGGCGTTATATACCGCTTTGAAATCGTTGGAAAATTTCTTCAAGCCGCTATCGTTGACATACTTAAAAGAATTCCTCAGCATATGAATCATACACCTTTGGGCCTGGGGCTGGGGGTAGACAGCGCTGATGGCTTCCTTAAAACCGGCCAGCCCATCGACACAAAAGGACAAAACATCCTTTAATCCCCGGTTTTTCAGGTCATTTAACATCCCCAGCCAGAACTTGCTGGTTTCATTGGCCCCCACCGTGGTGCTGAGGGTTTCTTTATAGCCCCCTGTTGTAACACCCAGCACGACATAGGCTGCCCGGCTTAAGATCCGTCCCTCTTCCCGTACTTTATAATGAATGCAGTCCTTAAAAACAAAGGGATAAACAGGCGCCAGAGGGCGGGGCTGCCATTCCTTAACCTGGGGCAGAATCTTATCCGTGACCTTGCTGGCCATCTCTGCGGGCAATTCGATTCCATAGGGGTCCTGCAGCTGGTCATGGATATCCCGTGTACTCATTCCCCTTGCATACAGAGGGATGGCTTATTCTTCAATACCGGAAATATCACGCTGATATTTGGGGATAAGCTTTGGCCCAAAATCACCGTTACGGCCTCTGGGGACATCCAGCTGAAATTCCCCGTACTGACTTTTGAGGGCCTTTGGAAAGTGCCCGTCCCGTTTATTGCTGGTGGCCAGATCCCCTTTCTGATTTTTCTGATAACCAAGGGAGGCATCCAGCTCCGCCTCCATAAGCCCCTGAAGAATGCCTTTAAAACTTTCTTTAAGAAGAGAATAGACATCTGCAACACTGGAAATGTTGTTTTCTGAAATAATTTGTCGGGTTTGCCCCTTAGCGGCTGCCATAAAAATACCCCTTTTCGATAAGAATTGTCATATCTGAATCCTTACCCAAAAGGAGCCATTTTTTTCCAAAAACACAATATATTACACTACCGCAGAAAATTCGTTAAAATATTAGGATAGGATGATGCAGAAGGGATTATTATTTCCTGAGCATCATCCTATTTTTAGTAATGTATCACATTTTTTGTTTGACAGATTCTTTCAATTATAGGGGCTGCCTCTTCGCTTTTAAAATAATTAAGAGTAGATATAGGAACAAATTGTTTAAGGGCTTCAAAATTACCGTTTTTAATGAGCTGACGCACAGTAGAAGCACTGATAGGCTGTTTCATGATCTGTTTTCTGGGAACAATGATACAGTCAATGCCTGCTAAAGGGAGTTCGGAGGACATGATCTGATTATAAATACCAGTTACCTGGCTGGTAGGTTCATCCCCAACATAACGACGGGTTATAGACAAAGCTTCCGCAATCTTGGAGAAGATGATCAGATCCAACTTGGCATGGCCTTTGATTACAGATTCTTCATCCTTTAAAAAATAGCTGGGGAAAGTAGCATTGCTGATAATGTATGGGCCGCTGTCATGGCAGATGACATTGGCAAGATGAGAGGTTCCGGCAAGAACCAGTTTTTTTCGTACAGAAAAAGGAATCAGACTGGCATCTTCACTAACGACAAAAAGGTGGAGGGTATCGCATTGGGAAGAAGCGGTTTCTACAAGGTACTGATGGCCAAGGGTAAATGGGTTGGCGTTCATGACTAGTGCGGCAGATAATCCGTTGCTTTTGGCTTTGGACAGATTTGTAAGATAGTCTGTAAAGCCGTTTTTTCGGTTTTCCATAAAGACAAGGGTATCATCAACCCTTGCGATTTCATAAAAACCTAAATCCTGAAAGAATTTTGCAGAACTAATTTTTGTATACAGGAAAAGGTGAAGGTTTCCTCTTTGATATTGGATATCCATTAAGTAGGTAATGATCTGGTTAAGAAGTCCTTCGCCTTGGTGAGTACTGCTGACCGCAAAGCAGCGGAGCGTGTTGGCAAAGCAGCTTCCGGTAGCAATAATCTGATAATCCTCATCATACATGGCACAAATATAATCCAGGTTGGCATCCCGTGAGATTCCCTCTTGCATTAGTAGGGAATCGATCTGGGAAAGACTGCGGCGATCTGAGGGATAAACCTGAGAAATCGTATATTCTGACATAATTTCCTCCTTTTGGGCGCATTCTTTGCGCTGTTTACACTTCGGTCTCTAAAAAATATAATAAATAACAAACTGCCAGCAGGTCAGCGCTTCCACCAGGGGATAGATTTTTTTCTATAAATTCTAAATCCAATTGATGTAAGATTTCTGTACCTGGATAAGGATTTTCAGCCAATATATCTCGAACCTGTGAAACGGTTTCTTGCCAGATGGCAAGGCTGGTTCTGGCAATCATATTGGTGTCAGCCGCTGCTGTGATTAAAGCAAGGAGAGCACCACAGCCGGCACGGTTAATGTCCAGACCTTGGGAAAGCCCCTTCTTTAGGGCAGGCAGCCCCACATCTTTTACAGCGGGAAGTCCTGCTTCCATTTGTCCTCTTATGCCGGTGATTCCGTGATTTAGATATAATTTTTGTCCCATGGTTACCGCATTTTCTTTTGTAAGACCGGAAAAGTCTGACTCGACTAGCCCTTCTGTCATGGCAGAACATTCTTTTAGAACTATATCAGGGTGTCCCCACTGCTCTCTGGGCAGACGACCTAAAGCAGCGCAGAGAATTCCAATGGAAAAAATAGCGCCTTTATGAGTATTGATGCCTTTTGTTGCCGAAAACATATCTGCTTCCGCTTTTCTGCCATAGGAGCGAAGCAGGAGGAAGGTATGTTTGGCAGGAAAGTCGGCGGTCCGCCTTCCAATCTGTGTACAAGACTGAAAGTAGGGCCATAGTGTGCTGGCACTGTCCATAAACGTAAAAATATTCATATCCTTATGACTGCCATTCCCCTCCCGGTCTACTAAACCTGGCTTAGGGGTGGTACAGACTTCGTAGAGAAGAGCTTTGCATGCTAACCGGGCAGCAAAGTCACTATTTTCTTTTTCCATGGCATGCATTAATATTTCTTTGGTTTTTGCCTGAAGCTGCTCTACCGTATGAGCACGGCTGCGTGTCGGAGGTCCTCTGCCCGAGGGTATGACCGAGTGCTGGTTTCCCGATCTCAACATCCGCCGCATTCACCGCGGCGACACAAAGCAGGTGATGCGCAC
>JAAWNY010000086.1 GCA_022799175.1 Lachnospiraceae bacterium | reverse complement strand
CCACATCCACATTGAATCCCCATCTCCTCAGTTCTTTGAAAATAATATTCTCCTTAGCAGGAGTTCCTTTCAATTGGCAGAAATATCCTCCATACAAGATATGCATGGTCATTAACATATCTTCCTATGCGAAATCTGTTTCTGAAAGTTCACAAAGTTCAATCCCGCGTCCGCTTAACTTATATTTGTATTCTTATTTTTATATATTCCATACTACCTCTATATTCCCCGCATAATCCATACTTACATACTTCAAGTATCTTATAGCAATTTCCCTTGTTAGATCCTTACAGTATAAACCCTCTCTATCTCCAATCGCTTTCCTCATTTCCTCCAAAACTTTCTTGTCTAACTCTTCAACTGCTATTTTATGTGTCGAGCATTTTTTTCTTTTTTATTCTTCCCGCACATATAATATAAATATGTCCGCCCTCTGGTTGATACCGACTTCTCCACCAAAAAACTGCCACACTCCTTACATATCGCAATTCCAACCAAATCACTTATTTCCATACGTTTTCCAACCACTCTTGTATTTAGCGTCAACATTCGTCTTGCTATTTCTAATTCTTCCTTAGCTATAGCACTGTACCTTTCATTTCCATAAATTAGATCTGACAATATCTTTCTTATTTCTGCCAAAGACCACCCTACTATCCAATGTCATTAAGATAAGCAAACGCTGTATCGGTAATCCTTCTGTATCCTTCCTATAAAGCATCAAAAAAGCAGGCGAATGAATTTTTTATCCATTATCCTGCTCATAAAGCCAACTACCAAATTAATTTTTTACTTTCCCATTCACTTCTCAAATAATTCCCATCACTCCCCCAATCCAGTAAATCACTCCAAGCACCCAGCTTGCCAAAATCCCATAAAGTATCACCGGCCCCGCAATCGTAAAGATCTTACACCCGATCCCGAACACCTGTCCCTCCGCCTTATACTCAATCGCCGGCGCCACCACCGAATTGGCAAATCCTGTAATCGGCACCAGGGCGCCGGCGCCGCCCCATTTGACGATCTTAGGATAGACATTCATCCCAGTCAACACGACACTAAGCAGAATCAATTCCAACTGCATCCATGTCATCGCTGTCTCTTTTTCCATTCCCCAGAGATTCATCATACTCATCATAGAGAGCTGCCCGAGCATACAGATCGTACCGCCTGTCACAAATGCCCGCAACATATCCGCCCCCAGTGGATGTGACGGAGTGACTTTTTTCACATACTTATCATATTCCTGTTTGTTCAATTCCATAATCATCTCTCCTGAAAATTTCAGTCTTCTAGTTTCTCACAATATTTCATTTATCTTCTAGAACATCATGAAGTTCCTTCTTGCACAAATATCACTTGGCTATCCCCCCATCCGATGTTAGTATCTCATCACACACACATTCCCTTTACAAAATATACCAATGACCCCACTAGTTTCCCCAACGCCACCGACAAGATGACATACTGCAATCCCACTGCCAGTCGGATTCTCCGGTTAATGACCGGAAGCGCTTTTAAAGTCTCTGCCAAAGACATCACCAGGCAACCGACAAAGATTCCCGATGCCATTCCGAAAATCCCCAGTACCACATTTCCGCCGATTCGAATCGGAATCTCATAGAGATCCGACACATTTCCCAAGATTCCTCCCAGGATAATCAAAGTTTCATATAGCAGGATCCGTTTTGTCCCGGTTTTCCCCATCAGACGAGGAAACACACCAATGATCGCCAAAAATGCAAACACTCCAGCTGCGATCACTCCCCCGGCGCTTAATCCCAGAAGTCCCATCGCTGTCAACTGCCACCACGGGAGCTGACAGATACCCACTATCGTTTCCATGCAGGCGATCCCTCCTATCTCACTGAATATCAATCCCCTGCTCCTTTCTCCCATCATTCTGAATCAAAGTTTTGCTGATGTTATCCTCATACAGACGCATCTCCACCTCCAACGGTGTTGGATCTGTACTCAGCTTCCATTTGGCAAAATGATTAAAGAACACGACAATTCCCAATGCCAACCCAATAGAATAAGTAAGCTCCAAAATAGTGGTCCCTTGCGCTTCTTCCCCAGTAATCAGCCAATACAATTCCTGAAACACATCCCGCACATTGGCATCGTTATTAAAAGTCATAATGGCAAATGCCGCCCCACAAAAGCAGATCACACAGACAAACAACGTTTTAACCCACTGCCACAAATAACGTGGACGCATTGGCGGCTGATAGTCAATGATATATTCCACTTTTCCAATATTTGTCACAGAAACAGAAGGATCGACAGCCTCCAACTTCTCAATCACATCCAATGCGCTCTCCACATAGCACTCACATCTTTCACCAGTAATATGCTTTACTTTTACACATTCACATTTATTCCGGATGTTCGTATCACTGCAATACACCGTTGCCACATCCTTCACAAACACATCCTTCTCATGTACCTCTGTGATTTCGCTCAAATTCAAATAGACTGTATTGGTTTTACTGCTCACAGCATTACCTCCTGTGCCTGCTCCACCAGAGTTCCCCCTGGCTGCTGCCTGACCTTACCAAACAAGCAATACCAGACAACCAATGCTGCGATCGACAGACATAAAAACACAGTCACAATCCCTATTAAATGCTTCAAAAAATCCATATTCTCACATCCTTTACTATCTCAAAATAATCGGTACGATAACAAGCAAGATGAACCTCGTTCCAAACATCCATAACCATTCAAACAAAGGCACATGCATAAACACTCCCGTACCATCATACGACATTAGTATGTGTGATTATCGATTCAGATATTCGCAATTATTGATAACCGTTTAAAGTCCTCTATCAAACTATGCAATGTCATTTAGATAAAGAAAGACATCAAAAAATCTTAGGAGAACCGATACGACAAAACAGACCGTATCGGTTCTCCTAAAACTCCTCGGCATTTTCTTTTACCTAAATCGTATCTTTCATGATCCCCCCTCTCCTCAACTAAATCTCCATACAACTCCTCATCTTCCGAAGAATCTTTTTTTCCAGCCGCGATACCTGTACTTGCGAAATATTCAAATCCACAGCTATCTCACTCTGTGTTTGATTTTCAAAATAGCGCCGTATGATAATCTCGCGATCTTTATCATTCAATTCCTTTAACAGCTGTTCCAACACCATACGGTTTAGCAATTCCTCCTGCGCCTCCCGTTCATCCGGTAGCTTGTCCAACAGACGCAAGTTTTGATCTTCCCCAGAGCCAACTGCCCTGTAAATAGAATCCACCTCCGTCGCCGCCTCCATGGAAGCCGCCACTTCCTCACAACTGACGCCCACCCGGGCTGCCAGCTCCTCCAGTCCGGGTTCCCTTCCCAGTTCCCAGATCATCTGCTCACGGGCGCTACTGACCCGCATTCCCAGTTCCTTTAGGGAACGACTCACCTTTATCATACCATCATCCCGTAGAAATCGCTTGATCTCCCCGGTGATCATTGGCACAGCATAGGTGGAAAATTTTACATCAAATTCCAGGTTGAACTTATCAATGGCCTTGATCAACCCAATACACCCAATCTGATATAAGTCCTCCAGTTCATGCCCCCGACCAGCGAAACGTCGCACGATACTCCATACCAGTCCCACATTGTCCAATACGAGTTGGTCTCTGGCCTTCTGATCCCCTTCATGGGCAAGACGGATCAATTTTGTGGTTTCCTCCATGCTCCCTCACCTGCCGATTTTCTTTCTCATAGTCACCAGAGTTCCTCGTCCCGGTTCTGATTCCACCTGCACCTGATCCATAAATGCTTCCATAAAGGAAAAGCCCATGCCGGAACGTTCTCCCGACGGGTCCGTCGTATACATCGGTTCCATGGCTCGCTTTACATCAGCGATCCCTACGCCTAAATCCCGCACCATCACTGTCAGCTGCTTATCCTCTGCCTGTAATTCCATATAGATGATGCCTTCCCCCTCCTGATATCCGTGAATCACCGCGTTTGTCACTGCCTCGGAAACCGCCGTCTTGACATCATCCAGTTCCTCCAGTGTCGGATCCAGACGACTCATAAACACAGCCGTCACCACTCTTGCTAACTCCTCATTTTTCGATAAACTCTCAATTTCCATCCGAAAACGTTCCATACTATCTTACCTCCCATGCTGTATCTAACACAGCATCCTGTTATCTTTCATCAAAAATATGTAACCACTTTTGCCTGCCTGTCAAAATCATTTTTATAATGGAACAAGCCGCTCCTCACCCAGTCACTGCCGCCTCTCGGTTCTCATACTGCTCCATCAACCGGCTGATTCCTCCAATCGTAAGAATCCGTCTCACTCGGGCATTCACCCCACACAAAGTCACCTTTCCTCCATTAGCTGTCATTTGCTTGTAGCGATTCAGTAAAACTCCGATACCCGACGAATCCATAAACTCCGTCTTAGAAAAATCAAACACAATCCGGTTGATATAATTCTCCGCCAAAAGCAAATCCGTCTCATATTTCAAATTTCGACAATTATGATGATCCAGTTCCTTTGGCAAATGGATAATCAATGCCTGCCCCCTAGCCTCATAGCTAAATGTTTGTTGCATATTACTTTTCCTCCTTATTACCATCCAATCACAAAAATTTTGTAAAATTTTCGCCTGAAAGCGAAAAAAAGATACAACAAGAATTCTTTTCCTGCTGTATCTCTTACTTTTCATCTCTCTGTAAATAATAATGACTTCTCTAGTATCCTCTCTGCTCCTTCGCCTGCGCCGCAAACTCCGAATTGGGATGGTTCATAATAATATCTCCAAAGTATTGATTCGCCGTATCCGTATCACCGGCTCCCTTATAAGCTAGTCCAATCTTGTAGATCACTCCAATATTGTCTGCTTTAATCTGCAAACTTTTCTGGAAATAATCCACAGCCTCGGCCGTACTCCCCCGAGTCATCGCCGCATCGCCCAGCTGTTCTAACACCTGATACCCATTCTGCGCCATATCCTGTTGTATCCATGCCACCGTACTATCTAAAACGCCATCGTTTAATACCGAAAAATCCGTCTCTACATAGAGTTTCACTACTGTTGACATGTCCTCTGCGCGGTAAGCCTCCAAAATCTGCACCAACCGCTGATACTGACTGAGCACTCCGCCACTGTTGCTGACCATCGCTGCCAGGCTACTCTCCGCTTCCTGTTTTGCGCTGCTGGCCTCTTCCAGCTGACGATTCAAGGCATCAATCTCCAGACTCTTCTGATTGACCAATTCCAACCCCCGACGAACTTCCTCTGTATACTTGCTGCTGATCGAATCTCGAATAGTTGGTGTCACCAAAAAAAACATTGCCACCACTCCCAAAACCAAGCCTGCCAGGATATTCAGTACCGATTGTAAACCGGTATTCTCTTTATAGCTCGGCGGCAGAATGATATCATCATCCTGCATCTGCCGGTGAGAAAAGGCATTTTTCAGTTTTCGTTTCTCCACCTCTGCCCGGCCGGTATTCTGTTTGGCAATCGCCATATAACGCTGTGCCAGCGGATTGTAGCGATCTACCTTCAACGCCTGGAAAAGACAGCGCCCAGCCTTCGTATAATCCTCATGATGAATATACAATAAGGCCAAAAGCTGCTGCGCTTTCACAAAATTCGGCATCTCCTCCACCATGCGCATCAGCAACAAAACTGCCAGATCCTCATTATCATTATGGGCATAATTCAGCGACTGGTTGTACTTCTTTGCCGCCTGATCCGCCATATCCAAATATCCTGGGATATCTTGCAGGGCCTTTAAATACTCTTCTGCCAGATTGCCTGTCTGCTGAAAATTCAGACTGATAATCCATTGCGCCAGAGCCGCTCCCACCTCGCCGATCTCATGATAGATCAACCCTAGAAGATTCCGGGCATCTGTTTGGTATTTATAGAACCGAAGACTTTTTTTCAGCGCATCTGCGGCACCTGTCAGATCCCGCTCCTTCGCCTTCGCCAGTCCGATATTATAATAGGCATTGGCGATCTGGCGACTTTTCATTCCTACATCCATGCTTTGTCTCCGTCTAATTTCGCTTCTCGTTTAACAGTTCCACCATCAGATCTGTCATATCGGTCAAATCTTCCTTTCCGATGGCATCCTCCACATTTCCAATTTCCAGGCTGGGCCGGAAACGTTTCAATTCCTCTTCAAAATCCAGCAACGTCCATCCCTCCTCGTCTTGTATTTTACAATCTCTTCTCAACCTCTGCGCTTTCACAGCTTTTACACTTTTTCTGTCACTCCGTCACCGGAATTTCTGGCGGCTTTGCTCCCTGAATGCTTCCTGTCCTCAACAGCTCTTTAATCTCTCCAATCAAATACAAGGAGCCCACCACATACAACCTGTCCCCCTTCTTTTTTTGGCAAAGTGCTGTCTCCAACGCTTGAGCGGCTGTCTCACAAATCACCACGGACGAGCATCCAGCTTTTTTAAATTGCTCTGCCAGCGCCTGCCCTGTCAATCCCCGCTCACTTCTTAAGTGTACCACAGTTACCCGTGTTATGGGAAGTGAATCACACAGCAAATGGATCATTTCTCCGTAATCTTTATCTGTCACTGCAGCAAACAAAAGCTGCACCTGCCGCTTTTCTTTAGCCAGCTGAGCCTTCACGGCCTCGATAAATGCCCGGATTCCACCGGGATTGTGCGCACCATCCAACCAGATTTCCGGCGCAGCCTCCTCCATCCGCCCATGCCAGCGGACGGTTTTCCATACTCTGTGGCACAATTCCTTATCCACTCCCGGCACCTTAAGAATCTTAAGCGCCTGGCCAGCCAACTCCGCATTTCTGGCCTGATAAGGAGCAGCAAAATACGCATACTCCTCTGCCAGAATTTCTTTCTCTGATACTGCATAGGCTGGTGCGCCAAGTTCGCTAGCCCTTTGCCGGATGATCCGCGAGGCGGCAGGCTCATTGTCATCATAGATCACGGGTACTCCGGCTTTAATGATTCCAGCCTTTTCTGCCGCGATCTCCGAAATCGTATTTCCCAAATACTGTGTATGATCAAGGCTGATAGACGTGATGATACATGCACGGGGATGAGCAATCACGTTGGTCGTATCTAGCCGCCCACCCATACCAGTCTCCAGAATCACATATTCTGCCTTTTCCCGTGCGAATAGAACCATTGCCATAAGAAACACAAATTCAAAAAATGTGGGATGACAATAGCCTCGCACCATCAACCTCTTTGTCACGGACAGAACCTGGCGGAAGCAATCCTCAAAGACTGCCTCCGCTACCAGTTCTCCATTCATCAGAAAACGTTCCCGGATATCGACCAGATGCGGTGACACAAAAGTGCCCACACGGTATCCGGCCTCCTTAAGAACCCCTGTCAAATCCGCACAGACCGAGCCCTTCCCGTTCGTTCCGGCTACGTGAATTACTGCCAGATCCTGTTGTGGATTGCCAAGCTGTTCCAGAAAATGCCTGGTCTGTTCCAGGGTGTTTTTCTTTTTCGTCCACAAAGGTATATTCAAAAGATAATCTTTCGCCTGTTCATCCATAACTATAATATATGTGAAAATTTTCTGTTTATGAATCGAATTATAAGTTTCTTCCCTATTGCAGCTGCATCAACCGCTCTTCCACCTGCGCCATCATCTGCCCATACTTCTCCTGTTTTGCCTTCTCCTCCTGAATCTTAGCCTCTGGCGCTTTGCTGACAAAACGCTCATTCGAAAGCATCCCATTCACCCGGGCTAACTCCTTTGTCAGACGCTCCTTTTCCTTTAATAGCCGGTCGATCTCCTTTGTCACATCCACCAACTGTGCAAAAGGCATATAGATAGTGGCCTGAGAGATCACTGCCGACACCGCATCATCATCAATTCCACTCTTATCCGACTGGATTATCACCTCGCTGGCAAAACCCAAAGTGGCAAAAAACACCTTGCTATGCTGAAAGATTTCTTGCACCTTCTTCTCCTGGGACACCACATACACCTTGGCCTTGCGGCTGGGCGGCACATTCATGGAAGTCCGCACATTGCGAATGGCCCGAACAGCATCCTTGATCGTCTCCACCTCCCGCTCCTCCACAGCAAAGTTCCAATCCTCCCGGTACTCCGGCCAGGAAGAAATCATGATGGACTCCTCCTCATCTTGTAAGTTACAGAAAATCTCTTCCGTCACAAATGGCATATAGGGATGCAGAAGCTTCAACGACTGGATCAACACGGTTTTTAGCGTCCACATAGCCGCCCCACGAGTCTCATCCATCTCATTCCACAATCGCGGTTTTACCATCTCGATATACCAGTCACAAAACTCCTCCCAGATAAAATCATAGACCTTCTGCAGAGCAATTCCCAACTCATATTTATCCAGATTTTCCGTCATCTCCCGGGCTAAGCCATTGACCTTGGAGAGAATCCATTTGTCTGGCATCATAAACGGCAAATCATTTCCGTCTACATTTCCACCAGCATTTCTGCGATCCTCTTCTGACAACTGCTGGCCGGACCCCTTTCCATAAGCCAACTCATACTGCTTCATCTTCTCTAAAGGCGCTTTCTCCATATTCATCATAATAAAGCGAGAAGCATTCCAGACTTTATTGGCAAAATTTCGACTATTCTCCACTCGTTCCCAATAAAAACGCATATCATTACCTGGCGCATTGCCGGTGATCAGAGTCATGCGCAGAGCATCCGCGCCATATTTGTCAATCACCTCCAACGGATCAATGCCGTTCCCCAAAGACTTACTCATTTTTCGTCCCTGGCTGTCCCGCACCAGACCATGAATCAGCACCGTATGGAACGGACATTTCCCAGTCTGCTCAAGCCCGGAGAACACCATACGGATGACCCAGAAAAAGATAATATCATATCCTGTCACCAACACATCCGTGGGATAAAAATATTCTAACTCTTCCGTTTTCTGGGGCCAACCCAAAGTCGAGAATGGCCATAGAGCAGAAGAAAACCAGGTATCCAAAGTATCTTCATCCTGAACCAAATGTACGCTACCGCATTTCGGACATTTCTCCGGCATCGCCTTGGCCACCAAAAGTTCACCACATTCCTGACAGGTGTAGGCAGGGATCCTGTGCCCCCACCA
>JAAWNY010000085.1 GCA_022799175.1 Lachnospiraceae bacterium | reverse complement strand
CGACATCACAAAAAGTGTAAAATCGACAGATATTTTTTACATATCTTATTCTTATCAGGAAGTCTTAAATTCCATAGACACAAGATTTTTTACAGCCTCGAAACAACAGGAAATGGTCTGCTCCTTTTTCCGGTTTCGAGATTAAGAATTCCTAAAACCCCTGGTTTTTGCTAAAAACGAAACGAAAATATACAAACTCACTCCGTTCAGACAGTGTATATTTTCGTTTCAACGCCAAAATCAGGGATTTAAGGACTTCTAAATCTCTGCAAAGTCAAAAGTTACAGACCGTTTCTCGTTGTTTCTCTCCCCTTTTCCTTGGCTGGATTTTTCGTTTTTTAGAGTTAAGGGATAGTGATTTTTTGACCTTTTTTATATGGCGAAAATCGTTTGTTGAACTTTTGTTTTAGGAAAGATATTTTTGGTATTTGGAAATTTTGTGTGGTCTATGTGGTTTGTGGGTTCGAAGTAATGGGGGTATAATTGGTTTTTTATGTTGGTTGGTATTATTGTATGTGTTGTTGGACTGCTTGTAAGGGATTTGCTTTTAGAATTTTGAAGTTTTTTTGATGAACTTCAAAGTAACAACTATGAGTTTTTTTGTCCTGTAATAGCAGATAAGTAATTAGTTTTTCTTTTGTGGTACGCTTTGAGGTAACTTCGATTTTCTGATGAAATAATAGATTTTTTTCTGCAATGATTTTGAGCAGATTATAAATTATTTGTTGATGAAATGTACAGGCATTGCCAAAACGTTTGCGCAGGCAAAGGATTCGCCAAATAGCTCGGATGGTTCTGCGGCAACAACAATGCTTCTGTTTCCAAAATAATCATCACATAAGATCTGAATGGTTCCGGACAGCACGATTCCCATATATCTGGCGGGATCTCCTTCTGCGATAATCGTTTCTTTTTTGTAGTAAAAAAAGACTTTTGCGCCGAGACAATCAAGTATGGTAGACAGATTTTCTCGGGAAATATCACTCTTATCGGATGTCCTAATCTGGATGAAGGGGACTACACGGAGAAACTGACACAGATTATCGCAGGGAATGCCATCAAGAGTGTAACCGTTGTCCGGATGGAAGTACCCTGCTGTAAAGGAATGGAGAATGCGGTGAAGCGCGCTTTGCAGGCCAGTGGGAAATTTATCCCATGGAATGTGATAACGATTTCCACAGATGGAAATGTTTGGGATTGATAAAAGGAAAATCAGCCAACCGGAACGATTACCATAACTTACAATAGCAGAATATTCTCTTTGTATTGCTATATACTTCTTTCTATGTCAAGATAAAACCGGATTTGTTACTTTCTTTGGATGAGATAAGAAAAGGCGGGAGAAGAGCTCATTCACATCCAACACAAGCGGCGCATCCCGCTGGGGTAGCGGCGCATCCGCCCATGGCGGTCTCTTTCAGTTCCGGCGCCAGACGCCGTCCCACATGATACATGGCAGCCAACATCTCATCAAAGGGAATCAGCTGTTTTACTCCGCTGAGGGCCAGTTCCGCCGCGGTCAAAGCATTGGCAACGCCGATAGCATTCCGGTACTGGCAGGGGTATTCCACCAGCCCTCCTACTGGGTCGCAGACGAGTCCCAAAAGATTCATCAGTGCCGTGGATGCCGCATCCAGGCATTGTGCTGGTTTGCCGCCCATCAGCTCCACAGCACCGGAAGCGGCCATAGCGGATGCCACCCCTACTTCGGCCTGACATCCGCCAACCGCGCCGGCTACCGTGGCATTGCGCATGGCAAGATATCCCACTGCGCTGGAATTGTACAGAGCAGTAAGCAATTTCTCATCAGAGATATCATACTCTTTTTGAAGCGCCAGAAAGACTCCGGGAACTACCCCGGATGAGCCGGCAGTGGGCGCCGCCACGATCCGTCCCATGGAGCTGTTGACTTCCAAAACACCCATGGCATAGGCAATGGCTTGGGAAAGTATATTTCCGCAAATGGATTTCCCTTCTTGCCGGTGCAAATTCACCAGCCGTGCTTCTCCACCGAGAAGTCCACCCATGGAGCGTCGCGGATTGGTAAGCGGTTCCGTGGAAGCTTTTTTCATGATGGTAAGCGCCTTGTGCATTCTTTTTGATAGTTCCTCATTCGTTGTCTCCGCCAAATCACACTCCCGACGTTTCATAATTTCTGAAATCGGACAATTCTCTTTTTCACAAAGAATAAGGAGTTCTGCCGCATTCTTAAAATCCATCACTGTCCCTCCTGAATCCGGATGACCATCACCTGATCGACATCTTTTTTTTCTTTGATTTTCTGCTGCACATCTTTGGATAATGTCCCATCGAATTCCACGATGCTGTAGGCGGCATCTCCCTTGGCCTCTCGAAAAAGCCGCATAAAAGCGATATTTACCATGCCTTCACTTAAACACTTGGTAATGTGAGCAGCCATGCCAATCCGATCTTTATGCACTACAATCAAAGTATTGTAATCACCAGAAAAGTCTACGGCAATCCCATTGATGCGGGAAATACGGATCTTTCCACCGCCAACCGATTCCCCTCGCAGGGAAAAGGCATGTCCATGAATTCCTGTCAGTTGAATGTCTACTGTATTGGGATGAATCTCCGTCTCCGTATGATTGTAGGAAAAATCATAGGCGATTCCTTGCTCTTCTGCCAGAGCATAAGCGCTAGGGATTCGCTCATCATCGGTGGCAAAACCCATGATTCCGCCAAGTAGCGCTCGGTCAGTGCCGTGCCCCCGGTAGGTTTTGGCAAAGGAACCATAAAGAGTGAACGCTACTTGGCGGACAGGCTCACCCAACATTTTCCGGGCAATCAGAGCGATGGAACAGGCTCCCGCTGTGTGAGAGCTGGAAGGGCCAACCATGTTGGGTCCCAAAACATCGAACATACTGATAAATGACATAAGAGTTTCCTTTCTTCGATAAATAAAAGGGGTTCAAAGAGTTGGCAAATGTACTTGGCTTTTACTCATCATTATATAGTATGGATCGGTAATGTCAAGAGATCCCTTGGCCTTTAGATTAAAAGAGAATGGGGGTGGAGCTTGTTTACCTCTTGTGTTTTGAGCAATTCTATCGTACTATAATTATGGAAAGGGGTATGGTATTCTAAGAATACCCCAAGAGAGGAGATCTTTTGAATCTGAAAATTTATCAGAGATGAAGAAAGGGGAAAGAGAAGCAGGAAGATTAGATGCAGTATGCTATTTTACGAGAAGTGAGATGAATTCTTTAATAGAAAAAGGGATTGAAAATTATTGATACCCTGCGGACAGCTGGAGACGGCTGTCCTTTTTAGAAGTATGATAAAGTGGAATTAATTGTTTATGGAGGTGCGGAAAAGATGTCAATCAAAGAGGAAACATTAAATTATTATGAAACAAATGCTGTAAATTTTGTAAAAAGTACCATAAATGCAGATATGAGATTTAATCGCGGAAAATTTCTGGACAGGATTCCGGAGCGGGGGAGTATCCTGGATTTTGGCTGCGGTTCCGGACGGGACACGAAGGTTTTTCTTGAGATGGGATATGTGGTAGAGGCAGTGGATGGTTGCCGGGAATTGTGTGAGATAGCAGCGAGATATGCAGGAATTTCGGTAAAACAGATGGATTTTTTAGAATTAAATGAAAAAGAAAAATATGATGGGATATGGGCCTGCTCATCAGTATTACATTTGCCTTATGAGGAATTGAAAGTTGTGATGGTGAAAATAGCAGAGGCATTGAAGAAAAATGGAGTGGTTTATGTTTCATTTAAGTATGGAAACTTTGAGGGGTGGAGGAATGGGCGATATTTTACAGATATGATGGAAGATGGGGTGAGACGGTTGATGGAGGAAATCGATGGGATGTCGGTGGAGGAAATGTGGGTTACAGCAGATGTGAGAGAAGGAAGGGGAGATGAGAGATGGGTGAATGTGGTGGGAAGGAAAAACAGGTAGGAAAAAGAATTGATGTAAATCAGGAAAAGGTAAATTATCCTGCGGTGATGGAACAAGTTGATGTATTGACTGGGGGAACAGATTATCGGAAGTACTTGTATTATCAGTTAAAAATAAGCATAGCCCGAGCAAAAGGAATAGACATTATTGTTTCCTTTTTGATGGAGTCGGGTGTAAGGATGATTTTAAAAGATCTGCAACAAGCCATTAATCGGGGAGCGAAAGTGAGAATTTTGACGGGAAATTATTTGGGAATTACCCAGCCAGGGGCTTTATACCTTTTGAAAAATGAGTTAAATGATCAAGCTGATTTGCGCTTTTATTGTGAAAAAAATAGATCTTTTCATCCTAAAGCATATATTTTTCATTGGGAAAGCGGAAGTGAGATATATATTGGCTCTTCTAATATTTCAAGAAGTGCTTTAACTTCAGGCATTGAATGGAATTATCGATTTGAGAAACATAGAGATCCAATAAATTTTATGTTATTTTATCAAGAATTTGAAAAGCTTTTTTATCATCATGCTATAAAAATTGATGATAAAATGTTAAAAGATTATTCGAAAAAATGGAAAAAATCAGCAATTCAAAAGGAACTAAATCAGTATGAAAGACAAGATGATAATACAAAAATATCGATGATTTATGAGCCAAGAGGTGCTCAGATTGAGGCATTATATGCATTGAAATCTTCACGGGAAGAAGGTGCAAAAAGAGCGTTGATCTATGCAGCTACAGGCGTAGGAAAAACTTTGATAGCAGCGTTTGATTCAGTAACATTTCATCATATTCTATTTATTGCACATCGAGAAGAAATACTAAAACAGGCAGCATATAGTTTTCGAAATGTAAGGCATTCAGAAGAACAAGGATTTTTTGATAGAAAAAGAAAAGATATAGATAAACCAGTCATATTTGCTTCTGTATCAACTTTGGGAAAAGAAGACTATTTGCAGGAAAAATATTTTTCAAAAGAGTATTTTGATTATATTATAATTGATGAATTTCACCATGCTGTCAATGAGAATTATATGCGGATTATCCGTTATTTTAGACCAAAATTTTTGCTAGGATTGACGGCGACACCAGAACGGATGGATGGAAGAAATATTTATGAGATTTGTGATTATAATGTGCCTTATCAAATTAGTTTGAAGGATGCAGTGAATAAGGGAATGTTAGTGCCATTTCATTATTATGGGATTTATGATAAGACCGTGGATTATTCTCAACTATGTGTGGTAAAGGGGAAATATCAAGAGAAGGACTTAAATGAAAAGTATAAGTCATCAGAGCGATATGAATTGATATACAAACATTATCGAAAATATCATTCAAAAAGAGCATTAGGTTTTTGTTGTTCTTGGATTCATGCGGAGAATATGGCAAGGGATTTTTGTAGTCGTGGAGTTCCTGCAGTGGCAGTTTATAGCAATGCAGATGGAGAATTTTCAGAAGATCGAGAGATTGCGATTCAGAAATTACGAAATGGAGAAATAAAAGTAATATTTTCTGTAGATATGTTTAATGAAGGGGTGGATATTTGTACTGTAGATATGGTAATGTTTTTACGTCCAACGGAGTCATCAACTGTTTTTTTACAACAGTTGGGAAGAGGATTGCGGAAAGGAAAAGATAAAGAATATCTGAATGTTTTGGATTTTATTGGAAATTATCAAAAGGCGGGAAACACACCATTTCTTTTGAGTGGGAGAACCTATTCTCGGGAAAATGCTGTTTATATGAGTGAGCAGGAATTCGAATATCCGGATGACTGTATTGTGGATTTTGATTTACAATTAATTGATATTTTTCAGGAGATGGCCAAGAAAAATGTCCGAATTCGAGAGAGGATACGAGGAGAGTATGAGAGAGTAAAAGAAATTTTGGAAGGAAAAATTCCGAACAGAGTGGAACTTTTTACTTATATGGAGGATGAGATTTATCAACTTTGTATGAAGAATTTTGCGGAGAATCCGTTTCGCAGATATTTAGAATTTTTACATAATATGGGAGAATTAAGTGTAGAACAGAAAGATATTTATAATGGGATTGGAAAGGAGTTTCTTCAGATAATTGAAACTACCAATATGTCGAAATCCTATAAATTACCAGTTTTAATGGCATTTTATAATGAAGGAAATGTGAAAATGGAGATTTCGGAGGAGGATATTTATCAAAGTTATAAAAAATTTTATGGAATGGGGGTTAATTGGAAGGATTTGGAAAAGGACAAACGTACAAGAGATTATAAAGATTGGGATTTAAAGCGTTGTGTAAAAGAAGCAAAGAAGAATCCAGTGAAGTTTTTATTGGAATCAGGAAAAGGCTTTTTTGTAGAAAAAGAAGGATGTGTTTTGGGATTACGGGAGGAATTGCAACATATAGTGGGATTAAAAAGTATGGCAGAGCAGATGTGGGATGCAATTGAATATCGGATGATGGAGTATTACCGGAAGCGATATGAAGGGGAGAGTAAGTAATTGCAGGCCATAATTTATAGGATTACACCAGCCTTGATTTTGATGTGGATATATTTGAAGAAGATCTAAATATCAATTTAATCAGTCCAAGTTTAATAAGATCTTTTTAGAACATTCCCGACAGTACCTATCCATTGAAGGCATAACATTATAGAAAATTGAGAGCGATTAAAAAGGGTGGGACATATTGATATAATTCTCAAGTAAAACAACAACTACCCATAAAAAAAGAAATACCGCAAGAATCATGAAAACTATCTTCTTGCCATTTGCTATACTATCCATACCTCTGTTTCCAGAGAAGAGGACACGAAAATATAGGGAAAGCATAGCAAAAGCAAAGGAGGAAATGTGATGAAAAGTCATGATATAGAAAACATAGCAGCCATTATTTCATATATCGAAGCCCATCTGCAGGAAAAGCTGGATTTGGACAGGATTGCTGCCAGTATCCATTATTCTAAATTTCATCTGCACCATATATTTACACAGACCGTTGGCATTACGATTCACGACTATATCCGGCGAAGGCAACTGACGGAGGCGGCGAGGCATCTGGTGTTTTCGGAGAAGCCGATTATGGAGATTGCGCTGGCAGCCGGATATGAGAGCCAGCAGGCATTTACAGGAATTTTTAAGTCCATGTATAAACGGACGCCAATGGAATACAAACGAAATCAGAAGTTTTATCCTTTGCAGTTGGCTTTTGACCTGAACAGGAACCCATCGGTTTCTCGTGACAAGTCGGGGGAAATTTCGTATGCTGTTTTGGCAGATATTCCAGCATGGATGGATTTTATTTGGCAGGTGCTTGACGGTTTTCCGGGATTTTGTGAGGAACAGCACTGGACGTGCCTTTTGTCTCATGTGAAAGACAAACAGGCATTGATTATGCGGGATGGGACCGCGATTATAGGAGCTGCTGCTTTTTCTCGTCAGACTGGGAGTATTGATTTTTTAGGGGTGCATCCTCAGTATCGTTATTGTGGAGTGATTCGGGCATTATTTGATTTTATGATGGAGCATGTATTTGTGGGTGATGCGAGTGCGATCAGCATTACAACCTTTCGCGAGGGAGATCGGGCAGATACCGGGCAGCGTGCAGAATATATGGGACTTGGCTTTGTAGAGGCAGATTTTTTGACAGAATTTGGCTATCCTACGCAGAAATTGGTTTGGCGAGGGAGTTGGAACGAGAAACATGACATTGAAGGAGAATCAGAGCGTTTTGACAGGACAAAACGCCTGTGTATGAATCAATGAATGAGAATGTTTTGGACCAGGAATGGGACGCTTTATCTCTGCTGAAATTTGCTTTTCCCACGATGGTAATGATGATGTTTATGGGGTTTTATACGATTGTGGATACTATTTTTGTAGCGCAGTTTGTCAATACAGACGCGCTTTCTGCTATCAATATTGTTTGTCCGGTTATCAATCTTACTGTCGGTCTGGGAACGATGATTGCGACAGGAGGAAACGCGATTATTTCCCGTAAGATGGGAGCGGGAGCCAATCAAGAGGCGAGAGAGGACTTTACGCTGCTGGTGATTTTCGGCGGGGTTATAGGAATGGCTCTTCTGACAGCAGGATTTTTTTGGCTGGAAGAAATCATCACTTTTCTAGGTGCGAGTAACCGCCTTTTTCCCTATTGTAAAGACTATCTGACGGTGTTGGTTTTCTTTATTCCGGCGAACATTTTGCAGACGTTATTTGCCAATTGGTTGGTAACGGCCGGCAGACCGGGACTGGGACTGGGTCTGTCGGTTTTGGCAGGTTTGGCAAACATCCTATTTGACTATATTTTTCTGGTGCCGTGTGGCATGGGAATTCGGGGAGCAGCGTTGGGGACAGGGATCGGATATCTGATTCCGGCAGTGGCAGGTTTGGCTTTTTTTATGAGCAGAAAAGGGCCACTTTTCTTGGTCGGATTACATAGAAAGCGGAATAACACAACAAGCGCGCAAGTATCCGGGCAGTTACAGATGGTGGGAGAAAGTTGCCTGAACGGTTCTTCAGAAATGGTAAGCCAGTTGGCAACGGCGCTGACTACCTACCTGTTTAATATCACTATGATGGAGTTAGCGGGAGAGGATGGGGTCGCTGCCATTACCATTATTATCTATTCTCAATTTTTGCTGAATACGATGTTTCTAGGTTACACTATCGGGGTTGCTCCGGTGATTGGTTTTCATTATGGGAACGGAAATCATATTGGGCAGAGGAAAGTACTTGGCATCAGCATGAAATTCCTTGCCACAGTATCCCTGGCGATGTTTATATTTTGTCTGGCAGGCGGTTCGCAGATTGCGGGAATGTTCGCAGACAAAACTTCAAAAGTATATGAGATTGCGGTTCATGGTTTTGCGATTTTTTCTTTTGGCTTTTTGTTTTGTGGATGGAATATTTTTATTTCGGGAATGTTTACGGCATTGTCCAACGGAAAAATTTCTGCAATGCTTTCTTTTTTGCGGACATTTGGCCTGTTGGCTGGCGGTATCCTGCTGCTGCCGCGGTTATGGGGGATCACGGGAGTCTGGCTGGCAGTTCCCATGGCAGAAGGCATTATGTTTGTGGTTTCAGTGGGATGTTTGATGCGAAAAGGCTTTTCTTCATCTTACCTCTAAATTTCATTATTTCTTAATAAAAACAACGATCAAACTTCCCATGTCAGTTTCGATAAAGAAACGAGAAAATCAGCCAAGAAAGAGGGGAGAGAAGCCAGAAAAAATGGTCTGTGAATTTTGACTTTGCAGAGATTTAGAAGTCCTTAAATCCCTGAATTTGGCGTTGAAACGAAAATATACACTG
>JAAWNY010000084.1 GCA_022799175.1 Lachnospiraceae bacterium | reverse complement strand
CCCTGACTTTTGCTAAAAACGAAACGAAAATATACAAACTCGCTCCGCTCAGACAGTGTATATTTTCGTTTCAACGCCAAATTCAGGGATTTAAGGACTCCTAAATCTCTGCAAAGTCAAAATATCACAGATGATTTCTCGTTGCTTCTCTCCCCTCTTCCTTGGCTGATTTTCTCGTTCCAATATCGAAATGATATTGTATTTGCAACATTCTCTTGGCTGCGTTTCTTAGAAATTGGTAGCTGTCATTTCCTTCCCTGCCAAAACCTCTTCATAATCTTTTAAATTCCGTTCCAGAAGTTTGGGAGTATCTAGACCATAAGGACATTTACCAGCACATTGGCCGCAGTGGAGGCATTCTTTAACTTTCTTCATCATTTCTTGTCCCTCAGGGGATAAATGGGAAGCAGAGGGCGAGCGGCGAAGTAGAAGCGACATGCGGGCACAGGTATTGATCTCGATGTCAACCGGGCAGGGCATACAATAGCCGCATCCACGACAGAAACTGCCACAGAGTTGATTACGATCCTGTTCAATTAGAGCGCGGATATCATCGGTCATCACTGGCGGATGATCCATATAGCTTAAAAATTCGTCTAATTCATGTTCTTTTTGAATGCCCCAGATGGGAAGAACCGGATACTGGGAGGCAAAGGCATATGCTGCTGCGGAGTTGGTAATCAATCCGCCAGATAAAGCTTTCATGGCGATAAAGCCCATATTGCATTGGGCACAGGCTTGCACCAAATCCATCTCCGGTTTGCCGGAGAGATAACAAAACGGGAATTGTAAAGTATCATAAAGTCCCGAATCAATGGCTTCCTGAGCTACAGCCAGACGATGGTTGGTAATAGAGATAAAACGTATCTTGCCCTGTTCTTTGGCTTTTTGCGCAGCATCGTAGAGTCCGCTTTCATCACCTGGTTTCGGACAGAAAGCCGGATTGTGAAATTGATAAATATCAATATAGTCTGTCTTTAAAAGACGAAGGCTAGTTTCCAAGTCTTTCCAGAAATCTTCTGCTGTTGAGGCTGCTGTCTTAGTGGCAATGGTAATGTGACTGCGGACGTCGCTTAAGGCATAACCCAATTTTTCTTCGCTGTCTGTATAGGCACGGGCGGTATCAAAAAAAGTGAAGCCGCCATCATAGGCTCTCCGAAGTAATCTGGCGGCCTCCTCTTTGGGAATTCGTTGAATCGGCAGGGCACCGAAAGCATTGCGATCGGTAGTAATGCCCGTTTTGCCTAAAGTGATTTTAGTCATAAGAAAATCCTCCTTTTTATTTATCAAAGTCATTTAGATAAAGAAACGAGAAAATCAGCCCAGGAAGCGGGGAGAAAAGCAACCGGAAATCGTCTGTGATATTTTGACTTTGCAGAGATTTAGAAGTCCTTAAATCTCTGATTTTGGCGTTGAAACGAAAATATACACTGTCTGAGCGGAGCGAGTTTGTATATTTTCGTTTCGTTTTTAGCAAAAGTCAGGGATTTTAGGAATTTTTAATCTCGAAACCGGAAAAAGGAACAGACGATTTTCGGTTGCTTTTCTCCCCGCTTCCTGGGCGTACCTTTTGTCACTGCTTCTCTCTCTGACATTGTTTTATTTATTGTGCTGGATGAGAGCGGAAATAATCAGAAATCCATCTTCCGGTTTCACTTAATTCTTCCGGTTTCCATTCGCAGATTTTATGGCAGTCGGGGGAGATCACACTGCTAGTTTCTGCTTTGTTGGCTAAGTTCCAGCAGCAATAGCTGATCTGATAGCGATCTAGAAGCTCCAGCCACAGAGCAGCCTGCTGAAAATCATTACTGCCATTTCCCGAGGCGTCACAGGTGCCGAATTCGCTGACGAAGACCGGAAGTCCCTGAGCCAGACAAGTATTAAGTCTTTGGCGTAGCCAGTCTGTATGCGTGGCAGCGTAAAAATGCAAGGCATAAAGTAGATTATCATATTCAAGAGGGGAAGCAGCAGCCTGGTGGATATCCTGGCTCCAGGTGGGAGTCCCCACAATAATCACAGCATCTTCATCATTGGCACGGATTACAGGAATGATTTCCCTGGCATAACTTTTGATGCTGTCCCAAGTGGCATAGGAGTTGGGCTCATTGCAGATTTCGTAGAGCACATTGTCATAATCCCGATACAGAGCCGACATTTCATGAAAAAAATTCAGTGCTTCTGTCTTGTAAACATTAGGATCCTGGTCCTTTAGGACATGCCAGTCAAGGATGACATACATGCCAAGTTCGGTGGCATAATCAACACCATTTTTAATCAGTTTTTTAAGTTCTTTTGGATCGCCGCCGCTACAATAGCCATTGTATTCAGCGGTATACAGAGCCAGACGAATACAATTGGTGTTCCAATCATCGCGGAGTGTGCGAAACGTATCGCGGTTCACATACTGGGGAAACCAGGCAATTCCGTGAGTCGACATGCCATAGAGCTGGAAAGAATTACCATGACAGTCGGTCAGGCGGCTTTCGCTTACCTGAAGCTTTCCGTGAAGGGCAACCGGGGAAGCGGCCGGAACAAGAGGAGTGGCGGCGACAGCTTTTAATGGAGGAGCGGCTGGACCCGGGGAGAAGCTGGTAAGGAGCAGAGCAGAGGTCATCAGAAAGATAAGAACTCGCCGGTATTTTTTTACAGACATAGAATACCTCCTTGTTTTCATAAAAGAAAGAACTGCTTTTCCCCCATAGAAAGCAGTCCCTCCAGTCACGATCTTAAACCGTTACACTATAAAGCTTTGCTTGGCATCCCCATACCAAATAAAGATGTAATCAGCACGGTGTGCGTCTTACTAGGTATTAATATACCATTTTTGGAGAAAATAGTCAATGAATTTGTGCAAAATACATTAAAAAATACATGAAAAATACAAAGAAATGATTCGGATAATTTTTATACGGCACGTGCATACTGAATATTAGGTAAAAGATTAAGCGATTTGGAGGAAGCGACATGGAATTTTCAAAATCTCTGTCGGAGAATGTGGAACAACTGAAGAAAATTCTTCAGTCAGATAAAAATTTTGATATTGTATACCGGACGTTCGATATTGCAGGAAAGAAAGCGGCGCTATTTTTTGTGGATGGTTTCACTAAGGATGAAGTGTTGTTAAAAATGATGCAATCCTGGTGGGCAATCAAAGAAGAAGATATGCCGGGAGACGCTCATGGATTTTCGAAGAAATATCTGCCTTATGGAGAGATCGGACTGGTAAAAAAAGAAGAAGATATGCTGGTGCAGCTTTTGGCTGGCATCTCTTGTTTGTTTATTGATGGCTTTGATATATGTATGACCATTGATTGCCGAACTTATCCGGCTAGAAGCGTGGGCGAACCTGAAAAAGATAAGGTTATGCGGGGATCACGAGACGGCTTTGTGGAAACCTTGATTTTTAATACGGCGTTGATTCGCCGTCGGATTCGGGACCCGAAGCTGACAATGGAGATACTGACTGCCGGGGAAAGCTCTCACACAGATATTGCCATTTGTTATATGGAAGGAAGACAGGATAAGGATTTGCTGGAAAAGGTAAAGGGGCGCATCCAAACGATGAAGGTAGATGCTTTGACAATGAATCAGGAAAGCCTGGCTGAGTGTCTTTATCCACATAAATGGTACAACCCTTTTCCTAAATTCAAATTTTCCGAGCGTCCAGACACGGCAGCAGCCTGTATCCTGGAGGGCAATATCGTGATTCTGGTAGATAACTCTCCGGCCGCTATGATTCTTCCTTCTTCGGTATTCGATATTATTGAAGAAGCGGATGATTATTATTTCCCGCCGATTACAGGAACTTATCTGAGGCTTTCTCGTATGGCAACTGCCGTGCTATGCCTTTTACTGACGCCAACCTGGTTACTTCTCATGATGAATCCAGGGTTCATTCCACCATGGCTGGAGTTTGTTCAGTTAGCAGATCCTTATTATGTGCCATTGATATGGCAGCTTTTGATTCTGGAATTTGCCATTGATGGTCTGCGGCTGGCGGCTATCAATACGCCTAATATGTTGACGACACCGCTGAGTGTGATTGCTGGTATTGTACTGGGAGAGTACTCTGTAAAATCCGGGTGGTTTAATTCGGAGACTATGCTTTATATGGCATTTGTCACGGTTGCCAATTACAGCCAGTCCAGTTTTGAGTTGGGTTATGCCCTGAAATTTATGCGGGTGCTGATTTTGATACTGACATCCTTGTTTAATGTATGGGGATATGTGGTAGGGGTGGTGCTCTCTATTTGCGCCATTGTATTTAACAAGACAATTGCAGGGAAGAGCTATATCTATCCACTGATTCCTTTCCAATGGAAGGAACTGAAAAAACGTTTTTTGCGGGGACGGCTTCCCGTAACCGGACAGGGAAAAGATTAATGGCAGGTATCGTAATGATTACAGGCAGTATATAAAATATCCCGGTTGATGGTACAGTAAAACATGTCCCGAATTTGTTGAGGATCTTGGGTTTGACCGAGGATCCACATGAGCTTGGTAACCGTGGCTTCCAGAGTCATGTCATAGGCTTCCAGCAGACCGAATTCCTGTTTGATAGTCTTACCGACCTCGTAAATGGACATATTGCTCCCCTCATTGGTAACTTGAGTGGTCATGACTACTGTTTTTCCGGCACGAGTCCACTGTTGGATGGCCTTGTGGAAATCTCCGGATTCGTAGGAAGGAAGCCCGCCTACACCGAAAGATTCGATGATTACGGCATCGTAGTGATCGGCAAGATAAGTAAGCACTCCGGCCTCCATGGAGGGAATCAGTTTGAGAAGTGCAATCCGTGGATTCAAGCTATCATAAAAACGGATTGAGGTATTTAACAGTGCTTTGTCATCAAGATAAAAGATCACATGTGGTTCTTGAATGGTAGCAATATAGGGGAAATTGATACTGGAAAAGGCATTATAGCTTTTGGTGCGTTCTTTTTTTCCACGCGTGCCAGCGATTACCTTGCCGTCGAAGACAATGACGACGCCATGAGCTTTGTCGTGAGAGGCAAAGCGCAAACTGTCTGTCAGATTTGTCTTGGCATCGGTGATTTCCAGATCAATGGGTTTTTGTGCTCCCGTAATGACGATGGGCTTTGGAGAATTCTGAATCAAATAAGACAGAGCGGCAGCCGTATAAGCCATGGTATCGGTGCCATGGCAGACGACAAAGCCGTCATAGCCATCATAATGCTCCTGAATGGCAGCAGCGATTTTCAGCCAGTGATAAGGCTGCATATTGGTGCTGTCAATATTGATGAGCTGCAGCGTATCGGCCTGACAAAATTCACGAGTGCCAGGAACGTATCTCAAAAGTTCATCCGAGGTAATCAGAGGTTTCAGACCGGTTTCACTGCTTTTGGAGGCGATAGTACCGCCAGTGGCGATCATCAGGATTCTTTTCATAAACAGGCGGCTCCTTTCCTTTACAATTTTGAAAAAACGTTGTATGATTTTCTAATAATCAATATTACCATAAGTTGCATTTTTTAGACAATAGAAAATTAAATGCATTCGAAGACTTTTTGGCATGTTTAAAAATATATTGTTAAAATCTTCTTGACAATTTTGATTTTCACAATTATTAGGAATGGCAGGAAAGGAGCTGTGTATGAGAACGATTCCCCAAGATCCATTTATGCTGTTGAGTTATGTTAATACGCAATTGAGAGATTTTTATTCTTCATTAGAGGAGCTGTGTCAGGCGATCGGGATGGAACAAAAGGAGCTAGAGGAGAAACTGCGGGCAATTGATTACCATTACAACCAGCAGAGAAATCAGTTTGTGTAATAGTAAGAAGGGCAGGCGATCATGATACAAACGGTTGTGATATGGGAATGGCTGATGGAGCATTTACTTTATATCAACTTGATTTTATCTGTGGTGATTGTGTTTTTTCAGAGGCGAGATCCGAAGGCGGTGTGGACTTGGCTCCTGCTTCTTTATTTTATTCCTGTATTCGGTTTTTTCTTTTATCTTATTTTTGCTCAGGATTACCGTAAAAGTAAAATGTTCCGCATCAAAGAGGTGGAAGATCGGTTGAGTGCCTCGGCACGAAAGCAGGAACGGTTTTTAAAAAACGGTTTGATGTATCTGGAAGATCCGTTGGCCGCAGATTATGCGGATTTGGTTTGCTATAATCTAGAACAGGCGGGAGCTGTATTGACGCTGGAAAATCAGGTGGAGATTTTTACAGATGGAGAGAAGAAATTTGCCGATTTACGCAGAGAGCTGGCCGGAGCAAAGCATTTTATTCATATCCAATATTATATTATTAAGGACGACGAGTTATTTGCCTCTATTGTGCCAATTTTAAAGGAGCGGGCAAAGTTGGGGGTAGAGGTGCGAATTCTTTATGACGGTATGGGTAGCAGGCTGATGTCCAGATGTCGATGGCAGGAGCTGAGGCAGTCAGGCATTCATACGGCAAGCTTTTTCCCTCCTTTTTTGGGAAGATTGAATTTGCGGGTAAATTACCGGAACCACCGAAAAATTGTGGTGATTGACGGTCGGATTGGCTATGTGGGAGGATTTAACATTGGCAGAGAATATTTAGGAAAGAATCCGCGTATAGGTTATTGGCGGGATACTCATTTGAAAATCACGGGGGATGCGGTGATCAGTCTGCAGATTCGGTTTGCTTTGGATTGGAATTATGCAGGGAAAGAAAATCTGTTCTTAAATGGCTGGTATTTTTCTGATTGCAGCCGCCTGAAAAACATGGGGATTCCTGAGGGGGACAAGAAAAAGGCAGTGGAAGCCGAAAAAATGGGAAAAGAGGACATATCAAAGACGATAGAAGATCCCGTGCCGGACATGCTAGATAAACATATTTTAGGAAGACTGTTGGGGATTCAAATCATCGCAAGTGGTCCGGACTCCGGGCAGCGGCAGGTGCGAGATAATTATCTACAGCTTTTTCATAAAGCCAGACATCATATTTATATTCAAACACCCTATTTTGTACCGGATGATACGATACTCAGTGCGTTGAAAATTGCGGCAGGTTCCGGGATTGATGTGCGATTGATGATTCCCTGTAAACCGGATCATCCATTTGTCTACTGGGCGACTTTTTCTTATATAGGAGAGATGGTGAATGCGGGAGCTCGATGTTATACCTATGAAAATGGATTTCTACATGCAAAAGGAGTGATGGTGGATGGCCGCGTCAGCTGTTATGGCACAGCCAACATGGATATCCGTAGTTTTGAGTTGAATTTTGAGGTGAATGCTACGATTTATGATGAAGAGACGACAGAACAACTGGAAGCCGTTTTTTTAGATGATCTGGTAAATTGTCGGGAAGTGACCAAAGAAATCTATGAAGCCCGAAGTCTGGGGGTGAGAATTCGCGAACAAGGCTGCCGACTGCTTTCTCCTCTTTTGTAAATGTGGATGGAAAATCAACATCAGGAAAAATTATTTGGTGGAGGGGAGAGAATGAAGTATCAGGCAGATTCTGAAGATGGCAGGAGACGTATTTTTCTTTTTCTGCTTTTGCTGCTGGCAATCGTTGTAGGTAGTGTTTTTGCAGGAATGTTCTTTTTACAGAGAAAAGAGATACCGGAGGAGACATCAGAGGAGACAGCGGAAGAATTCACGAAAGAGATTGTGATTGAGACAGAACCTCCGGTGGAAGAAACCGAGGCGCCTTATGTATCGCCCATTGATTTTGAGGAGCTTTGGAAAAAGAATCCGGACACGGTGGGGTGGATTCGGATTCCCGATACGATGATAGATTATCCGATTGTACAGCGTGCAGAGGACAATGAATTCTATCTGCATACCGATTTTGAAGGGAATGCCAGTGTGCATGGGGCAATTTATCTGGACAGCGATAGTGAATCGGATTTTTCTGGATGGAATCATCCCATTTATGGGCATCATATGAAAGACGGTTCCATGTTTAAAGGGATTACAAAATTTAAAGAAGAAGACTATTTTAAGACACATCAATATTTTGAGATCTATACACCAAAGCGGACGATTCATCTGAAAGCAGTGGCTTGCTATTATAGCAGTGCAGATGGCATTGTCCGTAAGACAAAATTTTCGTCTCGACAGAGTTTTGACAAATGGATGGCAGAGCGATTGGCGCCCTGTTCTTTTGCAGAGGTTCCAAAAGCTTCTGTGGATTCGATGTTTGTACTAGTGACCTGCAGTTATGAGACAGAGAATGCCCGGACACTTCTGTTTGCCGTAGAAGTAGATGAAGAGGGACAATTTTTATATTTTAATGAGGAAATAACTAATGATAACTTTAAGAAACCTTAATTGAAATATATGTTATTGTGTGATATAGTACAGAAGATATGATATACTGGTTCCGTAAATAAGGAGAACACAAATGAAAGGAATTATTTTGGCCGGAGGATCCGGCACGCGTCTTTATCCGTTGACGAAGGTTACTTCTAAGCAGCTGTTGCCGATTTATGATAAGCCGATGATCTATTATCCATTGTCGGTGTTGATGAATGCAGGAATTCGGGATATCCTCATCATCTCTACTCCAGAGGATACCCCACGTTTTGAAGCTTTACTGAGCGACGGAAGTCAGTTTGGCATTGATTTGCAATATGCGGTGCAACCCAGTCCGGATGGTCTGGCGCAAGCATTTATCATTGGTGCAGATTTTATAGGAAAGGATTCCGTAGCCATGGTGCTAGGGGATAATATTTTCCATGGACAGGGCTTAAAGAAACGTTTGCGGGCAGCAGCGGCAAAGGAGACAGGCGCCACGGTATTTGGATATTATGTGGACGATCCGGAACGTTTTGGGATTGTGGAGTTTGACGATCAGGGCAAGGCAGTTTCTATTGAAGAAAAGCCTCAGAAACCGAAGTCAAATTATTGTGTGACAGGTCTGTATTTTTATGATAATCGTGTGGTGGAGTATGCGCGGAATTTGAAGCCTTCTGCCCGGGGAGAATTAGAAATCACAGATTTAAATCGGATTTATCTGGAGAACGGAGAACTGGATGTAACACTGTTGGGACAAGGATTTACCTGGCTGGATACGGGCACTCATGAATCTTTAGTAGAGGCAACCAATTTTGTGAAGACTGTTGAGACACATCAACATCGTAAGATTGCCTGCCTGGAGGAGATCGCCTGGCTGAATGGATGGATAGATCAGGAGCAGGTGCTGGAAACGTATGAGATTTTGAAGAAGAATCAATATGGGCAGTATCTAAAGGATGTGCTGGACGGAAAGTACATTGATAAGCTGCATAATTTTTAAAGATTACTGACGATGGAGAAAGGAACTGAAAACTATGAAAATGATTGTAACAGGTGGAGCCGGTTTTATCGGGGGAAATTTTGTACATTATATGGTGGAGAAAT
>JAAWNY010000018.1 GCA_022799175.1 Lachnospiraceae bacterium | reverse complement strand
GGCTCTTTCAGGAGAAGGTATTTCGTTTCTTATGGGGTGTAGCAAAAACTATATAATGTATTGGGGGGTTACGTTTATATAATAACATAACTGCCAAAATAAGTGTGCACAAACTTCCATATATTTCGTTTCTTTTTTTGTGCAGATTCACACTGCTTTTTGATTCTTTCTTTCAATTGTCCTGGATTTTTTCACAGTCCTTGTGCCTCCATTTCAAAAAGCGACTCAAATTCCGACTGCCCGATTTTCTCTTTCTCCACCAACAGCTCACAACATTTATCCAGTACCATATGATGTTGCAAAATAATTTCTTTGGCTTTTTGATAACATTCATCAATAATTCGCTTAACTTCTGTGTCTATCATTCCGGCTACTCCCTCGCCATAGCTTCTTGCATGTGCCAGATCCCGTCCAATGAACACTTCATCGCCATCACTGTCATAATCAATCATTCCCACGATCTCTGACATCCCATATTTAGTAACCATGGCCCGGGCAATTTTGCTCGCCTGTTTGATGTCCTGAGATGCTCCGGTGGTTACGTCCTCAAAAATAATTTCCTCTGCAATTCTACCACCCAAGGAAACCATAATATTCTGTAGCATCTTACCTTTCGTGTTGAACATCTCATCCTCGCTGGGCAATGGCATGGTATAGCCAGCCGCCCCGATCCCCGTTGGGATGATCGAAACCGTATGCACTGGCCCTACATCCGGTAATATATGAAACAAAATTGCATGACCAGCTTCATGATATGCGGTAATCCGCTTTTCCTTATCCGATATCACCCGACTCTTTTTCTCTGCTCCAATTCCTACCTTTACAAAAGATTTCTCAATATCTGCCTGTACGATAAACCCCCGGTTATTCTTTGCCGCATAAATCGCCGCTTCATTCATCAGATTTTCCAAATCCGCACCGGTAAAGCCGGATGTCGTCCTGGCCACCCGTGCCAGATCCACATCTTCAGCCAATGGTTTTTGTTGTGAATGAACCTTTAAAATCTCTTCTCTTCCCTTTACATCCGGACGTCCTACAGCTACCTTACGATCAAAACGTCCTGGCCTCAAGATCGCCGGATCCAAAATATCCACTCGGTTCGTGGCCGCCATAACAATGATACCTTCGTTCACGCCGAAGCCGTCCATCTCTACTAGCAACTGATTTAACGTTTGTTCCCGCTCATCATGTCCGCCACCCATACCCGTTCCCCGGCGACGTGCGACTGCATCAATCTCATCAATAAATACAATACAAGGTGCATTTTTTTTGGCATCCTCAAACAGATCTCTCACCCTTGACGCACCCACGCCAACAAACATTTCCACAAAGTCTGAACCCGAAATACTAAAAAAAGGAACTCCTGCCTCCCCTGCTACTGCCTTTGCTAATAACGTTTTACCCGTTCCCGGAGGCCCCACCAAAATCACACCTTTGGGAATCCGAGCACCGACGCTGGTATATTTTTGAGGATTACGAAGAAAATCCACCATCTCCTCCAGATCTTCTTTTTCTTCTCGCAGTCCAGCCACGTTTTTAAAATTCACTCGGCTGGTATGTGTCATTCGGGCACGGCTTTTTCCAAAGTTCATCATCCGTGAATTTGCACCACCTCCTGCACTGGCACGCATGTTCATCATAATGATCAATACCACAGCCATCACCACCGATACTCCTACTGGCAAAATCACACTTAGCCAATAATTGCTTTGTGGCACATTGTTCATCAAATAATCGATGTTTTTCTCGTCTAACAACTTTCTTGCCTCGTTAACATCGGATACATATGCTGTGAACTCCTGATCTCCAATCTGAAATACCACCTCGCCTGTCGGTGTTTGTTCATTCTGATTGATCATCACTTTGCTGATCACCGCCTCATCCAAAACCTCCATAAAAGCCTGATTGGTCAGGCGCTGTTGACTACCGCCCTGCAACGCCTGGGTAAACCAGAGCATCGCCACCAGCAGCAGTGCTACCAGAAGGAACCCTGTCCCTCTAAACGACTGTTGTCTCACTTAAAGTTGCCTCCTTACTTACAGCTCTACCACTCCGATATATGGCAGATTCCGATATTTTTGTGCATAATCCAAACCATATCCCACCACAAACTCATCTGGAATCGAAAAACAAGTATAATCCACCTTCACCTGCTTCTTTATCCGACGTTCTGGCTTATCCAACAGAGTACAAAGGCGGATGCTCGCCGGCTCCCGCTGCTTTAGCACCTCAATCAAATAAGAAAGCGTCCGTCCAGAATCGATGATATCTTCCACGATCAGTACATCCTTATTTTTCAAGGATTCATCCAAATCTTTGACAATACGAACGACGCCGCTGGATTTGGTATCGTCTCCATAACTGGACACCGACATAAAATCCAAGCTAACTGGTACAGTTAATCTCTTCGCCAGCTCGCAAGTAAAAAATACGCCACCCTTCAAAATACAGATCATATGAATCGCTTTCCCATCATAATCCCTGCTGATCTGTGCCGCAATCTCACCAATCCTGTGGTTTACCTCTTCTTCTGACAATAATACCCGAATCTTATCTGCCATATGCTTTTCCTCCGTAAAAATCTGCCTGCAATATCGTATGTGTTGCTTCCGTAATTTTATAATATTCACTGATTCGATATCCGACCACCCAAAGGATTTGATTTTCTTCTGCCAATACTAGAATACGATCCCTTTGGTCTCTAGGAATCTTTTCATCAATCAAAAAACGGCTCAGCATTTTACGCCTGCCTCCTGGCAGAGTAAAAAAATCCCCTTGTTGCCGGCTTCGAACCGACAGCGTAGCTTTTATTTTATCATAATCAAACCATTTCGTATACTCCTTTTTCGGAATTTCTGTTCCGTTCTCCCGAAAAAACGCGCGAAGTTCTAAATCTCCGGCCCAAACCGGCTCTCCTTCTGGCACTGGCATACTCACTTTCACTGGCTCTGGCTTCTGTGCATTCTGGCGATATTCTACATAAAATTCTTGATAGCTTCTCACTGCCCGTAATCCGCCTGGCAGATCACAGCTACTGCCCACAGCACAATCTGCCAGGTGCGCAATCAATTGAATATGTTTTGCTGTTATATCCTTCTGTTCAGGTGCTGTTAATGTCAGCATATGGCGAATCAGATAAGCGCGAATGATTTCTTCCTGTTTCAAAAAGCCTTCCCGATTGATTCCAGCTCGTTTAACCGCTCCGATCCCATCACTTTTTTCTATGTATCCCAGCTGATTCCACAAATGTGCTGTCTGCCGCTCCAGGTACTGATCTGCCTGTCCAAAAAGCTCTCCCGCATGTAAAAGATTTTCCACGGCTCGCGCATTCACCTTTTCTGTCATGTAAGGGATCAGTTCCTGACGTATCCGATTTCGGGTGTAAACGCTCGATTCGTTGCTAGAATCCTCACACCATTCCCAGCCCGACTCTCGAAGATATCCTAAAATTTCGCTTCGGCGGACTCCTAAAAGCGGCCGGATCCGGTTTCCCTGAATCGGACGCATCCCCGCCAATCCGCGCAAACCGCTTCCCCGCAGCAAATGATGTAAAATCGTTTCTGCATTATCGTCCTGATGGTGCGCCACCGCAATCTGCACTGACCTTTGTTGCCAATCCTCCCCCCTCTTTGCTTCTTCGTTTTTGGTTCTCTGTGTCTGTTCCCTGATTTCTCTCTCCCAACGCACAGCCCCCTCCTCCAATGCTTTATACCGCAAAATTCGTCCTGCTTCTTCCTCCGAGATTTTCTGTTCTTTCGCATATTCCTTTACCTTTCGATATACGATCTCCAAAGGTATTTCCAGTTTTTCACAAATTTTTTGCACAAACTCCACATCACGATCTGCTTCTGCACCTCGTAGTCCATGATGCACATGCATCGCCCGCAATATTAATCCCATTTGATTTTCTGACAAAACCTTCAGCAAACAGATCGAATCTGCACCTCCTGAGACAGCCACCATCACCCGATCTCCTGGCTGCAGCATCTTTTTCTCCTTTATAAAATCCCATACTTTTTCCCACATGCTGCCTTCCCCTCTTTCAAAAAATGTCATAATATTTACCACTACACTATACCTTTATCTTTTTCTCTGTGCAAGCCCCCTCTATTCTTTTCTCATTCTCATCAAAGAAAAAGGACGCCTATTGCGCCCTCATCTTCTCCATATCCCTCCTACCATCACCAGCATATCATCTCTAGGTTCTTCCTCCTGACATGCAAAATCCAGAATCTCTTCCGCCATTTCCTGTACACTGCGTACCTCCATTCCTTCTATGTACTCCTGCAGACTTTCTTCTTTATCCTCTCCCGGACACGCCTCCAACACCCCATCCGTCACCAAAATCACTCGGTCACCATCCCATAGCTTTCTCGACAGCAACACCGGTTCCACCGTTCCTAATATCCCTGCTGGTACCTCCCCTGCCTCCAATATTTCTACTCCATTTCCATTCAATATAAAAGTTGCCGCTGCCCCCAACTTCATTGCCTCCAATACTCCTGTATGCAGATCAATACAACATAAATCTATAGTGGTGGGATGTTGCTCTCCTCCCGTCAACATTAAAACGGTATTGACCATTTTCAATGCGGATCGGGCAGAAAATCCTGTTTCCAACAACTGTTGTGCTAGTTCTACCACTCGCCGGCTCTCTAAAGATGCCTGCTCTCCACTTCCCATTCCGTCAGAAACACTCATAATCACCTGTCCTGGCGCCTCTTCCGAATACATAAAATTATCTCCAGAAAACCGTTCTCCCTCTCGTGGAACCCGGGCCAATCCATACATCATCCGGTATCTTCCTGTCTCCGCAAAATGGATGGTTGCTGTCTGTCTCGTCACCAGCGCCCGCGTATCCTTTGGCGCATACCAGCTCTTATTCCCCATGGCTTGTCCCAAAATCGTTGCCGCTTCCTTAGCCGTTACACATCGTCCATTCGTTGTCCGCATTGTCAGATATGCCTCTCGCTTTCGCTCCTCATGTTCCAGAATCAGAAGATTTTCCACCAACATATGATGTTGTCGAAACATCCGTTTTACCACTTCTTCCCGATTTTCGGTAATGTCTGACGCCTGTTCCATCTGATGCGCAAATTCCTCCAGGATCATTGCCAGCTCACGAAACTGTACCATCACGGTATCCCGGCTTTCTAGAAAACGGTTCTTCCACTCTAAATTCATGGTAGCTCGTCCCAGATGCCGATTCAATTGTGTTACATAATCCTCCCTCCGCCGGCAAATTTCCATAAAAAACCGAGGCATATCCTCAAATTCCACCTGCCCCTTCTGTTCAAATGCCCGCAAAAGATAATACAGATAATAGCTATCCTCTTTTTCACTATCACTATAAAGATTACAGCGGTTACAGCCCTCACATACCATGGCAGCAGACATCTGCATAGCCGCCAAAGCATCTTCGCGGCTTAGTCCTCGTTCATTATTCCCTTCCTCTTGGCAGGATCTGGCTAAAATCTCTAAGGAATGTGCCATTTCTCCCAAGCGGCTGGCCGTATATACATTCACATTCGCCATATCCCGGCGTTTCGATCGTCTCCACACAAAAATCCCCTCCTAAGGCACATTATATGCGTCAGGAGAGGATTGTATTCCCTTTAATTCTTTGGCACTGGCTTCAGAAGAATTTCATCTGGTTTCACCAATCCCAATTTTTGCTTTGCTACTTCTTCAATGTACTGCTTTGTCTGCACATAGACCTCATATTCCTTCAATTCTTCGGCCCGACTGACTTCCTGATCGTATAACCGCTGCAGCAACATCTCTCTCTCTTGATATTCCTGATCTCGTTTCTTCATGGATGCACTTTTAACATTCACTACTATGCCCAAGCTAAAAACTACTAATGTAATTCCAACAATTGCCATTCGGTTGCCCCAGCGATCTTTGTTTTTCCTTTTTTTCATACCACCTCTGGCGCTGCCATATATCCTCATCGTCTCACCTGTTTCTGTCTCTGTTCATCTGCGCTTTGCTTTTATTATTCCTATTTTAAAGCATCTTTTAAGCTTTTTCAATACTTTTTGCAAAAACGTGCTACACAAGCGATCATACACAATCATGGTAAAAAATACTGTACTGATGACATACAACCGCAAAGATCCGTCATTTTCTCTATAAAGCAGATAAAAAACAGCAAGTCCGGCGAATATCCAATAACCCAGATCCTCCAATCCCATCCAAAACCATCCATGAGGCACCAACGCCCGAAACAAACGCAACAGATCATAAAGCGCCATCAGACCTGCTCCAGCCATTATTCCCATCACCAAAAGTCTTACTTCAAAATGAATATTGGGACTCATTCTTCTGCCCCTTTCATCATTTAAACAGCCTTACCAAAAACGACTGTCCCGCTTTCCGATAGGCTTCATTAGAGGAATAGACCATGCTATCTACTGTTCCAGTGACATCCACCTCTCCTTTTTCCACGGAAAGCCGACTCACATGCAACTCTTTTCCCTTTAATGTCAAAAGTCCCAAATCTGTATCCATAACCACCTGACTCTCGTCAAACGACACTACCTCCCGCACTCCTGTCAGATTGGCTGCTGCGCGATTCTGCAGAAAACAGGCGTGGGGACGGCTTCCTGATTTTTCCTCCATGAAAAGACCTCCTGCCATACAAAACACCTGTTTTAGTATATGAGGAGGTCTTTTCTTTTATGATGCTTTTATAACGATTCAAATGCAGAAACTGCTGCCTGTCTTCATAGGTATCGATACAGCTCCTTTGCATCATCTTTACGGACCGTTTCCTGAACATCCAGCACTTCCACTTTCACTGAGCTGGTACCGAACTGTATCTCTATAATATCTCCCACCTTGACATTCACCGACGCCTTAGCAGGTTTATCATTCACTAGAACTCGTCCGGCATCGCAAGCTTCATTTGCCACTGTACGGCGCTTTATCAGACGAGAAACTTTCAAATATTTATCCAATCTCATAAATTATTCGTTTACCATATCCTTTAATGCTTTTCCTGGCTTAAATTTAGGACTCTTACATGCCTTGATTGGCATGGTCTCTCCGGTCCGGGGATTTCTTCCCTCTCTCGCGGCTCTCTCTGAGACCTCAAAAGTTCCAAAGCCAACCAACTGTACCTTATCACCGTTCTTCAATGCAGCAGAAACAACATCAGCAAATGCTTTCAGAGCCGCCTCCGCGTCCTTCTTGGAGATCTCTGCCTGTTCTGCAATTGCTGCAACTAATTCTGTTTTATTCATGATTATTTCCTCCTAAAAATCGTCTGGTATCACTTCTCGATACCCCTTGAATATAGTGTACTCTACAATTTATATATGTTTTGCCACTGTTTGTCAAGGTTTTTTGGCTTTTTCCTGTTTTTTAATCTCATTCCATAAATTCAAACTTTCCTCTGGTGTTAAATGGCCTAAATCACCAAATACATGAGGATGTCGACGAATCATTTTCTCACACACTCCATCGATCACATCTTCCAGACAAAAGCATTTCTGTTCCTTTGCAATTTGACTGTAAATCAAAACATGAAAGAGTAAATCGCCCAGCTCCTCGCACAAATTTTCCATATCTTTTTTGTCTATTGCCGCAATAACTTCCTCTGTCTCCTCCTGCAAACATGGTTTTAAACTTTCCAGTGTTTGCTTTCTGTCCCAAGGACATCCATTCTCGGATCGCAGAGTCTCTACCACAGCCACCAACTCCTCAAATGTGTGCATTCTTTGTTCCTCCATTGGCTTCGTCTCTTTTTTCCGGAATTTCCACTTCTTGTACTTTTTTGCCAATCAACACCAGTATTGTCCGTGGCGGTGCCATAATACGTTTCTGATTTGATGTTTCTGGCTCTTGTCCAGATTCGAAATAACCGTTATGCATACTGTCCCCAGTATCAAAGGCCACATACCATCCCAACCCTTTAGGCAAATGTGGCAAAGCAAATTCATGGGGCTCCCAGTGCATATTGTAAGCTACAAAAAAGCTGTCATCGGCGGTGCCATCTGGTTTTCTCCCATATTCTCCACAATAAAGAATTCCTAATTGACGGCGAAAATGATCAAATTCTGGAACCCATGCCTTCACACCATGATAAGATACATCCGGCATTCCACACACCTGATAATCCATCATCCGCGGCTCCTTACTGCCATGAAACACTGGATGTTCTTTGCGAAACTTTATCACATGTCTTACAAACTCCCAAAGATCCCGATTTGTCTTTTGCTGGTTCCAGTTCAACCAAGAAATTTCATTGTCCTGACAATAGGCATTGTTGTTGCCATTTTGAGAATTGCCAAATTCATCTCCAGCCATTAAAAGCGGCGTTCCCTGACTCAGAAATAAAAGCAGCAGCGCATTGCGCAACTGTTGTTTTCGCAACATTAAAATCTTTTTTTTACGGATCGGCCCTTCTGTCCCACAGTTCCAGCTATAATTATAATTGGCGCCATCCCGATTCTGTTCGCCATTGTCCTCATTATGCTTTTGTTCATAGCAGACCATATCCATTAAAGTAAAACCATTGGTATTTGCCATGTAGTGAATTACTGCCCGGTCAGACGGATTGTTCCTAGTACGGAATGCCAGACGATTCATCTGATCCTCATCTCCCTTAAGCACCCGGCGCATATCCGTCAAAAAACCGTCATTATACTCCCCTAAGTACTTTACTCCCGAAATACCTGCATTCTCTTCCCAAAAATTTGCCCACAATTTTGTTCCTGTCAGATAAGGATCTTTAGCCAGCAGCTCGCTTCTTGCCTTTCCCACTAGATGAATGCCATCTAAATGATACTCCCGCACCCAACGGCGTACCATATCCAGCACAAAAGCCGGCGTTTCCTCCCCAGTAAAAAAAAGCTCTATCACCAATTCAATACCCGCCTGATGCAGCTCTTTAACCAATTGCTTCAATTCTCGATCCGGCCGCCGCTTCTTTCCTGCATAAGATGCTTTGGGAGCTCCGTTATACGCTGGACCATAGCCCCAGTAATTCAATTTTCCTGATGCCTCTCTTCGTTCGATGGGACCGCCTTGATACCGGGTCACCATAACCTCAGAAAACTCTGCTACTGGCATCAATTCCAGTGTGGTGATTCCTAACTCCTTCATATAAGGAATCTTTTCTGCAATTCCCCGGAACGTCCCTCTTTCTTTTACCTTGGATGAAGCGTGCCGAGTAAATCCCCGCACATGGGCCCGGTAAATCACACATTCTTCATACGGGATATGCAATGGTCTATCCCCTTCCCAGTCAAATTCTTCCTGATGGATTGGACTATGCAAAAGGGTATCAATTTGCTCTGCTTTTCCCCACTCCTCTTGTCCGGTAAAAATATATCCATAAGGATCTGAAAATATTTCCCCATCTGCCTCAAAGGCATATTCATAATGCTCCAGATCCTTACCCAACACAGTCATTTCCCATACATTTCCCACTCTTCCATTCTCCGGAAAAGGGATGGCGATAGGTTCCCGTTTTGATGATGGTGCAAATAAAAGCAATCGGCATTCTGTTGCCGGAACCGCTACTGAAACATGAATTCCTCCTTCTGTTATCGTGAGCCCAAATGGATATGCTTTCCTGTCATTGTTGTCGATCTTATACTGTCGCACTCTCCAGCCACCTTTCTTCATCCTGTCTTCTTTTCTGCGGCCATTCAGACATCATAGATGGCCACAAAAGTTTATCTGCTAAAACAGCTTCTCCCGATATACCCCTTGATCGATGAGTCTGCGAATTGCTGCCACAACAGCAGCTTTATCCTCCTGATAAGTCACCCCGAACCATTTATCTTGTGTTTTCAGTACTTTTACCTGTGCCTTGCCTTCCTGAATCAAAGAATCGATTACTCTCGGAAGCAAATATTCTGCCTTTAAGTCTCCTTTTGCATTATCTAAAAACCGGGGAAACCCGTTTTCCAACTCCTCCAGAAATGCCGGCGGTAATCCCCACATATTCATAGAAACATGCTGATCCAGACTAACCAAAACAGGATTCCCGTTTTCATCATTGGCAAAAATTCCATTTCCTTTTTTCTCAATATCGAAAGTTTCTGTGACGCTCTGTAAAATATCATTTTTTCCTAACTGGCAAACTCCCCGGGTCACAGCTCCGTTCTCGCTGAGAGTATTGGATAAAATAAAACCAGCCATACACATATCATACACCGCTTCCTCTGTATTCATCTGCTGTACCATATAATCATGAATATGGAAAAATGCCTCTTTTCCATAATAATCATCGGCGTTGATGACTACAAACGGCTCATTCACAATCCCCTTCACTGACAATACTGCCTGTCCGGTCCCCCAAGGCTTTTTCCGGCCTTCCGGCACAGTATATCCCTCTGGCAGCATATCTATTTCCTGATAAGCATATGATACATCCGTGATCTTTTCAATCCGACTGCCAATAATCCTTTTGAAATCCTGTTCCAGATCTCTGCGAATGATAAATACCACCTTATTAAATCCTGCTTCCAGTGCATCATGAATCGAATAATCCATGATAATCTCGCCATTCGGCCCCACTGGCTCCAGCTGCTTAATCCCGCCACCAAATCGGCTGCCAATACCTGCTGCCATAATTACCAGTGCCGTATTTTTCATTACACTTTTCCTTTCTATCCAATTTTTTAGTATTTCTGCTATTTTTTACTATAACATAATATTTCATGATTGTAAATTTTAAATAGATCTTTCCTAAATAGAAAAAGAAAATGTCGCAAAATAAGCCATCCGCCATTTCCATATTCTGTACCCGGTTGTTCGCGCACAAGATATGGAAATAATGGATGGCCTATTTTTTGACTTCCTCTCCCATCATCATTTGATTCTGCTGATTTTCGGAAAATACCGGAACAGAACCTTTGCTACAATTTTTTCTTTTTTTACGTACGTATTCTGCCATACACGGGCATCAGCGGAATAATTCCGATTATCTCCCAGCATCAAATAGCAGCCCTCTGGCACTTCAAAATGCATTGGCTCCTCCGGAATCATTGGCTCCCGAAGGTAAGGTTCTTCAAAAGGTTCCTCCGAACCATTGAGATAAACATGACCATCATAGATATCCACAGTCTCTCCCGGCAAACCAACCACGCGTTTCACATAATAAATCTTTTCATTATCTGGGAAATGAAATATCACAACATCTCCTCTTTCTGGATCCTCAAACAAATAGGAAAGACGAGAACCGATAACACGATCATTCGTCATAATCGTATTTTCCATGGAACCGCTAGGAACCTGGCTGTTAGCAATGATAAATGTATTCAGGATCAGCGCAATCGCCGCTGCTGACACAATAATCTTCACCCATTCCCAGAGTTCTTTCTTCCAGTCAAACTTTTCTTTTTGGGGAACCTTCCATGTTTCTTGTTCTATCACCTCTGACTCGTTTATATCCTCCGGCCCTCGATAATCTCTTTCTTCATTCATCTTGCTATCCTCAACTTCTTTTATATACGCAGTTGTCGGTATTCGCTTTCCTTTCACCGATAACATTGCAAACAGTAACCTTACTGTTGCTCACTCTGACCATTACGATATTGTTCCAACACTTTATTAATTCTTCTCGTTGGATTCAGTAAATCACTCAGAGAATCATCATGATTCAGATTATCAATAATCAATGCAATATATTTACTCATGTCCACATTAATATAGTAAGGACGGGACAACAATTCTGGGGTCTGATAAACCAGATTTGTTGTCAGTATTCTGTCTATCTGACCATTGGCATAATACTCGTCAAATTTTGCCAACCCATTAGTAAACAGGCCAAAGGTTACACAAATAAACACCTTCCTTGCTTTCCGGCGTTTCAACTCTTTCGCTACATCCAGCATACTTTCTCCTGAGGAGATCATATCATCAATAATCAGTACATCTTTGCCTTCCACACTGGAGCCCAGGAATTCATGGGCAACAATAGGATTCCTGCCGTTCACAATACGAGTATAATCCCGGCGCTTGTAGAACATCCCCATATCCAGCCCCAATACGTTAGCAAAATAGACCGCACGGCTCATACCCCCTTCATCTGGACTAATCACCATCATATGATCACTATCAATATTTAGATCCTTCTCTTCCTTCAAAAGATATTTAATAAACTGATAGATCGGCTGTACGGTCTCAAAACCTTTCAAAGGTATTGCATTCTGCACTCGGGGATCATGAGCATCAAAAGTAATGATATTCTCCACCCCCATATTAGTCAGTTCCTGCAGAGCCAACGCGCAGTCTAGAGATTCCCGGTTCGATCGACGGTGTTGACGGCTCTCATATAAGAAAGGCATGATCACATTAATCCGACGAGCCTTACCTGCTGCCGCCGCAATCACCCGCTTTAAATCCTGAAAATGATCATCTGGTGACATCCGGTTTGTCATACCGCACAGCGAATAAGTCAAATTATAATTACATACATCTACCATAATGTAGAGATCGTCTCCTCGCACGGACTCTTCGATCGTGCCCTTGCCCTCTCCAGAACCAAAACGCGGAGTCCTTGCCTCTACAATATAAGAATCTCTCTGATATCCAGCAAACGCGATAGTAGATTTATGTTCACTCTCTCGCTCTTTCCTCCAAGCTACCAACCACTCATTCACTTTGGTTCCTAAGTCAGCACAGCTTTTTAAAGGAATGAGTCCCAACGGCCCTACCGGAATGGTCTCGATCGTCTTCTCTTCGTATATCATCTTTTTCCTCCATAATCTGGTCGTGATGAATCCGGTGACTTTTCTTTTATATCATTATGCTACGCGTAAGTCAAGCTAATCCCCGGAAGTTTTTCTTAATACGGATATCCTCTCCATACAGAGGAATCGTCGCATAATAGCTCATAATCCGGGAAGTCACCCGGTCGGAATAAGTATCCCGTAACATCCCCATAGATAAATTGGTTGATATAATGGTTCCTTTCTGACGGTTAATACGCTCATTGATACAATAAAATAATTGGGAAGATACAAATGTATTATTTACCTCTGTGCCTAGATCATCAAGGATCAGCATATCACATTCCAGAATATGACGAAAGCCTTCTTCTGCTTCTTCCTGAGAATCTCGACTAAATTTATAACGAGACATCAGCTCAAACAAATCCTGGGATGTAAGATAAATCACCGATAAATACCGATCGATCAATGCTCTGGCAATACAATTAGTAAGAAAGGTTTTCCCCACACCAGTACTGCCCGTAAATAGAAGATTTTGTCCAAGCAACGGAAACGATGTCGCAAATTCCTGACATCGACGCACTACTGTACGCATATAATCTAATTGCGTGGTTCCCAGTTGTGGCAATCTTTTTTCCCCGTCATACCATTCATAAGAAAGCGTATCAAAGTTTTCCTGCTGTAAGATCTGACGAATATTGGATTGTGCATACAGCAATCTTGTCCTGGCCTGTTCAAAGCACTGGCAGCGATGTCCGTCGGTGTAACCAGTATCCTGACATTTGGAACAACGATAACGCAATTGCATATAGTCCGCTGGATAACCAGCCGCAGCCAACAATACTCTCTTTTGTTCCCGCAAATCCTCCAGTATCTTTCGAAATCGGCTGCCTGCTTCTGCATCACCATTTAGAACCTGTCGGGCGCTCGCTGCTCCCCGACTGCGGATCTCTTCATCCAGCGCCTGGATTTGGGGCACATATTTATAAACCTCCTTCACTCGCTTTTGTTGCTCATGGCGATTTTTCAACTGCTGTTGTTCATACTCCCTCATCACTTCATTATATTGGGAATTATTCAGTGCCATCCTTTCCTCCTGTCCCTTTTTGCTCACTAAGCGAAGCTGTTCTTATTATCCCTGCCCAATCCATGATTTTACCTGATCCAACATCATAGCGTCATAATCGGTACTTCGCTGTTCAAAATTATGGAACTGGTTGACGGCCTTTTTGACTGCACGATTACTTTTCTTTTCCTGTCTTTTTTCATCCAGCAAAGTTATATCTCGAACGGTGCGGACTCCGGCCTTTTTCCATTCGCTCAAAATCTTGTCTGCATACCGGAAACTGGGAGAATGAATTGCCTCTAATGTTCGGTTACATGCCTCCAGCACCACCTCCCGGCTAAAACCATACGCAGAAAACCATTTCTCAATCATCTGCTTTTCCGCATCTCCTGGTTTGCGATCTGTCAGTCCAAAGCAACGCATAACCGCAAAAGAATCTTTCGTAAATCCACTGGCATAGGCTCTTGCCATCTCCACAGTACACAGTCCCCGTTCATGCCAATTTAAACCCACCGTTTCAATATAACGAATACTGGTATGCCCGCCTTGCACACAATATTCCACCAAGTACTCCAAAAGTTCTGCCGGCATATGCAAACCATCATAAAGATAAGCGAATACCTCGCACTCCCGAGGAGTAAACACTTTATTCATATACTTTTGAGCAATATAGAGCAGCTGCGTAAAATCTTCGTCTTCTGCCAGCTGGTTCACCTGCTCCTGGCTGTAAAGATTCCTTTTTGCCAAAGCCGTCGAACCTGATGGGGACGCCGTCGACTCCTGACGTTCTTCTGCAACAACTTCCCGGACTTTATCGCCTTTTTGCTCCAGACCATCCTGAGAGACCGTTTTTTTCTGCAATGCCCCCAATTTCTCCCAATAGGCCAGAGCCCGTTTTACATCCGACTCTGTGTGATTCAAAGCATCTGCAATCTGTTCAATGCTCACCGCATCCTGCTGGTGGCGCAGTAAGTACAGATAAACCTTCACATATTCCCCGCTGGCATTCGCCATATATTCGTCAATAAACGTATTTGCCACCAAGGTTGCTTCCATCCGAAAACTACAAATTATATCCATCGCTTTCCATCCTCTCCATTGTTTTCTATTCTAACACATCCTTTTTCAAAAGAAAATAGGGGCATTTATCCACCAAACAGAATGTGGATATTGTGGATAACGTGGATAATCGCTTTTTTCCATTTTTGAAAACCTTGTCGAAATCCGGCGTTTTATGCGAAAAACCTTGCTTTTTATTTGTTTAAACATCACTGTTAGAAAGAATAAAAAAATCCACATAGTTTCTGTCTGCAAAAAGTGGAAAACTATGTGGATATTGTGGATAACTATTGTCCTAGAAGCCGTTCCCCAATCTTTACAATATCTCCGGCTCCCATAGTTATCAACAAATCACCTGGGGAACAATTTTTTAAAATAAATATTTCAATTTCATCAAACGTGGAAAAACAATGCACCGGTGTTCCCTGTCTAACAATTCTTTCTGCAATATCCTCAGAACTTATGCCCAATGTATCCGTCTCTCTGGCTGCATAAATACCAGCTAGCACCACCTCATCCGCCGCTGCCAGTTCTTTTGCAAAATCTTCCAATAATGCTTTCGTTCTTGAATAGGTATGCGGCTGGAACACACACCATAATTTCTTATGAGGATAATGTCTGGCCGTTTTTAAAGTGGCGGCAATCTCCTGAGGGTGGTGGGCATAATCATCAATGATTGTTATTCCGCCTACTTCTCCCTTCTTCTCAAACCGTCTTTCTGTTCCTTTAAAACCAGCCAGACCAGCACCAATCGCCCCCATGGATACGCCCAGCGCCTCTGCCACTGCAATTGCTGCCAGAGCATTATATACATTATGTTCCCCAGGAACCCCCAGCCGAATCTTTTCCGCTGGAATTCCCTTTTTCATCAGCAAAAAAGAAGGCCGCCCCAGCTCATCATATGTGAGATCTGTCGCTCCATAATCTCCGTCTGCACCATGTCCCACTGTCACAACCCGACAGGAAAGTCCTTTCGTCAGTTCCTCCGGCCGATCAATTGTTCCATCCATAATCAACAAACCGTCCTCTGGCAACCGTGCTGCAAATTTTCCAAAAGAGCAACGGATATCTTCCAAATCCTTGAAAAAGTCAAGATGATCTGCTTCTATATTCAGAATTACCTCTATTGTTGGAAAAAACGACAAAAAACTGTTTGTATACTCACAGGCTTCTGTCACAAACAGCTCTTGAGAGCCAACCCGAATATTTCCTCCAATAGAAGGGAGAATTCCTCCTACCGAAATCGTCGGATCCATTTTTGCCGCCAGTAAAATCTCTGTCACCATGGACGTAGTGGTAGTCTTTCCATGAGTACCAGCAATCGCTATTGCATAATGGTAATTTTTCATCATCTGTCCCAGCAACTCAGCCCGGCTCATCATCGGAATCTCTCTACGCTGTACTTCTTGGTATTCCGGGTTATCTGGATGTATCGCCGCCGTATATACGACAAGCTCCACGCCATCTTGTATATTCTCCGCACGCTGACCGTAGAAAATCTTTGCTCCCTGATTTATCAGACGCTCTGTCAATGGACTCTCATGAGCATCCGAACCGCTCACGGTAAATCCCTCCCGCAACAATATCTCAGCTAGTCCACTCATACTGATTCCACCAATTCCAATAAAATGAACCTTTTGAGGCTTTTTAAAATCAATCTGATACATAAACATTCCATCCTTTTCTATCCGTTTGTACTTTTACTTTTACTTCTTTTTACCAGGAAAGTCAACATTTTCTTCTGGTTTTCCTGTTTTTCTGCTGTTTTTTACTATCTCTTTTTCCTGTTTTGTATTATACTATCCAGGTAAACAATGAATTGTGAGAAAAGGATTCAAGGAGAACCATGAAAATTATTATCAAAATACTAAAATACCTTGCAAGCTTCTTTGTAAGCCTCTTTGGTATACTAGGCTGGCTGTTCCAGGGCATCCTTCAGCTCCTTGCCATTGGTTTGATCGTCACCGTACTGGTTGCCATCCTAATTTATGTAAAAGTAAAACCAGATCTCGATTATTGCCGCCAAATTGCCTATGATAAGCTGGCTCAGATGGAACGTCAAGATTTTCGTATGTTGTCAGACACCGAGATATACGGCAAAGACGGACAACTGATCGGTCTGGTCAATGCTGGTCACTATGAATATGTTCCTATCAGCCAAATCAGTCTTAACATCCAAAATGCCTACATAGCACAGGAAGATCGCCGTTTTAAAAGCCACACGGGGGTGGACTGGATTGCCACTACCCGTGCCGCTCTGGCCTTGGTTAAAAACCGTGGCGTCATCACACAAGGTGGCAGCACCATCACGCAACAGGTTATCAAAAATACTTACCTGACCCAGGAAAAAAGCTTTACCCGCAAAATTGTCGAGATTCTTCTTGCTCCGGAAGTTGAGAAAAAATTCTCCAAAACCGATATTATGGAATTTTACTGTAATACGAATTTTTATGGCAATCATTGTTACGGCGTTCAGGCCGCTAGCCGATACTATTTCGGCAAAGACGCTGCTGAACTGACCGTCTGTGATGCTGCCGTCCTAGCGGGCATCAGCAACAGTCCCTCTGCCTACGATCCAGTCAAAAATCCGGCTGCCGCCAAAGAAAAACGTGACAGCATTCTGGAAAGTATGTACGAAGTCGGCTATCTTACAGAAGCCGAATATTATTCCTGTCTCTCCCAACCCCTCCATGTTCTGCAGGAAGAGATCGAAGGCACAGACGAAAATTATATGAGCAGCTATGCCATCCATTGCGCTGCTTTGGAGCTGATGAAGCTAGAAAATTTTGATTTCCAATATATTTTTGATGATAAAGAGGATTACACTTCCTACTTGGAACGCTATCAGACTCTTTATAATGAAAAGAATGATAAAATTCGAGCTGGTGGTTACCGCATTTATACCTCTCTTGATCCCGAACTTCAAAGCCTTCTTCAGACGCAAATCGACAATGGGCTTTCTTCTTACACAGAACTGCAGGACAACGGAAAATACGCCCTCCAAGGCGCTGGCGTCATTGTCGATAATCAAAGCAACTATATCGTTGCTATTGTGGGTGGTCGTGGTGAAGAAGATCCTTTCAATCGTGCCTATTTAAGCGCCCGACAACCTGGCAGTACCATCAAACCTTTGATTGATTATGCTCCTGCCTTTGACACGGGAGAATATTATCCGGCCCGGTTGGTAGATGACCACAAATGGGAAGATGGTCCTTCCAATAGTAGCGGCTCTTATCACGGAGAGATCACTGTGCGAGAAGCCTTGAACCGCAGCCTCAACACAGTCGCCTGGCAGATTCTTTCTGATATCGGTGTTAACTTCGGTCTGGAGTATTTAGGGCGGATGAATTTTCACAAAATTACTTATATTGACAATAATATTCCCTCTTTAAGCATTGGTGGGTTTACTAATGGTCTGCGAGTTGTTGATATGGCCAAAGGTTACAGCACACTTGCCAATAGCGGTATTTACAACGATCGTACCTGTATTGTACGTATTGAACATGAACAACAAGGAAATTTGACTCGTAACAGCATACCTCAGGCACAACAAATTTATCAGGAAGATACTGCTTATATGATTACAGATATTCTGAAGGGCACTCTTTCAGAGCCTTTTGGCACCGGACGCGGTCTATCCCTCGCTGGCAATATGCCCGCTGCCGGTAAAACGGGTACCACCAACAACAGCAAAGACACCTGGTTTTGTGGTTATACCCGCTATTATACGACAGCTATCTGGGTTGGTTTTGATATCCCCCGGGCTATGCCAGGCATTTTTGGCAGCACTTATGCCGGACGAATCTGGAAACGTACTATGGATGAGCTTCATGCCGGAAAAGAACCCTGGGATTGGGAACAACCTTCCACCGTGGAAATGCGAGCAGATCCCAAAACTGGAATCACCGATCTGGTTAGTACCACGGCTGAGCTGCGAGCCCAGCAAAGTCTCCATGATAAGGAACAACGTCGGCTAGAAGAGGAGTTGACCGCCAGCGTATCCGAATTTGAACAAAAAACCATCGAAACCGTCGAAGATACTTACTGGGTAAACGAACAATATCATAAAATGATCAGCCAGCTGAATCTAATGGATGAAGGGAAGCTGCGCGGAGAGTTTCTGGAACGGGTGACTGCTCGTTATGAGACTTTCTCAGTTACCATCAGGGAAATGTCACAAACCATTGCTCTTTATGAAGCGCAAAAAGCCAGGGAACAGGCAGAAGCACAAAAACTGGCAGAAAAAGAAGCCGCCAGACAGCGGGAACTTTTGGAAGTCGAAACTCGTAAGAACGAGTTTTTGTCCGCCCTGCAAAATGTAGAAGCACTGGAATATCAGGCGCCCAATGCTCAAGAATTGGTACAAGCTGCCATCGATAGACTGCCTTTGATCGCCGATTATTCGGAAGCCGCATCTTACAGCCAACGTCTGAACGATGCTATCACCCGAATTTCTTCTCTGCCCACTGCAGAGATCTGGGAAAAAATGCAGGCCGAACGACAGGTTACAGAAACGCAAAAACAAGCATCCTTAAACCAGCAAATTGCTCTGGAACAGCAAAAGCTTTCTGCCACTCTGAACCGGGAACAGTGGAAATGGAATGCAAACGCTCAAACGTCTACTAGCCCCACCCCTGGCCCCAGCCCAATCATCCAGGTGGGAGAGGAGGATTAATCACTATGGAGCATACTGAGAATATCTCACCATCCAAGGATACCAGCACAATTCAAAAAGCAATCGAACAAATTGCTGACCATGAAGTTGTCGACAACGAACAAAATCATTTGAAAAAAACTATAGAAGAATCCGCTGCTATTCAAAAAAACACCGCTCAGATTCATCATTGGTTCTTTACTTTTATGTGCATGAATATTCCCGTCATAGGCTGGTTCTATCTTTGGTATCTGGCTTTTAACAAAAAGCATCCAGACCGTCGGAATTTTGCAAGAGCTTACCTTTTTTATAAACTTGTTTTTTTGATTTTAGGAATCATCATATGGATTCTTTTGATTCATATCGGATTGAATCTTCTTGAACAGCTTTTGGCTTATATGGAAATGTTATAGCTTTTCATACATAATTTAAGTCCGGAACGCATCTGAAAATCACATTCCAATACGCTCCGGACTATATTTCTACCACTTTCTTATATTCTTTACTCTATCGGCGCCTGATAAAAACCGCCATAAAAGTTCTCCGTTTTAATCATATTAATAATAATATGGGGATCCTGGGCACGTAACAGTTGCACAATCTCTGATACTTCATAGGAAGATACCACCGTGTGTAGCAAATGCATTTTTTTATGGCTATATCCGCCAATCGCTTCCACGCAAGAAATCCCATGTTTACAATTGGCAATATATGCCTTCATCACTTTCTCCGCTTGATTTGTGGTAATCTGCAAAGTCACCCGTTCATAGCGATGATGAAATGCAGAAACCGTTTTGGTTGACACAAACTGAAATAAGATCGAATATCCAGCATAAAGCCAGCCGAACATATAGCCAAAAATACATAAAATCACCACATTCCCGGCGAACACATATTCCCAGATGGAGCGCCCTGTCTTATTGGAAACATACAAAGCAATGAAATCCGTACCACCTGTGGAGGCATTTCCCCGCAATGCCAGGGCAATGGCAATCCCATACAAAAACCCTCCGAACAGTACATTTAACATCAAATCATCAAATAGCGGCTGAAAATGAAATATTTTCAAAAACAAACTCGCCAAAAACACCTGGATCATAGAATAAAAGGTAAATCGCATACTGATACTTCTGCTACACAGCACAGCCACCGGAATATTCAGCACAAGAATGCCTAAAGATGTGGAAAAGCTTTTTCCATACAAAGAGGCAATGTCATCAATCAAAATCGCTATTCCAGTAAAACCACCGGACAAAAGCTGAGCTGGACGAATAAAAGATTGAATTATAAAAGTCTGCAAAAGAGCCGATGCCACCACAGCCACGATTGTGACCAACCTGCGCACCATGAGGTTGTGTTTATACTTCTCAATCATAAAAATCTCCTAGTTCCGCCGGATTCATACTTTTTCCAATAATCGTTTCATTAGCTCATATCCGTGCTCCACATAAATTCCAGAAGCCTTTGCTGTCTTCTCCGTATAAGTATCCGCACCAAGACCAGCCGCCTTCGTATTTCGGTACAAAAGATAGGGGATGGGATCCGATACATGTGTCTTAATTGCAATCGGCGTCGGATGATCCGGCATCACCAAAATGGCATAATCTTCCCCGGCTTTTTCCAAACCTTCCAATAATGGTCCCACAATCTGCTCGTCAATCTGCTCAATAGCCTGAATCTTTCCCTCCAAGTCTCCATGATGTCCACATTCATCTGGAGCTTCTACATGAATATAGACCAGATCCTGCCCTTCCAACAAAGTCCGTAATGCCGCTTCGCCTTTGCCTTTGAAGTTTGTATCGATGTTACCAGTAGCACCCTCAACCTCGATCACCTTCATTCCAGCACAAATACCAATACCTTTGATCAGATCCACTGCTGAAATCACAGAGCCTTTCATCCCATAAGTATCTTCAAACCCCGATATCGCCGGCCGGGTCCCCTCTCCCCAAAGCCAAATCGAATTGGCCGGATTGAGTCCCCGCTGTTGGCGCGCCTGATTTACTGGATGATCCTTTAATATCTCATAACTGCGGCGCATGTGATCTAAAATAACCGGATTCTTCGGCAAATATTCGGTAATTTTCCGATCAGAAATATCATGAGGCGGTGTCAAGTCCAGGCCCACTGGTCCCTCATGCCAAATCATACAATGACGATAGCTGATACCTGGATAAAATACAATCTCATCTGTGCGAAACTCTTCATCTATCGCCCGGATCAATTCTGCGGCTTCTGCTGTGGTAATCTCTCCGGAACTATAATCCATCATCGTCTTATCTGCATAATCTGCTTCCTCCGACAGAGTAACCAAATTGCAGCGAAACGCCACGTCTGTATCTGACATCTGAATTCCAATACTAACCGCCTCCAGCGGGGAACGGCCTGTATAGCAACTGGCTGGGTTATATCCCATAGCGGCAAGATTTGCCACATCACTTCCCGGTTTCATGCCATCAGGAACCGTCTTCACCATTCCCAGCTCCCCTTGTTTTGCCAGTCTGTCAATATTCGGCTTTTTAGCCACCTCCAGCGGTGTTTTCCCGCCTAATGCTTCCACCGGATAATCCGCCATTCCATCTCCCAACATCACGATGTATTTCATAATATCCTCCTTAATTATCGCTCGAAAATTTGTTGCTTTTCATCGCTCTTTCCCAAATAGCCCGCAGCTCATCCACTACTGCACCCGGACCACCAGTTCCTTCACTGACTGTAATATCTGCATACCTCTCATATAGGGGACATCGTTCCCGATATAAATCTTCTAGGGTCATTCCTGGCTTCAAAATCACCCCCCTATCCGTCAGATCCCCCAAACGTCGTTTCAGTTCTTCATAAGTCAGCTTTAAATATACTACTTGGCTAATCTCTTTCAAATGTGCCATGGCTCTGTTACCATAAACAATACTTCCCCCCGGAGCAATCACCGAATGTCTGACCTTCAGTTCCGCATTCACCTGTTCCTCCACTCGCAAAAAACCTTCTATCCCTTCCTGTGCAATGATCTCTCTTAATAGTTTTCCCGTTTTCTCTTGAATCACAATATCCACATCCACAAAAGAATAGCCCAAACGTTTTGCCAGCAATACGCCAATCGTACTCTTGCCAGAAGCAGGCATCCCAATCAGTGTAATATTTGACTTCATTTTTTTGTCTTTTCTGTCCTTTTCATCATATTTTTCTTTACCGAATAGCCAAAACTTCCTAGCTTTTCTCCCAAAGCAAAATACTCACCATGAGAATATGCTGCCAATCCGCAGCGATTCAGATGAAACTTTCCCTTTTCATCCAAATATCTCTTATCCACAGATACCCCTAGAATTTCTGCCAAAAACAAGTCATGACTGCCAAGGGGAATTCTCTCTGTCACCCGACATTCCAGACACACGGGACTCTCTGCGATCCCCTGCGCTATAATATGATGGGATTGCAGAGGCGTCAGTTTCATTTCCCGAAACTTGTCCACCTCTCTTCCCGATTTTACTCCGCAATAATCCGCAGCCCGAACCAGTTTCCGGTTCACCAAATTTACTACAAATTCTCCCGTGTCCCGGATAATATCATAAGAATATCGCTCTTTCCGCAAAGAAATCGACAACATTGGGGGATCCGAGCAAATGGTTCCCGTCCATGCTATTGTAATAATATTGGGAACTTCTTCCGGCCGGTTACAGCTCACCATCACTGCCGGAACCGGATACAACATGTTTCCGGGCTTCCATTCCTCTCTTGATACAGCTGTTCTCTCTGACCGGCTCTTTTTATTTTCTCTCATTAACCCTACCTTTCTTTTGCTCATTCCTCACAGGCGATCATAATTGCTGGAATCAGTTGTTTCTTTCTGGACACTACTCCCGGCAGTAAAATCTCGTTTTCTGCCAGAGTCACCTCATCTTCCGTATCCAAATGGAACGCGCTCCGTATCAGACTTTCTGAGCCATTTCCTTCACAAAGCAGTTCTGTAGATTCTGTCAAAATATTTGTGAGCATGAAAAATAACATATCAATTTTATGTTCTGCATGTGCATGTTTTAAATAGGGTATCATCCGCTCTTTCAAATTTGTCAGCTCATCCACATTTAAAGAACTAATCTGTGCCACGCCAAAAGACACTTTTCCAGCACTAAAGCGTTTAAAATCCTGGTAGAAAATCTCCTCGTCACTTTTCCCTCGTAAATTACTACCTGCCGCAAACATATCTGCCGCATACCGGTCAATATTGATTCCCGCTGTTCCTGCCAGTGCCAGCGCTGCCAGACGATCAATCCGCGTACAAGTCGGCGATCGGAACAAAAGAGTATCTGAAATAATCGCGCTGCACAGAAGTCCGGCTGTTTTTTTATCAATCTCTACATTATTTTCATTATACATCTGATAAATAATGGTTGCTGTACATCCCACGGGCTGATTGCGGAAAAATACTGGTGAAATGGTTTCTACGGTCCCCAGTTTATGATGATCGATAATTTCCAAAATTTCCGCATTTTCTACTCCATTCACTGCCTGATTTCGCTCGTTATGGTCCACCAAAATAATTTGCTTACCTCGAGCCCCCAAGAGATTCCGGCGGGAAATCATTCCTTTGTATTTCCCATCTTTATCCAAAATCGGAAAATCTCGATGTCGTTTGCTAGTCATGACCTCTTTGATCTCATCAATATAGTCTGTATCATCAAAAGTGATCAGATTCTCCGTGCGCATAAAATAACTGATCGGCATACTCTGGTTGATCAGTCGTGCTGCCGTATACGTATCATAAGGAGTCGTCATCACAGTACATCCCCGTTCCTGAGCCAGTTTACGGATCGTCATAGATACTGCCGCCCCTTCACAGACGATAATACAATCTGCTTCCATCTCAATGGCACAAAGTTGAGACTCATAACGATTGCCTAAAATCACCAGATCATGAGGAGAAATGTAGTACTCCATCATGTCCGGATTGGCAGCAGCTACCAGTACCTTCCCTTCATGAAAATATTCATTTTCATCCCCCACTACCAGAGCGCCTTCCAGAGTCTCCAAAATATTGCTATATTGTGTCCGCGCCTTTGACAAAATGCTGCTATCATAGACATTCATATATGACTTTGTAATATCTCCTACCGTAATTAACCCTTCCAACATCCCATTACTACTGACCGCGGCCAGCGTCACGGCATTCGCATCCTGCATCAAATTCCATGCCTTCTTCAAGGAAATACTCCGTTCCACCCCTTTTGTTTCCCGGATATCAATGTCCTTGACCTGAGTCTTAACATTTTCCACCAACCGCGGTGGTTCCACGCCAAAATAATTCAATACAAATTGCGTTTCCTCATTAATATGTCCGGCCCGCCCCGGCTCATACGCCCTGCCTGTTAATTCATTCTTCAGCTTTGCATAGCAGATAGCAGAACAGATCGAATCCGTATCCGGATTCTTGTGTCCGATTACCACTGTTTTTCTTGTTCGTTCCTCCGGCATAGTATCCTCCTGCTTCCTCATTTTCCATTCAAGCTTATTATAATGTATTTGAATTAAGAATGGAATACTTCAAAAAGATATTTTTACATACGAAGCGTTACAATCTATTTACATAGCGTTCATATTCTGTTCACATATTATTTTTATACTATTTGTATAGAAATTCAGAAAGATAATCAAGTCTAATAGTTAAATTGCACATAGATTTTTCATAATTGCCCCGGTAGGACGAAAGTCCTCCGGGGTCTCCTCATTTCATTTTTATTTGTTGTAAATATCTTTTTACCCCAGCACCAATCTTGCTGCTCCATATATTCCTGCGTCATTACCCAGTAATGCCAAACCTATTTTTCCCTTATTCTGAGAGATTGGAGAATAGTAGTCATAATATTTTTCAATTTTCTCGATCAAAAACTGACCTGCTCGGGACACGCCTCCTCCAATGACAAACATCTCCGGATCCACTGTCATCGCCACTTGTGCTAGCATCAATCCCAAATAACGACTTACAATCTCCACTACCTCCAGTGCCATGGCATCACCATCTTTCGCCTCATCTAGCACATTTTTAGCGGTAATCGCTTCTCCATATTTTCTCATAGAAGACGGTGCGTCAGATGTCTCCATTTTTCTCCTTGCTTCACGGGCAATTCCGGTAGCACTTGCAATTTGCTCCAAACAACCCACACCGCCACAATTACAATGCTCCCATTCCTCATCTCGAACATGGATATGGCCAATCTCTCCACCCAGTCCATGCTTCCCAGCAATGATCTTCTCGTCGATAATCACACCGCCGCCTACACCCGTTCCTAATGTTACCATTACAATATCTGTATATCCTTTACCACCGCCCTGCCACATTTCACCTAATGCCGCTACATTGGCATCATTGCCACTTTTCACCAGGATTCCATTCAGTAAATTGCTCAACTCCGTTTGTGGGTTTTTATTCCTCCAGCCCAAATTTACACAAACCTCTACATAACCATTCGGCAATACCGGTCCTGGCACTCCCATACCGACACCTACCACATCCTGAATTTCAATTTCCTTTTCTCCTAATACAGCTTTAATCGAAGCGGCTACATCCTCCAAAATATACTTGCCGTCTTCTTCCTTCCTCGTCACTACCTCCCACTTATCCAACAGCTCACCATCCACGGTAAACAGTCCCAATTTCACTGTTGTTCCCCCAATGTCGATGCCAATACATTTCTTTCCCACTTTCTTTTCCTCCTCGCTTTTATCTATGCTCCATGATTTCTGAACATATTGGGCTTGTTCTTTGACAATCCTTTGTCAGTAGTATAAAAGAAACTATATTTGATTGCAAGCAGATCATAAAAAAAGACTCAAATTTCCGCAAACGGTTGCAGAAACTCAAGTCTCTTTCTTCTCCTTTTACAGAGATCTCGCTACTTCCACTACATGTTCTACAGTAAAGCCAAAATGTTCCAACAACTTTTCTGCTGGACCGCTAGCTCCAAATCCATCCATCGTTACCAAAGCGCCATCCAATCCTGTATATCGGTCCCAACCGAAACCACTCAGAGCTTCTACCGCCACACGCCGGCGCACAGCCTTTGGCAGTACCGATTCTTTATATTCCTCGCTCTGTTCTTCAAACACTTCCATAGATGGCATCGAAACCACACGAACTTTTTGTCCGTCCTTCACCAACGCTGCTTTCGCCTGCACTGCCAAGCTCACTTCTGAACCCGATGCAATCAAAATCAAATCCGGAGTCCCCTCACAATCGTCCAATACATAAGCACCCTGCAAAGCACCCTTGCCAGAACCAGCCATAGGAGGAAGGTTCTGACGGCTCAGGACTAGAGCTGTCGGTGTCTTCTCCGAAGCCACAGCATAGTACCAGGCTGCTGCTGTCTCTGCTGCATCACAAGGACGGAACACATGAAAATTCGGGAGCGCACGCATCATCGCCAGCTGCTCAACCGGTTCATGTGTGGGACCATCTTCTCCTACACCGATACTGTCATGGGTAAACACAAACGTAAGAGGCAGCTTCATCAATGCTGACAAACGCGCCATCGGTTTTGTGTAATCACTAAAGACGAAGAAAGTTGCCACAAAAGCTCTTATGCCTCCGTGTAATGCCAACCCATTGCCAATTGCCGTCATCGCCAGTTCTCTAACCCCGAAATGCAAGTTCCTCCCCTGACGATTTTCCGAAGAATAATCCCCCGCATCTTTCATATTTGTTTTATTGGAAGGCGCCAAATCTGCAGAACCACCTATCAGATTCGGAAGTATATCTTTTATCTGATTGAGAATTTTGCCAGAGATATTTCTGGTGGAATCTGCTTTCTCCCCTTTTTTCCAGAACGCATCCTCTTCCAGCATTTTTGCTGCCGCCTTTTTAGCTCCATCCTCATAATATTGCTTCCACAAGGTCTCAAGCTCCGGATACTCCTCACAATAAGCAGCAAACATCACTTTCCAAGCGGCTTCTGTCTCTGCCTTTTCTTCTGCTGCCTTCCGAAAATGTTCATACACTTCTTCCGGTACATAGAACGGTTCCTCACTCTCCCACCCCAGATTCTCACGTAATGCTGCTATATTGTCCGTCCCTAGAGGCTCTCCATGGGCACTGGCTTTGCCTTGTTTTGCCGGACATCCATAACCAATCTGTGTACGAATTGTAATAAATGAAGGATGTTCGGTATCCGCCTTCGCCGTCTCAATGGCCTGGCCAATGGCTGCCAAATCATTGCCATCCTCCACCAGAAGCGTTTGGAATCCAAAGGCTTCCATTCTTTTTGCCACGTCTTCTCGGAAAGCAATATCCGTACTCCCCTCAATTGAAATCTTATTCGAATCATATAAGACAATCAACTTCCCTAATCCCAAAGTACCTGCCAGAGAAAAAGCTTCCGAGGAAATCCCCTCCATCATGCAGCCATCTCCTCCCAGCACATAGGTGTAGTGATCGATTACTGGATAATCTTCCCGGTTAAACACAGCGGCCAGATGCGTCTCTGCAAGCGCCATACCTACAGCCATACCCATTCCGGCGCCCAACGGTCCAGTAGTGGCTTCCACCCCTATCGTGTGACCATACTCTGGATGTCCCGGTGTCAAGGAATCCATCTGACGGAACTGCATAAGGTCTTCTTTCGAAAGATTACCATAGCCAAATAAATGAAGAAGCGAATACAATAGCATCGAACCATGACCACCAGACAAAATAAAACGATCTCGGTTCGGCCAGTATGGATCTGCCGGATTATGGTTCAGATGATTCATCCAAAGTTCATAAGCGATCGAGGCACACCCCAAAGGCAGACCCGGATGTCCGGAATTGGCTTTTTGAATGGCATCTGCAGATAAAATGCGAATAGAGTTAACTGACAACATATCTAACTGGCTCATTGGTATCCTCCTCATATTCTTTCCTGTAAATTGGTCATTTTAATTTAATCTCCCGCATCTCCCGCGGTCCCATAACTAAAAGAGTGTTAGGCATACGCCCTTTGCGAATCTTGGTGACAGTAAAATCAAAAGTGGCATTCAATTTCTCCACTCCTGCCATATTAAATATCTTACATGAATTATCATTATACAAAAATATTAGTTCTCCGTCAATATCCACGCCTGTATAATCATAAGTAAATTCTTTGCTCAATATATGGCTTCCATCTGCACGGAACACCTCCATCCGCTTCTCATTTTCCCCGCCATTGTTCCATACAATTACTCCCACATATTCTTCAGAATAAAATATTCCGGATATGTTCTCCTCCTCTATGACTGCTTGGGACAAAAGCTCCGGATTCGCAAGATTTCTGGAGGAAAAAAACACTGGTCCACTACTGCTAAACGCGCAGGAAAAAGGTTCCTTTAAATATGCCACCCTTGGTACTACCGTATCTTCAAAAGGCTCATCAAATCCGCCTACTAGACGAGTCGGTACATTCTTACCTATTTCCGAAAAGTCATAAAACACTACACGATTCTTTACTTCTCCGGCCTCCAGATAAACATAAGAACACATTAACTGAGTTCCATCTCGGGAAAGGCAAATATCCAATGGATATCCGTCTCCGGACATATTCGTTCTGACATTTATCTTCAGTTCACTGCCGTCCCTACGAAAAAAATAGATATAACTGGATGTGGAATCCTCCACCACCGCCGCCACCAGTCCCAGGTTCGATACTGTTATCCTAGTGATAGGAAGAATCGTAGTTGCTTGTCCTACCTTGCCATTCGTACTACAGATAATAATATTATTACCTTGTCGATCCGCAATCGCTGCATAATCGCCATTGACAGCCACCACTGGCGTTTTCATCTCATAACTTTCCGTCCAGACATTCTCGCCACGGTTATCAATATAGGAGGCTCCATCTCTAGTATATTTTAACACATTATTTCCAAAACTTTTGTAACCCATGAGACTTCCCTCATTGAGGGGAATCACACGCAAAGTTTCATAACCAGTATAACGATGGATCTGCTGATAGTAAAACCATCCCCCCGCGCCAATTAAAATTAATAACAGTATCGCCGTCCCTAACCCCAGATATCGGCGACGCTTCTTTTGATGGCCTACATGCATCTCCTCTTCTTCCATGCGTCTTCTAGAAGGAGGATATTCCTGTCCCGAAGTGATCATCTGGCTGCGAAGCTGTTGTTTCTTGCTTTCCCTATTCATGGAGCTCATATCACTCATGATTTTATCTCCTGCTTGTAAATCTTGAGTCTTAGTATACATCATTTTCTCCATAGGGTCAAAACATTTTAGGATTTCAGGTTGGTGGCAGGAATAATTCTTGTCCAACAGACAAGTGATTTTCGTCGGATAGTTTGTTCCACTCAAGAATCTGAGACAGGTTATTAACATTGTGATAGTATTTCAGACAAATACCATAAAGCGTCTCTCCATCTTCCACAATATGAAGAATCGCATCTGCAGGCACTTGCACCGGTTCTGCCGCCGAAGATTCTATTTCGGTTTCTGGCTGCTCAAAGACGGTTTCTGGCTGCTTTGATATTTGCTCCTGGCTGCCATCTTCTTCCACTAGTGTTTCGGTTTGTCCGGTAAATTCTGTAGATGGCTGTTCCGATATTGTATTATTGGATGGCATCGTTTCTGGCTCAATAAGAATGTCTGCACTGGTCGGATAGACTTCTCCCGGAATCTCTTCAAACACTGGAGCCGGATTCGATTCGCTTGCTTCTGCCTTTCCCAAAAAATCAGACCATTTCTGCTCCATTGCCTCTGGCATTGCCGATGTAAGTACTGCTTCCATCTCTCTCATCCTCTGATAATTATTAAACATTGCTACTCCACAAGCTAAAACCATCACACTCAGTACCCCACAAGCTGCCTGCAAGCCTCCTAAAGTTGACTGGCGACGACGGGCTTCTTCTCGATTATCCTCCATCTTTTGACGAAAATCACGAATCACAGCATCCTTTGCGCCAACTTCTACTCTGCAGACATCCTTCCTAGATACCATATAATCCTGCATCATTTGATTTCTTTCATAATAAATGCAATATCCTCGCAGCTTATAAAAACCGTCTTCCGATGCCACATATACCGACTCTTCTCCCTCCAGACCACAGCTTAAATACATCAGCTGATTTTTTTCCGGAAAATAACGACTGTGCTGTTTCCAATAATTTAAAGGACTTAGCGTTCGATCCGGGGCGCTGCATAGAAACCACCCCAATACGGTTCTTTTGGGAAACATCTGGTCAATAACCCGATAGGCTCTATCCCATGCCTCCTCCGTGAAATCCACTTTTCCTCCATCCCGAACCACATCTTCCATCTCCAGCGCACCATCCGCAAACAGATATGGCGTTCCCTCTTGTGTCCGAATCTCTCCCATCAAAAGGCCGACCCGCAGTTCTTGTCCGCCGGCCGGATATAATCGTTTCAGATATGTATTGACATAATCCTCCACATATAATTTTACGTTCAAATCCCGTTCTCCCATTTGCCGGATATTTTTCGGCAACTTTGGGTACGGATTATAAAATTCTCCCATATTTTCACCCCGCTGTTATCATTCTTTGCCATTGCTCATTATTATACACAGATGAATCATAACAGGTTCGGGATGCTGATTTTGTCAAATCAGGGCTGCTTTTTCTAAAAATTGTTCGACAAGAAACACGCTTTCACAGATATAATCCGCCATTTTCATTACCGTAGACAATCTCACGCTCTGCAACATCAAAGGATCGTAATTCCCATAACCACCGACAATTCCCGTGATAAAGATATCACCTACCGCCTGAAGATCTTTGCATACTCCCAATCCTGGTCGTAAGGCGCCTTTTCCCAGAGTAATACATCCCACGTGATCCTGACTTCCTACCGAGGCGTCCACTGCTACGATCACATGGTTTGGATATCGAACACGAATCCGGGCCATGGACTGTTCCAAATTCATGGCATGAACCGGACGTTCCAATGTTCCCATGATCTGAATCCGCCGCACCTGCTGCCCCTTCAGCTTATATCCAATCAGTGGCCCCAGGCTGTCTCCCGTAGAACGATCTGTACCGATACATAGTACCAGCACTCCCTCCTTTCCATCTTCTGCCATAACCTCGCCAATTAATTCATGAAGTGTCCAGGCAAATTCCTCCGTCTCAAAACCATTTTCAGAATCAAAATAATAGATTTTTCTGCCTGTCTTCCATTTTTTACACCAACCTGTTTTCATGCTTTCCTGCCTGTACTCTTTTTGTTATTTCTATTATAAGCACCTCGCATGAGTTTTATACGTTGCAAGTTGAGCAGAGTTTTAGCTTGTTATCCGTTCCCGATATATTGCAATTGCCTCACTTACATTAGTTGCCTTTCCTTCCCGGACAATATTACACAATTCTACAATTTTTTGTGAATCCATAAATTCTTTTCCCAGATACGTACCATAATGATCTGTTGCATACAGCCGTTTCTCTTTTACCCTCTGTATAACCTGCCGCAGTTCTTCTGATATCTGTCGATGCTTCTCTTGTATCTGTTCCAGCTTTGTTTTATAATTGTGCTCTATTTCATCGGTAAGAATATTTTTTGTCACTGTTTCAAAAGCATTTAATGCATCTTTCTGTTTGATTGCCACATCGCTCATTTCTTGTTGCAATCGGGAAATCTCATCATCAAATTTTTCCAGATTATACAAAGATTCATTCCGATCCTTACGAATACTGACTGTGATTTTTTTGATTTTTTTCCGGTTCGCCCAAATCTGATCCTGAAATTTCCTTCCTTCCCGTAAAGTCTCCATGTACAGCATCTTTGTCCGATTTCCCAACACAATATAACCGCCACCAATCAAAAAAATATCTACCACATAAATCATTACCAGGTACAAAGGCTTCCTATCAGGTATCAACAAATATATCCCATATGGCGTTGCCAGAAAAAAGAACAATACCAATAAAAATAATTGAAAATATTCTTTCACATGGCGTGGAAAATACAAACTATAATAAAAAGCACTCTGGCAATATCCTGGCACATGGTTCTGTCTCATCAATGTCTTAAGCTGTACCTTCAAATCCCGGATTTCCTCCCAAAGTGGTGCTGTTTCATCCCGAATTCGGTCCTTCACCCCTTCATTTTTAGCTTTTTCCCGCTTACTTCGTGCCTTCTTTAGCTGGTCCTGAACTTTTCCCATTTCTTTCTCATAAGTCGATCGGATCTCCTCTCGCCGCTTTTTCACGGTTTTCTGAATGGTATCTGTCATCAGTCTGTTTTCTGCTTCTAAGCTTTCCTCTAGATATGCTTCTTCCTGACCAAGCTGCTTTTCCTGTTCCTCAAGCAGTGCCAATTCATCCAAAGTATCCCTCGCTTCATTGAGAAACACCAGGCATTCCTCCATGGTCTGCGCCATATATCCGGTCCTCCTTTGCAATCTTCTCAAAATCTTCTTATGAATATTCTTGCCTTAAGTGTACTACAGAATACCATCGCCGACAAGCCTTGAGGTTAAAAGAATCCCTCCCTCTTTACAACATTACAAAAATCACTTATACTTTTTTAGAAGGAGGAATCTTTATGTTTCGTATGTGGGGAAAAATCTGGAAAAACAATCATATGCTTCAGGATACTGTAATCAGCATTACCGACTACAACTTGTCCCGTACTGCTATGGTCTTTCAGGCTTTAGATAATATCTGTTATGAACTTGACTTAAGCAAACCCATCTGGCTGGATGCTAATATTTCCGAATTCCAACGGATAGCCAAAACTCGTTTTACCAAAGATAGCTTTATTGAACAAATTTCTTTTGACTTTTTGGAAATTCAGATCATCGAGGAATAGACAAATAGGCAGATATCTCCATTCCGGCGATATCTGCCCACTGTTTATATTATCTATATTCATTCTGACTTCATCAAACCAAATATTCTTTCAAGATATCTCCAATCAACTGTACCTCCTCCGGTCCTAATTCTTTCAGCCAGCTCTCATCACCATCCTTCCCTTTTTCCCGACTAGCAGCAATCTGTTCCAAGCTTCGTTTTAGATAATCGACATCCCGAATCTTACCTCGTTGTTCCGTTTCCATTTCAGAAGTTGCCGCCGATTCTTTCCGCCCGTTCCGACCATTTCTTCTCCCAGCACCTCCCATACCTGCTCTGCCGCCACGATATTCTCCCTGCTCCTCCTGCCCGTCCCTTTCTGCCTTCCCAATACGCTCCTCCTGTCTCATCTGCTCCTCTTGCACTGGTATTCCTTCATTTTGCCCAGGATTCTCCGAAAACGTCGGTTGTCCGCCAACTACCACACTCATCTTACGTTCTGGCTGATTTCCTCTCTCCTTCAGTCGAGAGAAACTCCTTACCTTTGCTCTGGATGATTCTGTTCCGCTATCTTCTGGAAGACTTCTTTCCAGCCTTGGACAAAGTACATTCTCCAGATAATCCTGGAGAGATGCTGCCAGCAGTTCTCTCCTTCCTCCTGCTGCACCATTGTCAAAAAGCATTGTCAACATAGCCATCAATACAGAACCGCCTCCATACATTACGACATAAAAAGTATCCAGGCGATACCAATAAGAGAAAAATGCTGTCGTACCTCCGGCCAACAGACACAACCAAGTCAGCTGCATGGATACATTCATCCATCCGGCTAGAGTCATTCCCCGAAAACGCAATTCACACAATTGATGATCCAACCAGGCGCCACTGTCTCGCAGCCCCTGATTCAACCGATATGTATTTTCTGTTCTTTGTTTTAGTTCCTTCAGACTCTTATTCTTTGTGGAGGCCATATTTCCACTTTCTTTGATCAATCTTTTGTAAAGGTTTTTGGTCATCACCCGGGTAAATATCCCCAGAAGGCAAATGCCTGCTAGCACATACAGTGCTTGTCCTGTTTCTAACAATTGCAACATAAAAACAGCTCCCCTTTCTTTCCTGAGTTTTTCAACAGCTATCATTATAGCCGTCCAAACTAGTTTTGGAAAGTTCAGGGAGCCTAGAATCGTTCGTCAAAGTTCGCTTAAATTCGATTATGAAGTTCACATGAATTCTTAACTTAGATATTTTCAATCAATGTTCTCGTCAAATTTACACTGTGAACAATTGCCAGCCGTTCAAATTCTTCATAATCCATCTGTGCACTGTCATCTGCCTTATCAGAAATTGCCCTCACAATCAAAAACGGCACCTGATTCAGATAAGCCGCCTGTGCAATCGCAGCTCCTTCCATCTCAGTACACACTCCACCAAAAGTCTCAAACAACCATTCTTTCTTTTCTTTGGAAGAAATAAACTGATCTCCTGTCAATATCCTGCCCTCATGAACTTCAATGTCCGGATTTACCTGTCGACAGCAGGTAACGGCCTTCTCTCTCAGCTCTCGATCTGCCTCAAATGCCAATACTCCAAGCTGTGGGATTTGTCCCAATGGATAGGAAAACAGAGTGGCATCTACGTCATGTTGTACGGCATCAGTAGCCAATACTAAATCCCCGATATTAATTTCTGCCTTTAGTGAACCGGCAATACCTGTGTTTACAATTCCATCAACCCCAAATCGGTCCACCAAAATTTGCACACATACCGCTCCATTGACCTTACCGACACCCGAGCGGACTACTACCACGTCTTTTCCCCCAATTTTTCCTTTATAAAAATCCATTCCTGCTACAGAAATAATCTCCGGTTGGGCCATTTCTTTTTTAAGTTGTTCCACTTCTTCTGCCATTGCTCCGATAATTCCTAGCATAAAAGCCTCCATTTTATCATAAAATTCGCGCTCAGATGTTAGCCGAAAGGTTCATCTGAACAGTTAGGATAAGTATACCACAAATAATGTTCTTGACAATCCCTTTCTTATCCAGATATAATTTGTTAAAAACGGAGGATAAAAATTATGGTTTATAAGACACGCGGCGTCTGTTCTAGAGAGATTCATTTTGATGTCAAAGATCACAAACTTACTAATGTACAGTATATTGGCGGTTGTTCTGGCAACACTCAGGGTATCGCCCGTTTGGTGGAAGGTATGGATATTGGTGATGTGATCCTGCGTTTGGAGGGAACTCGTTGTGGTTTCAAGCCCACTTCCTGCCCCGATCAGCTTGCTTTAGCATTGAAGGAATACGAAAAGGCCAATAATGCTGACCGTTAAAAACGGCCGGCATTATGGATCTTCAGAATTAAGAAGGATTTACTTCTATGCTCCTGAATTTCAGGAAATTTTTGTATCTCTGATAATGGATACTGTAAAGTCAAAATTTCATCATCTCCCAAAGTATCTAAAGTAGACCTCTTATCATTGGACTTCTTTTTCCCTTTTCAAAGCTATTATCAAAAAAAGTATCCCAGCTCCAGCCATCCCGAATATTAACAGTAATATTTTTCTTGAACGATTATCTCCCGTTTTAGCCAATGCTGCTAATGGTTTATTCGGATCTTCAATCCATTCTTCTGCCATCTCAGATAAAAGTTCTTCCAGTGGTATTTCCACCCCTTCCATTGGTACCGCTGTAATTCTGCCTGGATCCCCAGGTGTATTTTTAACTCCTGGCCCTCCTGGTGTTTTAATATTTTCAAATTTTCCGCTACCACTTGGTCTACTTCCACTCCCCGGTTTTCCTGAATTGGTGAGAGTATTGGTAATCGTAAAAGTATCTTCGCTATAAGTAGTTGCATAGCCATCCGCCGTCCCTATTTCAACTACTGTATAATGGATATCCTTATCCCCTTCTTTCTGAAGAAGATTTTGCCACGTATATGACCATTGGTTTTCTGCGCTTAAAACAACGATATCTCCTTCCGCTATGCCATCTGCCATTAACTGCACTTGAATAGACTCCGGACGCTTACCCTTTTGATTGTCAGAATCACACCAGATTTTTCGAACAGTACGGCTGGTTCTTTCTGGAATATAAGTATTTATAATGGAAAACCAATTATCACTTCCTTTAATTTCTGTCTCATACCCAAATACCGGAGCCTCTTCCACCGTATAGGAAATCAGGCTTCCATCCACATTTGTTTTTGGTATTTCATCAAATGACCACTCCCATTTATCTTCTTCTCCCATTATCTTTTTACTTGCACATAAATCCCCGTTTGCCAATAAGTTTATGATAATACTTGCCGGTCTGTTTTCCTTTTGATCCCCTCGCCAGATCTTTGAACCTGAAATATCCACCATCTCTATATCTGAACCTAAAACCAATGTACCATTACTCATAATACCGCCGCCATGAGTATGGGAAGTATTCCCAGAAATTATCACATTCGCATATGTCCTGGCCCGAATTTTATCTTCTGGTGAAGGGCAGGAATTCAGGCCCATCCTCTTATCTGCTCTCACAAAGTTGTTCTTACTGATTATAACTGAATTGCCGTCGCTGCTCCCATGCCATTTGGCGTCACCTCCACCAAGCATATTTCCAAAAACTGTGCTGGTTTTTTCACAATAATAATCGGCAAAACCCGACGTCATAAACACCATATCCGCCTTTGCACTCTGATCTTCTATTCTACCATCCTCTTCCTCTCGCTCTGTAAGTGTTGTACCTTTTGCATGATTGTCAAATATTCCTGCTCCATCAATAGTAAGAGCATAAATATTCCCACTGGGACAACCTGCCACACCACCTCCAAATCCATCTGCTGTATTATCTGTAATTTGGGCATTGAGAATTGTTACCTCTACCCCAGTCTGTGTAAAGATTCCACCACCACCCCAATCAATTTTCGTATTCGTATGATTTTCTGTAATTTTTCCACCAGTAACGGTCCCATGCCATCCAAAATAAATGCCTCCGCCTTCCCCTTTTTCCGCAACATTATTATCAATAATGCCGCCTGTCATTGCAAAACTTTTATTTTCATCAAAATCTATCGTATCATAATAGATCCCTCCGCCTCCTGATACGGCCGTATTCTCCTTAATTATCCCATCGGTAAAAATCAGTTCTCCTCTGGCAAAAATTCCACCTCCACCAAAATCATATCCAGACAGACGTTCCCCTCCGCCTATGGATTCATTATTATTAATTGTTCCACCCGTAATATGAATTACGCTACTCTCTGTCCCATAAATTCCCCCACCATTATTAGCAATATTATGCTCAATACTGCCACCACTGATTTCTAATACACCACTTTCAACATAAATGCCACCACCATTTTCCAGTCCATTGCCGTTACCAGCGATACATCCGCCTTTCATACAAACTACACCTTGTCCTTTTACCACCACACCATGACTTGTTTCATGTGTTCTGATGTCATTAGATTTGTGAAAAGTACCTATCAAGCCACTTTCAAGGATTAGCTTTCCTCCATCTACACAAATGGCTGAATCTATTTCTTCTCTGCTGTTTGTAATTCTCCCGCCTCCGGCACTGTCCATAATTGTCAAGGTTCCCCGTATATAAAACAGGCGAAAGTATCCATTTCCTTCTCCCCCATAAGTAAGAGTATGTCCGTTCAAATCAAGCGTAATATCCGTTCCCTCTGAGATTGCCCATCCATAATCCCCATCATCAAGATTGTCCCAATCCAAAACCGTTTCAATATTTTCTGTTAAATAGATTTTGTTTTCATGATTATTAAACGCTTTATGTAGCTCTTTTAAATTATTTGCTGCCGTCCATTCTTGCCTGTCTATTTCCTTCTGGTGTTTAACTTCTATTTCTATTTCCAAATCTTCAAACACATCTTTTACAACATAGTTATATGGATAAGAGCCCCCATTGAAATCGCCTTCCCAATTGGAAGCACTTGCCCAATTAGAATTGCTTGCCCAATTGGAATCTCCGACTATTGTTTCCATTCCTATCCCATTCACCAAAACATGTTCAATCTCATACCCCTCTTTTAATCCAACTACGAAATGTAAATTTTCTCCTTCTGCCACACAATCTGCCCCTTCTGTCTTCGCCGCCTCCGGCAAATTCACGGAATAGCTCACCGCATATTCTACTACCTGTCTGCCTAACATCGATTCGATGTCTTTCCATGCAACCTTAATTGCCTTTGCATATATATCATCTTGAATCCTCACGGTATCATATTCTTTCCCTTTCAACTTACCTCTAAGTTTGATATCATCATCTTCTAGGAGTTTCCCTTCTATACTAATAATATCATTGTTATCTGACTCGTCTGTTTCTATCTCGTTTTCGCTTTCTATTTCCACTCTACTTTCTTCTGATGAAACAGTTTCTTTTGCTTCTTTATCCAAAGTCCCCAAAGAGGCAAATACCTTTGCCGCTCCATGACGCGATAGCTGCAAAACCAACTGTTTCTCCTCATTTAGTGGAATCGCAATAGAAGATAACGAAACCGCTTCTGTTTCATATCCATCAATATTTATCCTATAATTCATAGTCATATCACTTTTATTAAGAAACAGAAAAATCACATCTTTTGTTGCCGTATTATAAAAGGATTGTAGCTCTGCTCCTTCTGGCGCATAGCTATCATCCATTTCCAAATTCAATGCATATACAGAGCGACTTTTCTTTCCTAGAAGCTTTTCATATCGTTTCTTAATGCTATTTTTCTCTGCTTCCAATTGCAGGGAATCATACTCAAATAGTTCTTGCTGTCGCTCTGTTTCCTGTATGGCTTCTTGAAGCTCTCTCCCGTCTAGCAAAAATAATGCACTTTCGTTTTCTCCAGCTGCCAAAATTGCTCCTTGATTGCCTCCGGTATTTGTCATCACCATCAACAATATCATCAGAACAGCGATCGGATGTCTATAATTTTTTTGAAAGTTTTTCCACATGTTCTATCACTCCTCTTTTTCTTATTCTGTAATTGTTTTATTGCTTTTTTCTTGTCTCTTCTGCATTATGTAAAAACTAAATAAAAGATGCCTTACCTCTATAACGTCATCTAAAAACTTATGAATGATAAAAATATAATATTGTGGGAAATATTAACGAAATTTTCTTGAATAAAAAATTATGATGAAAAAGAATGTTTACATCTTTTGACTCCTCCCGCAGCAAGCTGCGAGAAGAGTAATTATCCATTATTATTTACAAAATACCATTACTGACTGTTCAAATACTCCATTATTCCCATATGAATCGTCCAGGCCAATCGATCCTGATATTCTTTCGTATTCAAAGCCGCTGCCTCTTTCCGATTTGATAAAAAACCACATTCTACAATTACAATTGGCTGTTTTACATGCAAAAGCAGATAATAATTCCCATTCGGCTTTGCCAAACGCTTATTTTTCTCTCCCAGCACAAAATCAAACCTTTTCTGGAGAATTTCTGCCAGACGTTTTCCCTTTTCTGAATCCTTATAGTAAAACACCTGACCACCAGAAATTTTCTCCTCATGATAACTATTCTGATGAATGCTGACCACCAAATCCGGTTTCGTTTCATTGATCAGTTCACAGCGATTCCTCATATCAGCCATCTTTTTTTTGCTGTCTTTTTCCCCATAGAGCCCCTTATCCGCTTCCCGGGTCATAATCACTTCCACATCAGATGCTTCCAAATAAGACTTTAATTTATGAGCAATCTCCAGATTGATCTCTTTTTCCAAACTTCCGTCCACGCCAACTTTACCGGGATCATTGCCTCCATGTCCACTATCGATCACCACTACCGGTTTTGCTTTTCCTGCCACCACGTTCTGACCGGATACCATCATTCCCGCATGTCGGGAAACCAGAAAAACAAATACCAGTAGCAAAGCCCCCATCAGCATCTCCGGCTTTCGATCATTCATGTCTTATCCATCCATCATTCTGGCCTCACATTAATATATCGGTTATTCTCTGAAAAAAGAACCTCACAAATCATTAATCCTCCTCGACCCGATTATAATCTCTCTTGGCATCACTAACAATATATTGCACATAATCTGCCAGCACAGTAAAAGCTCCATCTTCCAACCATAGCTGATAATTCGGATCTTTCAATACCCGTTCTCGAATTTGATATGCGGTTCCTTGGTAATAATGATAATTCAGTTCCGAATATAATACGGACATCCGTTCCCTCTTTGATTCGCTCAACTCTTCAATCCGTTTGAGAGCATCATAAGACTGATTATAAAATACCTTTCGCAAAAATGGTTCTTTAAAATCATCAAATTCTAGTAGTTCCTTCTCTGTTCGGTTATTTCGTTTGGCCCATCTCTCCACATCCACCGTCTGTGTCCAATAGCGAAAACTCCCATCATCTCGAAAAAGCAGATTCCCATATTGACATGCCGGCGTCGCTAGCGAACTAGTTACCATCTCCCACACCCCCCGGTTATCCTCCGATCTTTTACTGTGTTGCACATGAAGATGCCCACTCAGAAAAATCGCCACATCCCAGTTTTCCAGAATATTCACTAACTGTTCCCCATGCTCAATCGTACAGTCATCCACATAAATCTCACTCTCATCAAGCAAATTGTGGTGAGCAACCGGAATCATATTCATGCCATTATCCCAAGCATCTTCTAGTTGTTCCTCAATCCAGTCATAAGTATCTGTCAAAATCGCGCCGCCCACCAGTGCCTTTTGCTGATATTGACAAGTATCCAGCATCAAAAGTCGATTGTAATCATCTATCTCATATACATAGCTAAGACTGCGCCGATCCTCACTAATCGCTTCATTATAACCAAAATCTTGATAAATCTCTCGAAACTCCTCTGGTGTGGTAAACTCCGCCGGAATCCGCTCTTCTCCCTGATATTGTGCCGCATGACGATTGTTAATATCATGATTTCCAGGAATCACCAATACAGGAATTCCCGCCTCCTCCACAGAATACAACTTTCCAGCTAACTCCTCATGGCTTTTTTTCTCGCCATCCAAAGTTAAATCTCCACTTAGGATTAATACATCCGGTTGTTGGCGAATCACTTCCTCCAAAAATGCGTCCGTAATTTGTTCTATGTATGTTACTACCTTGCCATCACCGTGTTCTACCATATACTGAAAACTACTTCCCCCATCCGTTAAGCTCCTTGACAAATAATGAATATCGGTACCAATAATCGCTTTCTTTTCCCATTCATACATTGGCGGTCCAGCAAAAATCGACTCTTCTGGTTCCATAGAGTCTGCCGGAAAAGGCACAATATACCCTGGATCTCTTTCTTCTGACGAATCCTCTTCCCATATTGTCTGTGTCTCCTTGGTTGACTCCTCTTCTGTGCTTTCGGGTGGAATTTCCAACTCTGACTCTGTCAGTTCCACTGGTACTTTTGTCTCTCTAGAACAGGACCCCAGCACCAAAATCAGTAAAACTGCTGTTCCCAAAAGTTTCATGAATCGCCTTCTTTTGTCTATCTCCATCCCTATTCCTCTCATTACTCCTTCGGCCGAACTATATTCCACAGCTCCGGATTTTCAAAACCAAGTTTCCAACAGGCCACTCCCGCCAATCTATGTTCCCAGATCAAATCCATCTTTTTACGGAGCGATTTCTCTTCTTCCATCCACAGCCGGTATAAAGAATTGCCATCCTCTAATTCACCATAATACTGTCCAAGTTCTTCATCCCATTCCAAAATCATTCCATTGTTTTTTACCCATTCCTTCGCAGCAGCAATTCCCATAGATGTCGCTGACACGTCTCCCCCGTCTTCCTTCCACAATCTAGTATAAAAGGGTATCCCATTAATGAATTTTTCCTTGGGAACTATTTTTAAGGTATCCTCAATTCCTTTCTTTACATACCCCAAAGAAGCCACAGACCCTGGCTCTCCTCCCGCATGATGCTCATCGTATGCCATTATAATCACATAGTCAGCCACCCGTCCCTGTTCTTCCCGGTTATAAAATGTCGAATATGGAGCTGGTACAGTATTATCTATTGAGAGAATAATTCCCTCTTTCCGACAACTTACTGAAAGCTCACGAATAAACTGAACATAATGAACCCCTGCTTCCTCCTTAATACTTTCAATATCCAAATTAATCCCATCCAGCTGATAAGTTTTCGCATCTTCCATCAAAGATTTAATCAGTTTCTCCCGTGATGTTCTTCGGGCAAACAGAATCTCTGACTGTACATTATCTCCTTTATTAAAATTATCCACTACTGCCCACACTTGTATCCCCATAGCATGCGCTTTATTCACATAATCTTTATCCGCCAAACATTCATAATTTCCTTCGTTGTCCGTCAACATAAACCAAGTAGGTGCAATCACATTAACTCCTTTTGCTGAGGACATCAACTGCTCCATTGCCTGATTAGCCTGCTGAGAAAACACCTGATGCCATACCAGACATACTGGCTCTCCCAAAGAAATATTGGTATAAACCGGCTCTTGAAAATTGCTAAAAAAATGATGTTCTGACTGAACTCCCAGGCAGCGGTTCTGAATATATCCGATATAACCAGTTCTGGTACGAACTTTACTCCAGTTCTCCATCGTCTCCAAAATCAGTACATTTTCTTCTTCTGTCATCTCAGTCAACACAGCGCTTTTGATTCCGCCTCTCACTCGGAGTTTTCCAGCTTTCGTCAGCCTGGCCTCGGGAACCGATTCCCATTCGGTGTCTATGAAGATACGTTTTGCTGCTTCATCTACAAAAGACTCTATCCGGACATCGGTATAGTTTACCACCAGTCCTGCCAACAACCAAACTTTATCCTCCTGTTCTACAAACAATGGTTTCCCATTGCTGCCCATGGTGGATGCATCTGCATAGATAATTTCTTCTGGCAATGTATAGATCAGTTCTTTCTCCTCCTGATCCCAATAAAATCTCTCATTTAGTTGCTGATTGACCCACTCCAGCGACAAATATATCTCACCATCAATCAAACGCCCTTTCTCATCTGTAAGCAATTCATTATTCAACACAATCGCCACCCTATCACCTGCCACCCCAAACCATTCTACGGGATCTATCGGATCGTTCACTGGCATATACTTATGATATATAAAAAATCCCGCCGCCGTACCACCCAAAATTGTAAAAATAGCAATAAATATACATACTGATTTCAGGATTTTCTTCATATTTTACATCCTCTGCTTCCTTATTTTTCCATGGATCGGTTTCTCTGTTGCTTTATGAAAACAGTATACCACAATTTTGGTCCTTCTTGTCTTAATATTTTTCAAAATTTCCATATGGCTATTCTCAGGTTACGATCTCTTGCTGATACAAAAACCGTAACCTGATAAAAATACTTTTCCCCACCCACGCCTTCTCTTTGGCTGAATTGAGATTCTCTCTGAGCTGGCGTCCTCGCCGCTTTTTTCACTGCGCTCCCTCTTAAAATCCGGTCCTATATTTCTATTATATGATTTCTCAGACTGTTATTTTTTAATGTTCTTGCCTCCCTTCACCAATGATAAACCCGATCAAAGCGAATTTCTTTTAATATCCTAGTTCTTACATTTTTCCGCCCAGATATCTCTTTTGGGGAACATCCGTCGACACCTTTGCCAGTTTCTGCTTCTATGTGCGTCGTTTTATATACCAGAGAATCCTCACAAACCATTTTTATTGTCTCAATACTTTTATCCGGAATTTCTTCCTCCATGCCTAGATCCTCCTCCATAACATAATCACCCATGTAAAAGCTTCCATCTGGTTGCTCCTCAAATATCTTGATCCAATCTGACGCTTCTGCTTTCTTGCCATCAATCCGAATAATCACTCCTCGATCCTGATAGCGCTGTAATCCTTCCAGAAATATTCTTCGATTTTTTTCATTTAACTGATACTTCTCCATGTGCCTCCCCATTCCGGATTGATCCGAGCACCACCCTTTATAACTTCACGAGGTAAAAGCCGTGACACAATTTCCCCATAGTTATATCGTTGTCCACTCGGTTAATCCTGTAAAAGTTCTGTAAAAAACCGTATACCAATATGAGTGACTACAAAGGCATCCATAGAAGCCGGAACCCGCCGGACTGAAATTCGAAAGCGTTTTTCCAACTCTTTTCTGGTTTCTTCACTGCCAAAAACAAGAACATGTTGCCAACTCTTATCTCGCTGTTGTCCTTCCTTTATGATTTCCAAAAATGCTTCTGCTTGCCACTCACTCAATGAACCGACAATCACTTTCTTATCACACCGAGAACAATCTAAAAATCTCTGCTTAGTGATTTCTCCATAGTCCATAATAATATACTGATAGTCTCCATTCAAACAATCTGCCAGTTCTCCGGCTCCTGCCTGCGGATAATAATCTACGTTCAAAATTTCATAGGGAACACCCGCATTCAAATTTTTTTCACAGAAGCTCCCTATACGCATAAAATCCCCATGATCATTCCACTCCAATACTGCCGTTTTTTCCCTCTTCACACTTGTTAGGTAATTGGCAGCCCAGACTGCAAGATGAGTCACGCCAGTCCCCCGGCCTGCTCCCATAAGCCCCAATGTTCTCCAGGCATATCCCGAAATATCGTTCTGTCTCAAACATCTTTTTTCATAAAATCTCTTCTTATTTTGTTTGGCAAAATTCGTAAAATACCTCCTGCTTTTTTTCTAAAAAGTGTCTGATATAATTCCTCATAGACCTTCTTTGCTTTTCCGGATAATACAAATGGATTGGGATAATCTGGCATCAGAAAACAATCGGTCTCCCTTGCCGGACCAGGCAACTTGGTTGCAAGCCGCCTGCAGAATTGATTGTAGATAATTATTATTCCCGGCGGATTGCCCGGAAATCGAATGATATCCCTGGTAAGCTTCCACTGCCAGGGTTTACTGCCACAAACCAACAGATACCCATCTGCCGGTTCCTGAAAAAACTTATCCTGAAGCACTCCATAATCACGAACTATAATCCGATAAGGATGGGCTTCCAGCTTGACAGCAATTCCATAAAGAGGAAACACAGGCAATCCATAAATCCTATAAATTCCATAACGATCCATATTCCGCCCTGTATACTCTGCCATTTGTGCCGCCGCACCAGACTCGTTTCTTTCTTCATATAATACAGACAACCCTTGCCGTTGGAGATATACAGCAAATCCAATTGCTATGTGGGTCGTCCCGGCTCCCTCAAAGGCGCCTGCCACAGCAATGGTCAGAGATGATTCCGGGTTTTGTCGGAAAACACCCTTTTTTTCTTTCTCATAACTCTTCTGAATTTTCTCCAGTTCTCCACAAAGCTGTTGTGTTGATTCATACCGCTCGTTTGACTTTTCTCTTAGACAGGTTTGTATCACTTTTGCCAAATGTCGATCCATCTGCTCCCTTCGATACACAGGCTCCTTTCCTGGAAACTTTCCCGTCAGCATATAATAGAGGACAGCACCAATGGCATAAATATCTGTCCGTTCATTTAACTCTGCTCCTGTATATTGTTCTGGCGCAGCAAAACCAATCGTCCCATAGCGCTTTTTGAGATTTTTCGCCTCGTCCAGATAAATCGCGTGGCCAAAATCCACCAATTTTACGGTGTCATCACATATCAGCAAATTTTCCGGCTGTAAATCCAGATATAAAATAGGGGTAATCTTTGATAAATGCAAGATATTCACCAGATAGCAAATCTGAATCCCATATCGAATCGTCATTGCCTTTGAAAAATGCCCCATCTCAGAAATAAGGGCGTACAGCGAATCTCCTTCCAGAAATTCTTCAATCAGATAACAGAAATTTTCATCCTCCTCCAGATCATACACTACTGGTATTCCCGGGTGGCGGATATCTTTCAGTATCAGTGCCTCTCTTCGGAACTGATCATAATCCACGCAGGCTTTGGCTACCTGCTTGATCGCTCGATATTCCTCCAAGTCTCTATGCTTCGCCAGATAGACAGTCCCGCTTCTCCCACGGCCCAAAATCCGGCATAACTGATATTTTCCAAACAATATGGTGTTCTCGACGCTTTCCACCTCCTCCTTTCCCCAATCACCTCTGTTTTCTTATTCTAATATAAATGGAAATATTTTACAATACTTTTTTCACTTTTACTAAACCTTAAATTTTCCTAAATTTTTTCACATAAGAATTGCCTTTTCCCTATATCATATACTATAATTAAATTAGGTAATTGGGTTCTTTTTGAATTTATACCGACGATAATATAGGTAAGGGAGTGATCTTATGAAGATAGAACGGATTAATGAAAACCAGATACGATGCACATTAAGCAGCTTTGACTTGAGCGTTCGCAATCTGAACCTGGGCGAACTAGCATACGGAAGTGAGAAGGCCCGCAATCTGTTTCGCGAGATGATTCAAAAGGCCTCCAATGAAGTGGGATTTGATGCGGAAGATATTCCGTTGATGGTAGAAGCCATCCCGCTCTCCAATGAGAGCGTTATGTTGGTTATCACCAAGATAGAGGATCCAGAGGAGCTAGATACCCGTTTTTCCAAATTTTCCCAGATGTCTGATGAGGATTCCGACAGTATTTTCAATGGCGTCACCAGTGAATTTCTGGAAGGCGCTGATGGCCTGATGGAACTTTTGAAACAAAATTTGGCAGGACTCCCTAGTCAGGAAAGTATGTCTGCTCCTGCCACCCCTCAGCCAGAAGACAATGCCAAAACTCCTTCTGTTCAAACGCGAATCTATCGCTTTGAAAATTTGGATCAGGTAACATCTGCCGCTAAAGTAGTCGGACATGTCTACCAGGGCGCGAATATTCTCTTCAAAAAACCGGAATCTTCTCAATATTTTTTGGTGTTGTCCAGCGCGGATGTAGAGCCTTTGGTATTCAGCCGAACCTGTAACATTCTAGCAGAATATGGTGAAAAAGTCCGCCAGCAAACTGCTACAGAAGCTTATTATCGGGAGCATTATGAGGTGATTATCCGACAACAAGCACTACAGAAACTAATGTTGGTATGACCCCGCAAAATTCCACAGAATTCTTTGAATGACATGCAAAAACAGGGAGAATGTTCTATTAATATCTTCTCCCTGTTTTTACAAATACTTCATTCACCCAATTTTTTCTTCTTAATCTTAGGCTCTCTCTGCCAGCACTTCATTAATTCCGGATACCAGCGTATCACAGTCAATCCCATGTACCATGCAGGCTTCCTCCAATGTTTCGCCCTGTGCAGATGGACAGCCCAGGCAATGCATACCAGCACGCATCAACATCGGCGCAATCAGCTCATGTGCCTGAACCAAATCCCCAATCAACATATCTTTATGGATCTGCATACAAATTCCTCCTTCTTGTACATATTTCATTTCTACGCAACGTACAATGCTTTCACAAAAACATTTCATTCAACAGTTACGTTGATATCTACTATAATATATTTTTAGCAGATTGACAAGCCCCTGAAATACCGCACAAAATAGCTGGACAATGACTATTTTTCTCAGTTGTTCCTTACCAGAAAATTCTTCTCCATACGCTCCTTGACGTTTTTTTATCACGTCTTTATAATTTACCTCGTAATCTATCAGATAATACTTGAATTTTCCAGAAATTTTATTTTATTTTTGGAAGTATATTAAAATTGTAACCCGATCATACTTTTTTCACAAAAGGTAACAAGGGAAATTTTGCTTTCCCAACCTAGTTCATTTTGTGGATCCTACTCGGAACGGAGGAAATTATGAAACAAGAATGGAGAAATTTTCGCCCAGGAGACTGGCAACGAGAAATCAATGTACGCAATTTTATCCAAAAAAATTATACTCCTTATGACGGTAACGACCTCTTTCTGGCAAATGCCACCCCAAATACCACAGCTCTCTGGAATCAGGTTATGGACCTGAGTCGGCAGGAACAAGCGGCAGGCGGAGTACTGGATATGGATACTAAAATTATTTCCACCATTACCTCCCATGGCCCTGGCTATCTAGATAAAACCAAAGAAACGATTGTCGGTTTTCAGACGGATAAACCCTTTAAACGTTCTCTGCAGCCTTATGGTGGAATACGCATGGCTGAAAAGGCTTGTGCTGACAATGGTTATCAGGTCGATCCGGAGATCAGCGAATTTTTTACCACACACCGCAAGACCCATAATGCCGGCGTTTTTGACGCTTATACTCCGGAGATGCGAGCCTGCCGTTCTAGCCATATCATCACCGGATTACCAGATGCCTATGGACGAGGAAGAATCATTGGAGATTACCGTCGAGTAGCCCTTTATGGTGTAGAGCGTCTTATAGCAGATAAAGAAGAACAAAAAATGACTACTCGAAGCACCATGTATTCCCATGTCATTCGTATCCGGGAAGAATTATCCGAACAGATTCGGGCCTTAAAAGAACTAAAGAAACTGGGTGAAATTTACGGTTTTGACATTTCTCGTCCTGCGGGCAATGTGCAGGAGGCTATTCAATGGACTTACTTCGCCTATCTTGCTGCTGTTAAAGAACAGAACGGCGCTGCGATGTCTCTGGGGCGTACTTCCACATTTTTGGATATCTATGCAGAACGAGATCTCTCTGAAGGAATTTTTACCGAAGAACAAATTCAGGAATTTGTAGATCATTTTATTATGAAACTTCGATTGGTAAAATTCGCCCGTACTCCGGAATATAATGCTCTTTTCTCCGGAGATCCGACCTGGGTGACCGAATCTATCGGCGGCGTGGGAATCGACGGACGACATCTGGTAACCAAGATGTCCTTCCGCTTCCTGCACACTTTGACTACTCTTGGCACTGCTCCCGAACCGAATCTGACAGTGCTTTGGTCAGTACGTTTACCAGAAAACTTCAAACGTTTCTGTGCCAAAACCTCCATTGAGTCTTCTTCTATCCAATATGAAAATGATGACTTGATGCGGGAAAATCTCGGTGATGATTATGCTATTGCCTGTTGTGTCTCTTCCATGCGTATCGGCAAAGAAATGCAGTTCTTTGGTGCCCGTGCCAATCTTGCCAAATGTCTTCTGTATGCCATCAACGGCGGTATAGACGAAATCAGCAAGAAGCAAGTAGGTCCTCAATACCGTCCCATTACCTCCGAATATTTGGATTATGATGAAGTGATGGCCCGCTATCATGACATGATGCAGTGGCTAGCCGGCGTTTACGTCAATAGTCTCAATATCATTCACTATATGCATGATAAATATTGTTATGAACGGCTGCAAATGGCGCTCCATGATATGAATGTAACTCGCTGGTTCGCTACCGGCATCGCTGGGCTTTCTGTTGTCGCGGACTCACTTTCTGCCATCAAATATGCCAAAGTCCGGACAATTCGAGATGAAAATGGTATTGTTGTGGACTATAAAGTGGAAGGAAGCTTTCCCAAATATGGAAATGATGACGACCGGGTCGATCAGATCGCTGTTGACGTTGTACACAGCTTCATGAATTATATCCGACGCAATCATTGTTATCGTGGCGGAATTCCAACAACCTCCATCTTGACTATAACCTCAAATGTAGTGTATGGTAAGGCCACCGGCTCCACTCCCGATGGCAGAAAAGCAGGTCAAGCCTTTGCGCCAGGCGCCAATCCTATGCATACACGGGACAACCATGGCGCTATTTCTTCCCTGGCTTCTGTGGCCAAGCTCCCTTTCTCCGATGCACAAGATGGTATTTCCAATACTTTCTCTATCATTCCGGGAGCACTGGGAAAAGAAGACCGTCTTTTTACTGGCGATCTGGATCTGGAACTGGAATGCGGTCCCGATAAAGCCTGTTCCATTCCAAATTTGATGCACGGACTGGATCGGGATTGATGTCACATGAATAGTCTTATTCACACAATAAAGGAGGATATCTTCAATGACACATGCAAACGAATCTCAGGTAGATAACCTGGTTACTCTTTTAGATGGCTATACAGAAAAGGGTGGTCATCATCTGAATGTAAATGTATTTTCCAAAGAAACTTTACTGGATGCCCAAAAACATCCGGAAAAATATCCGCAGTTAACCGTCCGGGTATCTGGTTATGCAGTAAACTTTTGTAAACTGACAAAAGAACAGCAGGATGAGGTCATTTCCCGCACTTTCCATGGCGCCATTGGATAAATAAAAGGCGACTTTAAACTTTGAGGTTGTTGCAAAATTTTGCAGTTCTGCAATATATAGATAATTTTACCGAATATTTTTACCATATATTGTCCGGTCTGCCATTTTGCAACATCCTCCCCTGGAGGTATTTTATGTTAGGACGAATTCACTCAATTGAAAGTTTTGGCACTGTAGATGGTCCCGGTGTCCGTCTGGTCATCTTTTTCCAGGGCTGCCCTATGCGGTGTCAGTATTGCCACAATCCGGACACCTGGAAAACTTCCACCCAGACAAAAATGTCTGTGGAAGAAATCCTTGCTTTATACGAAAAAAATCGTAGTTTTTATCAAAAAGGGGGGATTACTGCCACTGGCGGTGAACCTTTGATGCAGATAGATTTTGTGACAGAACTTTTTGAAGCAGCGCACAAGCGCCAGATTCATACCTGCCTGGATACCTCCGGCATTATCTTTAATCCAAATCTGCCAGATACTATCTGGCGTTTTGATCGCCTGGTTGCTGTAACCGATCTTGTTATGTTGGATATCAAACATATCGATCCCCAAGGCCACCAGAACTTAACAGGACAAAAATTAGAGCCCGTTCTCGCCTTTGCACGCTATCTGGACGAACATGCTATCCCCGTGTGGATTCGTCATGTAGTAGTACCTGGCATCACTTACAAACAAGATCTTTTATACCGACTTGGCCGCTTTGTTGGAACCTTGCACAATGTACAAGCTCTGGATATTCTACCCTATCACGACATGGGGAAAATAAAATATCAGAATCTTGGAATTCCTTATCCTCTGGACAAAGTATCTCCTTTGGGCAAAGAAAAGGCCGCAGCCGCCCGGCAAATTGTCCTGCAAGGTATCCGGGAAGAACGAAACCAAAAAGATTCTTTTCAGTTATTTGAAGCTAACTAGTTTTGTACAATTTTTTATCCAATTGTGCAGCGATTTCCACTTGAATATTTTCCGTAAATAGTATAGAATGATGAAAGAAACAAGAAATGCTACAGACTATTCAAGGAGGATACTATTATGGCATACGTAATTTCTGACGCATGTGTTAGCTGCGGTACTTGTGAGTCCGAGTGCCCGGTAGGCGCTATCTCTCAGGGCGATGGACAGTATGTTATCGATGCTGACAGCTGCATCGATTGCGGTACTTGTGCAGGTGTTTGCCCCACTGGCGCTATCAACGAAGGTTAATCTTTACCATCAATGACTACATAGATGTCTCTTCCATAACATATGGGAGAGGCATCTATTTTTTAATCCTATTGACTGATCAATGTCATTTAGATAAGCAATGGCAAAAAGTACGCCAAGGAAGAGGGAAGAAAAGCAACAAGAAATTATCTGCTCCTTTTTCCGGTTTCGAGATTAAG
>JAAWNY010000083.1 GCA_022799175.1 Lachnospiraceae bacterium | reverse complement strand
AGCAGCCGCAAACGGGGATGGCATGCGACCGGGGTGATCGGAACGTTCGGAGCGGCGGCCGCAGCCGGACATCTGTTGGGATTGTCCGAGGAGCAAATGGTTTGGGCCTTGGGAATGGCTGGTACGCAGTCTTCGGGATTGTGGGCGTTTCTGGGAGAGGGTTCTACCTGCAAGAAACTCCATCCGGCCCGGGCGGCAGTAAATGGCCTGACAGCCGCAATTTTAGCGAAAGCTGGCATGACAGGACCCGAGCATATCCTGGATGCAGCGGATGGTGGATTGTATCAGGCGGTAGCGGATTTCTTTGATATGGAGGAGTTGGACAGAGATTTGGGGCAGCGGTATGAGATTTTGGAAATGGACAAAAAACCATATCCCTGTTGTCGAACCACTCACCATGCCATCGATGCGGCGCTGGCGTTGAGAGAACAGGTTTCACTAGAGCAGATTGAACGGATTCAAGTGGAAACATACGAGGTGGGAGTCCTGCAATGTGGTTCCCCGGTATATCCTAAAAGTCCGGTGGAAGCAAAATTCAGTATTTCCTACACGGTGGCTGCTGGTCTAGTGAGAGGAAGAGTCTCCCTGAATGAATTTACCAAGGAGGCATTGCAGGATGAGCGGATTCAGACCTTGGCCGGAAAAGTATCGGTGGTGGAATGCCCCATATATAGTGGACGCTATCCGAAGCGTTGGGGTTGTTGCATGGAGATTACTAAAAAGGATGGCACGGTTTTAAGAAAGCAGATCGATGATATGTCAGGAAGCCGCGCATGTCCATTGACCGAGGCACAGGAATGGGAAAAGTTTTGGGGGCTGACAGAGCCGGTGCTTGGTTCTGAGAGAGGCCGCGAGCTGGCAGATGAGATTTTGACGATTGAGAAGCGGGAGCGGGTGCCGAAGGTGTAGAGGACGAGACTTCAAGAGTACATGAAAAATAAAAGGAGGATTTGGTAATGAAAAAGAAGATTTTGTTGGTAAGTGCATTGGTATTGGCGATTGCGGCAGGAACTGGCTGTAGTTCAAACACAAACAGTAAGACGGATACAACACAAACGCCAGAAGGGACGACCCAGGCAAGTCAGGAACCGGCGGCAAAGGAAAGCAGCACTGGCGAGTTGAGTTATCCGGAAAAAGATATCACGGTCATCGTTCCTTTTACGGCAGGTGGAAATGCCGATCTGTCCATGCGCGCATTGTGTACGGCTGCGAATGAAGGAGGGTTCTTCAACGGACATACTTTAGTTGTGGAAAATGTGGGCGGAGGCGGTGCCGTGATCGGCCAGACCCAGGCATTTGAAGCGGAGAAAGACGGATATACGCTGATGCTCTATACCAGTTCGGTTATCAATAACGATATTTTTAATGAAACCGAGTATCGCTATAATGATTTTCTTCCGATAGCAGGCTATAATCCAGACCCGGAAGTAATATTTTGTCCGGCCAATGCACCCTATAACACGTTGGAGGAATTTTATGCGTGGGCGGCAGAGCAGGACACTGTGCTGGCGGCGACTCCCGGCCATACGACAGGCCATCATATCCGGCTGATGAATATGGCAGAGGATCATCAATTCAATTTTGATTATATTCATACGGACGGAGCGGCAGATCAGTTACTGCAGGTTATGGGCGGCCATGTGGATATTTCCATGAACACGGTAGGCGCCACAAAATCGGCCTATGAGGATGGAACCATTAAGATTTTGGCTGCAATGTCAGAGGAACGGGTAGTCGGGATGGAGGATGTTCCTACTTTCCGGGAATTGGGAGAAGAGTTGATTGACGGAGCAGACCGGGGAATCTGTGTGGTAAAGGGGGTTGATGATGCGATCTATCAGTATTTGGTGGAAGAATTTAAAAAGGTGATTGAGAGCGATGCCTTTGTAAAAAATATGGAAACCATCAATGGAATTGGTATGTATAAGACGCCAGAACAGTATCAGAGCTATATGGACAATACCTACAATTCCATCAAGGATATTCTGCCGAAGCTGGAGGAGGAAGCATCCAATTAACAACCGCAGGAAGAAAGGACAGTGATTTATGAAAAAAAATAAATATGCGGAATATATATTTTCTCTGGTTTTGATGATTATCGGCGCTGCTGTCCTGATCATTGGCAAGGACTTTCGTGGGAATGATAAATATTTTCCGAGCATCATTGGCGCCGGAATGGTAATAACGGCGATATGGATGGCATGGGAAGACAGAAAACAAGATAAAGCTTGTATCGATTTGACCAAGATTAACTTTGCGGCAGTGGGGATTACCATTGTAGCGCTGGCGGCATATATGGCGCTGTTTCGGTTGATTGGCTATGTGTTATCAACGATTTTGCTGGGAATCAGCATTATTCTGGGCCTTCGTTATAATAATGTGAAGGGGGCGATTCTCTGGCCAACACTGATGGTTCTGGTAGTGTTTGTCATATTCAGGATACTTTTGAAGGTACCGCTGCCGGTTCTGTTTCTGTAGGGAGGTGGAGAGTATATGCAAATGTTGTTAAATTGGGGAATCGGGCTGTCAAATGTATTTCTGACGCCTACGAATCTGTTGCTGCTTTTGGTGGGAACGCTTTTGGGAATGATTGTTGGCGCGCTACCCGGATTGAACAGTCCGATTGCCATGTCCATTATGATTCCTCTCACTTATGGGATGGACCCCGGCGCCGCGCTCTGCATTCTGGCAGGTATTTATACCGGGTCAACGTGTGGCGGTAGCGTCTCTTCGATTTTGCTGGAGGTACCAGGGACAGGAGCGGCTGTGGTAACTGCCTTTGACGGACATCAGATGTATAAAGAGGGAAAAGGCGGTTTGGCATTGGGGATTTCTGCCGTCAGCTCGGTGGTAGGAGGAATTATAGCGGCCATTGTTCTGGGAGCATGCGCGCCGTTTGTGGCGGCGCAGGCGTTGAAATTCGGGGCGCCAGAATATCTCATGCTTTCGGTGATGGGGTTTGCTTCTGTGATTGGAATGAGCAATGGCAGAATGTCAAAAAACATTATGGCCATGCTGATAGGCTTACTGATCAGTGTGATTGGGATCAGTCCACAGGGAGGAATCAAGCGATTTACTTTTGGAACCCATGCGCTGTTGGAAGGGATTCCGTTGGTGCCGATGCTGATCGGGATGTTTGGAATCGGTGCTATTATCAGCACCATCAGTGATATGAAATTGGGAAAGACGGCCTCTGAGGTAGTGAAACAGACGGTACAACGAGTGAAGATGCAGTATCCAGACAAAGAAATGATCAAAAGCTTTCTCCCTATCTGGGCGCAATCGAGCGTGATTGGCAATGTTGTAGGGGCGATTCCGGGAGCAGGTATGACCGTGGCCATCTTTATGGCGTACGATCAGGTGAAGCGATACCGCACGGATCTGGAATTTGGAACAGGAGTTCCAGAGGGAGTGGCAGCGCCAGAATGCGCGAATAATGCGGTAGTTGGTTCTTCTATGATTCCGTTGCTGGCTCTGGGAGTTCCGGGCAATCCGGCATCCTCGCTGTTTTTAGGAGCTCTGCTGATTCATGGGCTGCGAACGGGTCCGAAGTTTTTTGTGGAGAGCGCTGATGTTGCGTACACTTTGATTGCCGCTTTTTTCACGGCCAGTATTGCACTGTTGCCAGTCATGCATATTTTTGTGAATTATATGGCGACTTATGTGTTGCGGTTGCGGTATGAGGTGCTAAATGGACTGATTTTGATTCTCTGTGTCACGGGAGCGTTTGCGACAGGGAATAATGATTCTTATATTGTATTTGCGATTGTTTTTGGGGTGATTGGCTTTGTTTTAAAAAAGTTTCATATTCCTTTTGGTCCTCTGGTGTTAGCCACCGTGTTGGGCAGTATGCTGGAGAGCTATTATATTCAAAGTATGGTGACGCTTAGGGGGAATTTTTCTGGCATGTTGCAGCGCCCGATTTGTGTCGGACTCCTGCTGTTGTCTGTATTTTTCCTGTTGATGCCGCTGAAACGGTTTTTGAAAAAGAAAAAAGGAGGAGTTTAAATTTTGAAGATTACGAAAGTAGATGTTTATATGCTGGATGCGACAGTTCAGAGAGCCAGCCGCCGGCCGATTATTGCAAGGGTGCACACGGATGAAGGAATCTATGGCGACGGGGAAGCAGGAATTGCCCTGGGAACAGGAGCTCCGGCGGCCTTTGGTATGGTACAGGATCTGGCGAGATTGATTATTGGGATGGATCCAATGAATACAGAGCAGATCTGGCACCGGCTTTTGAAGAGCAGCTTTTGGGGAATGGGCGGAGGTCCGGTGGTTTTTGCCGGTATCAGCGCGCTTGATATTGCATTGATGGATATCAAGGGAAAGGCGCTGGGAGTTCCGGTGTATCAACTTCTTGGTGGGAAGTGTCGCAGTGAAATGAGGTGTTATGCCTCACAGCTTCAATTCGGCTGGGCAGAGAGAACCGGACCTTACGGCAAGACAGAGGATTATGTGGCAATTGTGCAATATGCGTTGGATCAGGGATATGATTGTGTAAAGATTGACTTTACGCAGTTTGACCGTGAGGGAAACCGGATGGCTACGACGGCGGCAGAAGGGATTCTCACTCGTCCGTTCATGAATATGATAGAGGAACGAATGGCAGCGATTCGTGAACATTGTGGATGGGATTTTGATTTAATTGTGGAAAATCATTGCCGGACAGATGCAGTTAGCGGCGCTATGATTGGGGAACTTTGTGATAAATATAAGGTGATGGCGTATGAAGAGCCGGCGATGCCGCTCAATCCGGAGATGCATCGAGTAATCCGGGACAAGATAAAAACACCGATTGCGACGGGAGAGAGGGTATTTGGAAGCTGGGGATTTTATCAATTTTTAAAGCAGGATGCAGTCCAGCTGATCCAACCAGACATCTGTAATTGCGGGGGGCTGACAGAAGGAAAGAAGATTTGCGATTTAGCGGCTGTATTTGATGCAACGGTACAGGCACACTGCGCGGGTTCTCCGATCTCTACGGCAGCAGCTCTGCATTTGGAAGCAGCGATTCCGAATTTCTGCATTCATGAGCATCATTACAGAAGCACACAACCAGCATTGACAGTGTTGTGCAAGTATGATTATCAGCCGAAGAATGGTAGGTATGCGGTGCCGGAGCTTCCGGGGCTGGGACAAGAGCTTTCGGAACACGCGATTCAGACTGCGCTGATGCATGTGTGTGTGGATGAGTACTGGAGAGGGTTATAAGGAGAATTTTTCATATATTTGGCTTGGAGGAGAGCAAGTTCGACGTCGGTTTTCGGATCGGGGGAAATTGTCGGGGGTTGCTCTCTTTTTTTGCTTTCTCTTTGGAAGAGGATATTGTATAATGAGATATATCTATTTTTGTTTTCATGGAGGGGAATGAAATTGGGGATGTGGTGAGTTTTAATGATTGGATGTAGAAAGAGGATTTTGATAAGTAGTGATAAGGGGTACGCCAAGGAAGAGGGGAGAGAAGCAACGGGAAACGGTTTGCTCCTTTTTCCGGTTTCGAGATTAAGAATTCCTAAAACCCCTGATTTTGGCTAAAATCAAAACGAAAATATACAAACTCGCTCCGCTCAGACAGTGTATATTTTCGTTTTAACGCCAAATTCAGGGATTTAAGGACTTCTAAATCTCTGCAAAAGTCAAAATCCACAGACTGTTTCCCGTTGCTTCTCTCCCCTCTTCCTTGGCTGCTTTTCTCGTTTCTTTCTTTAAATGACATGATGTTGGGGGCAAAAGTTTATGTGTCAGGCAATTGTGGTATGGTATGGAAAAATGGAGGAATGACTTCAGTGGATAAGGGGATAAAATGGAGAATAATAAAAATTTAAATCGAATGAGCAAATTTATCAGCTTGATTCTGCGGCATCATCCGGAGACAATCGGAATCACGCTTGATGAGCATGGCTGGGCCAATGTGGACGAGTTGATAAAGGGAGTGCAAAAGACGAGAGTGTTGGATCGGAAAATGCTGGAGGAGATAGTGGATGCGGATGAGAAGGGGCGCTATTCTTTCAGTCCGGACAAGACTTTGATACGGGCAAACCAGGGACACTCCATTCCTGTGGATGTGGAGCTGCCGGTCGTAAAACCGCCGGAATATCTGTATCATGGGACCGGGCAAAAATATGTGGAGTCTATTGACCGTTCTGGTCTGATCCCTAAGGGGAGGCTGTATGTCCATCTTTCGGGGGACGTGGATACGGCTGTCAATGTTGGCCGTCGCCATGGAAAGCCGGTGGTCTATCGGGTAGACTGTAAAAGAATGTGGAAAGACGGGCATGTGTTTTATCGATCTGTGAACGGAGTGTGGTTGATAAAGGCGGTGCCTGTGGAATATTTGGAACTGATGAGCTGGATGATATGACAGGGGGAGGTAAATTGATAAAAATAACAAGAGACCATGTAATCTATGCGTTTAGTCAGTCGGATAAACCGGCGGCATTTGTAGATCCGGGGCAGTGCGTGGAATTTGAGACTTTTGATTGTTATCAGGGGATAATGTTGGCAGAGAGCAGTACTTTTCGGGATTTCGACCGCCGTTTCGGGAATCCGGCCACAGGGCCGGTGTATGTGAATCATGCCATGCCGGGGGATACTTTAAAGATTGAGATTCAGAAGCTTGAGGTCGGATCGGTGGGCATACTCGACATCGGCGGCGAAAGCGGTGCCTTAAGGGATGCTTTTGCCGGGCGGGAACCGGTGATCAAACGGCTTTCTGTAAAGAATGGCAGGATCGATTATGAGGGGATATGGGTGCCGGCAAAGCCCATGATCGGAGTGATCGGCGTGGCTCCGGCCGGGGAGCCGGTGGGAACTTTGACACCTATGGATCATGGCGGCAATATGGACTGTACAAGGATTGAGGAGGGAGCTACTTTATATTTGCCGGTCTATGTAGAGGGAGCTCTGCTTTCCGTGGGGGATTTCCATGCCATCATGGGTGAGGGCGAGGTGGCGAATTGCGGTGTGGAGATTGAGGGACGCACGGTGCTAAAGGTGGATGTGCTCAAACAGACAGGTATTGCCTGGCCTGTGTTGGAAAATGAGGAGCAATGGATTACCATTGCTTATGGAGCTACCTTGGATGAGGCGTCGCATAAGGCAGTAGTACAGATGTTTCAGTTTCTCTGTCAGAAAATGGGGCTGAGCGAGGTGGATGCAGGGATGTTGTTAGATATGGCTGGAGATCTGATCATTTGTCAGATTGTCAATCCGAAGAAGACGGTGCGGATGGAGGTGCCCAAGTGGCTGGTACGCCGTATGCAGGAGAAAGATGGCAATTTTACGGAAACCACCCGGCGCATTTTTGGGGATGCCTGAGCGATTGCCATTTATTTATATCAGAGAGTGATCCAATATCGTTTCATAATATGGCCGTTTGCCTCCACTTCTTTTTCAAAAATGCCGCCTGCTGCCAGGATGGTTTTTTCGCTGGCAATATTGTTGACCTTGCAAGTGATGAGTACTTTGTGGATGCCAAGAGCCAGACAGTTCTGCAAATTTTGCCGGAGCATCTCTTTGGCATAGCCCTTATTTCTCTCTGACGGGCGCACAGAGTATCCGATATGGCCGCCCCAGGTACTTAAAATGGGGTGGTCGATATGGTGGCGCAAGTCCGTGATACCAACAATTTTATGATCTGTCTTGCGTATGGCAAGATATACGTGGGCGGGAACCTTATCTTTGGGACAGGATTCCTCCGATTTCATCATATTGACAGCAGCAATCCATTCCTTTGCGGAGGAACAAGTTTCCAGGCCAGAACAACCAGCAAACCGGCTCTGGTCATTGGCATCTAAAAGCTCCTGGCGGAATTGCCAGATATCGTTTGCATATTCTATCGTTGGTTCAGTTAATCGAATCGTGTTCATACGTTTACCTCCATTTTTCCATATCGTACCACATTTCCGAAGCATTGATTCCAAACCGTCTAGTTATTCCCATGTCATTTAGACAAGAAAATAAGAAACGCAGCCAAGGAAGAGGGGAGAGAAGCAACAGGAAATCATCTGTGATATTTTGACTTTGCAGAGATTTAGAAGTCCTTAAATCCCTGAATTTGGCGTTGAAACGAAAATATACACTGTCTGAGCGGAGTGAATTTGTATATTTTCGTTTCGATTTTAGCAAAAGTCAGGGGTTTTAGGAATTCTTAATCTCGAAATCGGAAAAAGGAGCAGATGATTTCTTGTTGCTTTTCTCCCCTCTTTCTTGGCGTACCTTTTGCCATTGCTTATCTAAATCCTCTTTCTATATCCAATCATTAAAACTCACCATATGCCTAATTTGATTCCCCTCTATCATTTCCTCTTCGTAAACAAGGATAGATACCCTTAGTGAACAAAGGGATACTTGGTTTTGAAAGTATGTACCTTCCACTTTTGGTTATTCTTTGTAAAAAATCATTCCGCTTTCTGCTATTTTAATCGACTGCTTTAGATAGCCTAGGCAATCCGATGCCAGGCGGCGGTAAGAGTATCCACCTGTCTGAAACACATTTTTCATAGAAAACCAGACAACGGTCATGGTGGCTTCCATCAGCAAAATACGAATCAACTTTTCTAATGGATGGGATTTTAATTTATATAAGGTATAAGATTGGAATATAATATGTGGCAGTTCATCTTTTAACATCTGTCGGCAGATACTTTTTAAAGCAGGAGAATCGACGCATTCTGCCAGTGCCCGATAATAGGATAAGGCGATCATCTCGGCAGTCACCAGGACGATGATTTCTGACCTTAGTCCGCCAGTTTTTCGCAGAATACGAAAAATATCATCGAAAACAGAGTGGGTGCGAATGGGGATCTGGTAATAGTCCATATATTTTTTTAAATAGGCAGAGTGCCAGTTTTCTTCCCGCACAAACCATTTCATAGCTTCCAGATATTCTGGCGCGTGATTGCGGCTAGCATAGTGCTTGGCACAGCGAAGGAGGAAGTTCCCCTCGGAGGCTTCTCCTTTTTGGAAGTTCTGGATAGAAGGGAAGATCAGAAGCTTTTCTTGTGTGGTTAATGTCGGCTCTGCTGTGAAATCAATCTGCAGGCGATGTCTATGGTTCTTTTTAAAATGGGTAATCCAGTCAAATTGGGATAAGTCGTCGATGGGGAGAGTGGATAGTAAAATCATGGCAGAGATTCTCCTTTTGTAGAGAGGTGCATTTATTTAAACAATGTTGATAAAATGGGTGGTGTATTTGCTTTATAGAATATAACAAAATAGAGAAATGGTCAAGTCAATTGGATGATGTCGTTTAGATAAGCAGTGATAAAAGGTACGCCAAGGAAGAGAGGAGAAAAGCAATGGGAAATCGTCTGCTCCTTTTTCCGTTTTCGAGATTAAGAATTCCTAAAACCCCTGACTTTTGCTAAAAACGAAACGAAAATATACAAACTCGCTCCGCTCAGACAGTGTATATTTTCGTTTCAA
>JAAWNY010000082.1 GCA_022799175.1 Lachnospiraceae bacterium | reverse complement strand
TTGCTGCAAACTCCGTAAAAATGTGTGATGGGAAAATAGAATCCGCCCTTTCACCGTAGGTGAACTTAAAATAGGGCGGATTCAGTAACAGTGCAGCCGTAAGGCTGAACTGTTACAATAAAACGGTTCAACCATGCCGCAATATATATTGCAGCATGGCCGGCTGCTAATTTTTTAAAATATACATATAAATCTTCACTCCGAAGTTTTTCCGCGGCGGGATGTCGCAAATCTCTCATTCGCGTTTGCCATCCGGGCTGAAATCCCCCTCAATAATTCTCCGCATAAATTTCAAAATATGCCTGGGGATGCGCACACACGGAACATATCTCCGGCGCTTTTTTGCCGACTGCGATATGGCCGCAGTTTCTGCATTCCCATACCTTTACTTCGCTCTTCTCAAATACTCTGGCCGTCTCTACATTTCTCAAAAGCGCTCTGTAGCGTTCCTCATGGTGCTTCTCAATTTCAGCAACCAGACGGAACTTAGCCGCCAGCTCGGTAAAGCCTTCTTCCTCCGCAGTCTTCGCAAAGCCTGCGTACATATCAGTCCACTCGTAGTTTTCACCCGCTGCAGCCGATGCAAGGTTATACGCCGTATCGCCGATACCGTCCATCTCCTTAAACCATATCTTGGCATGTTCCCTTTCATTCTCAGCAGTCTCCAGAAACAGTTCCGCAATCTGCTCATAACCCTCTTTTTTTGCAACGGACGCAAAATAAGTGTATTTACTTCTCGCCTGTGTCTCACCGGCAAACGCCGCCTGCAGATTTTTTCCGGTCTGTGTCCCCTCATATTTACTCATGCGCAACATCCTCCAACTCCACATAATAATCTCCATTCCGGAGCGTCACAAACAGCCGTGTGATAAAATCAGCTATCCGGCTGATTTTTCACACTGATACTCCCAAGCCGGCAACAGGGCCGGCACCCGTATCATATATCTGTCGATATTATCCCCGTTTTTTTGAAATTTATTCCTGATGCTGCCCTAAGCGGCTACTGGTCTGCCAACCGAACCGCTCTGCCTTCAGCCTGCACGATTCCGGCAAACTACATGCCGGACGATATGATACTGCCGTAATTAGAGAGAAGTCTCTGCATATTATAGCTCATCTTCTGTGCTAACTTCCGATATATTTCCCGTTCCTCCTCCGTAAACCCGGAAAAACGCAGTTCCGCATCTTCTGCCTCCGCCTGTTTCAGTTCCCGTAAGATCAGGTCCGCATCCGGCAGTAAGGTTACTTTTATTCGTTTTGTCTTTCTGGATTCTCCTCGCTGCCTGCCGGGCATGGCATCCTCCGCTTTCAGATAACCCTTCGCCGTCAGTTTCTGCAGCCGCCTAGATATTCCCTGTGGCGTATCTCCAAGCCTGTCCGCCAGATCACGCTTACTGCACACCAGCGTAGATTCACCCAGGCAGAGCAAAAAGCGTACATCCTGCAAAGACAAACCATACTTGACAGCGATCGGCTCCAGATAGTAATCCAACAGTTTACTGCAGCGGTATATTTCCGATAAGGCACCCCCTTTACTGATTCCTTCCAGCGATATATATAACTGATTTTCCAGTTTTTTCGCCCCCAGCGAAAGAATCCCGTCCCCCGCCGCATCTATCAGGAAGCGGTATACCTGAAAGCGTATCTTCTCATAATCTTCTTCCGAAAAAATATTTTTGTAAAAATTATTATAACAGTCAAATACCTCCCGCTTCATTTTGACCGCTTTAGGCAGGTTCATTCCCTGAGATGCCAGAGAACCCTTTGTTTTCACATAATAATAGAGAGGAATCTGTATGGCGCAGAACACCTTCGCATGGCGGATATATTCCAGATTGAACATGAAGTCCTCACACCAACTCACAGAAGAATCCATCCTGAGCCGATACTTCTCAACGATCTCCCTGCGAAATAATTTATTCCACAAAACGCCATAGTAAAAATCCGCGGGGCTTTCCATCATGTAAGCCGCATACTGTTCCCGGGAAAAGGGTTCTGCCGTATCGATATTGCCCTTCGGAGACAGGCGCTCACCGATCACACGATAAAAATCTGCGATTACCAGGTCACATGCATTTTCCTCCGCCGTTTTCACAAAGCGTTTCGTTGCATCCGGCGTGATCCAGTCGTCACTGTCCACAAATTGCAGATATATTCCTTCCGCTTTTGAAAGCGCCAGATTTCTGGTATCAGATACCCCGCTGTTTTCTTTATGGATCACCGTGACGCGCTCATCCTGAGATGCAAACTCATCGCAGAGAGTGCCCGAAGCATCCGTGCTGCCGTCATCGATAAGCAGCAACTCAAAATCCGTATATTCCTGATGGAGGATACTGCTGACACAGCGTGAAAGGGTTGCCTGCGCATTATGGACAGGCACGATAATACTAACCTTTGGAGACATGAAATCTTTCCCTTCTTAATTCGCGTAGTCTGTTTCTCTTTATGAACCCTTTATCCGTTGATGGTATAGCTCATCTCATGCCACTGCTCCCCACCCCAGGCGGAGTTGGCAATTCCATTATCAACAAGCCCCATCTTTTTATACATTTCCACCTTTTCATCAAGACATGTTAAAACAGCAAGGTGTCTGCCCTGTTTTTTCTGTCTTTTCATATACTCCTTCACAATCTCCCGGGCCAGCCCCTGCCCGCGGTATTCGGGCAGTACATCAAGCCCCAGCAGCATAACATTCTTCCCGTCCGGTTTATGAAGAGTGATATCCGTAAAAAATTCATCCCGAAAAGCCGGCTCGTCCGTGGCAACTCCATTTAAAAAGCCTGCTATCTCTCCCGTTTCTTTATCCACGGCCACCAGAAACAACTCCGGCGCTGCGGCAATCCGCTCCGTCATGGACTTCGGTGAACATGCCTCGTGAGGCGGAAAACATATTTGTTCTATATCAATAGCCTGCGCTGTCTCCTCCATATTTATGTCGCGAAATGCAAAACGTTCTCCGAGCCCTCTATCCATCGCCTGATTCCTTTCCGTTTCCTGGTCCTCCAGTGAGATCTTAACTTTCTTCCCCATAGCTGCTGCCACTTTTACAAGAAATTCCAGTGTTGGGTTATATTTTCCGCTCTCAAACCGCGTAATATTGGATTGGGGAATACCAATATGCCTGCCGAGTTCGGTCTGCGTCATACCGATCTCCTTTCGTTGCTCTTTAAACAGCCACGCCGTCTCCCGGCATATATCCTTTTGTAGTGTTTCAATTAAAATTTCCTGCCCCCGCAAGCTGGCGATATAATCTACCTGACTCATCTCAGTCTCCTGTCTCTTCTAATTTTCTTGGTATGTTATATACTTTATTTACACGATATATCTTATACGATATAACAAGAATACCCTTTTGTCAACCCGTATTTTTTAATATTTCACCCATAAATACATCCACATTCCGGTATTTCCTCTTCACGGTAATTGCTTGCCATGTGTCACTCACCTCCTGAAACTGGACATAGAAAAAGCCCGGATTACTCCAGGCATGGACGTTGCATATTTTCTGTTTTCTTCGAATATAATAACCAAAGACAAGGCCGCCGGATTTGATAAAAGTCATTGACTTTTGAACATACCCGTGCTAGACTCTGTCTTAGTGATCAGGTTTCAGATACTCGTGAGGACTGAGACCGGGGGAGGACCTGCGGGCCCTCCTTTTTTTATTCTGAAAACAGGAAGAGGAGATACTATTGTCAAAACCGTTTCTTACATACGACCAGCAGCTTGATAAACTGCAGAATGAAAAGAAGCTTCAAATTCATGACCGGACAGCCGCAAAAGAAGTTCTAAAAAATATTGGCTATTTTTCCTTAATTGGAGGATATAAAACGCCATTCATCAACCCGATGACACGTATTTATCAGAACAATGCTTCTTTTGAGGATGTCTATGCCCTGTACCAGTTTGACCTTTCCCTGCGTGAACTTGTTTTCAAATATCTATGTGAAATAGAATGTAAAATCCGGCAGCTTGTTTCCTACCATTTTTGCAGTTTACATGGTGAGCAGCAGATTGCGTATCTCACTCCTGGGAATTACAATCATACAAAAAGGAATGCTGCTGATATAAATCGCCTGATTCAGATTTTATCCTATCAGGCAAATAAAAATACGGAACACAATTATGTCGTCCATCAACGAAAGGTTTACCATAACGTTCCTTTATGGGTGATGACTAATACCCTGACTTATGGACAAATTTCCAAATTCTACACCTTGCTCCCCTTTCAGCTGCAAAGCAGCATCAGCAAGGATTTTTCAGGGGTAAATGAAAAGAATCTGGAACGTTATCTGAAAATTCTTACCCTGTTCCGGAACGTATGTGCACATAACGAACGGCTATATTCTTTTCGAACCCAGATAGATTTTCCAGATACAATACTTCATCAGAAGCTGAATATACCAAAGAAGGGGAATCAGTATCTTTCTGGAAAGCGGGACCTGTTTGGTCTGGTAATTGCGTTTCGTTACTTACTCCCCAAACAAGACTTTCTGGAATTTAAACGTATCTTGATCGGTATTATCAATAAGTACGTAAAAAATAGTGGGCAGATTAGTGAATCCTCTCTATTGCACATGATGGGATTTCCCACAAATTGGAAAAATATTACCCGCTACCGCATTTAAGGCGGTCCTAAATCCAATAAAAGCACTCAAAATTTGTCAAAATCCTCTTGCGTCGCCACCATAACATATTTATGCTCATCGCTGGGACAAAAGGCATACGCACTCCACATGGCTTGAGCGGGTAGTTTTGATAGCAATCTCAGAGCCTAAGCCCTCATTATTGCGGGTAATAAGTCCACCAAATTCACTGAATCTGCGTGAACAAGTCAAAGCCAAAATCCCTAGAAAAGCCTCGTATTTCAGTAAATAGGTCAAGGACGATTTATCGCTATTTCACGGTTTTGGACGTTCTCCTATTGGTAATCGGTCAACGGCACTTTCAAAACTGAGGTCTGTTCATAGGAGAACAGGCAACGGGTTTTAATCCCATAAATATCTTGGCAAGCTGGATATTGTAACTGTCTCTCATACTAATAAGACATACATAACAGTTACATAGGTTTTAGATTTTTATTGAGCCTATCCACCATCCAGGCTATTCTCTTTTCCCGTCCGGCATCTGTCTTTGCATCAAGATATGCTCGCGTATAAGTTTTCTTTACGGACAAAGACATGGCTTGAAAATTTGTATAAGCGGGTTCATACCCTTCCAGCAGTGCGGACAGGTTGGCAATCTGTTCTTCTGTAATGATTGCCAGAGGATTTGAAGCATTCCACTGACCGTTCTTCTTGGCCTCATCTATCTTCTTCCTGCCAAAATCAGTCATAAGTCCTCGTTCTTCAAGTTTTTTTACCAATGCCTTATTCTTCTCTGACCATTTGCTATTCTTTCTGCGCAGAGAGAAATACTTCTTATAAGTCTTATCATCTATCTTTTCCATCTGTCCGTCAATCCAGCCAAAACAGAGTGCTTCTTCCAAGGCTTCTCCCGCTTTTAAAGTTTTTGGCCCACCAGCCTTGCCGAACAAAAGCCAAATTCCATCATTTGATACACAATGCTCGCAGAGCCATTCACGAAACTCTTCTCTGTTGGGGAATTCCATTATTTCGCTCATGATATATCTCTCCTTATCGTTTACTTCATTCATTAATAGAGTACTGATTTTCATTTTTCAAATCCTATCAACCAGACGTTTCATCATCCATCTTTTCTTGACACTCGCTACATTCCCTGTCATGAATGGAAATAATACCACCGCATTTTGAACAGGTATATTTTTCTTTCTGCTGTTCCATAAACGCTTGTAACCCATGCTGTCGCACAAACTCACTATTTTCCATAAGGCTTGCCTGATATCTCTTGTTATAACTTTTTTCAAGATTCTTTATCAGCTTGCATGGATAATCAGAACACTTGAAACAATAGAACAATCCTTTGTCTTTAATACAGTCTTTTATCTTGCATTTACGACAATGTTCCGGCTTGCCTTTGTCACTGTTCAAGCACCCTGCACATGGCGTTTTATGATAGCAATGTTTATAGCAGACCTTGCAATTCATTCCACAAGGGGCGAACATGATCGTATCCATATTTTCTGCTGGCATTTTCATAAACGATTATCTCCCTTGCAAGTTTCAGCTCTTCGATGAACTGGAATAAATATATCACAAACGACAAAGCATAATATATTCTTCCTCGTTTTCATCTACAATTTCAAATCCTGTTTTTAGATACATTTTTACAGCATAGTTTGCTTTCTGTACGGCAAGTGACGCTTGTTTATATCCTCTGACTTTCAGAATATGGAGCATTTCCTGCATCAAAGCAGTACCTATTCCAAATCCCCGATAATTTTTATATAAGGAAATGGCAAAGGACGGAGTGCTGTTGTCTATATGTCCATAATCATTCATAATGCGTACCCAAACAGCACCGACAGCCTTTTTATCAACTTCCGCGACCAAACCTATATCGTCTTTTTCCTTACCGAAATCGGCTATGTATACCTGCAGTTCCGGCTGATTGATAATTGATTTGGGCGGTGCTGGCACTCCCCCCGGTACAAAAATAGCTTCGTACAAAAAATCTTGAAGCAAGCTATCTTCTCCCTCTAATATTGTTCTGATTTTGTAGTCCATAATCGCCTCCTGCAATTCCAACTTGTCTGTTCCTACTGCATTTCAATTCAAAATTTTGTATATCTCAATCATCTTCCAATAAAGAGCCTTACCGTTTCTTTCAGTTGATCACTGAATTCTTCGAGATCTTCAAAACAAATTGCACCTTCATTCATAAGCGAAATAATATTATAAATCAGGTTCGACCTGCTCATTTCTGCTCTAACACCAGTTTTCTTCTTATCTTTTTTTATCCGCTCCTCCAAACTCCAAAACTTATCGGACGGATTTTCTTCTCCACTTAGTAATTCTATATATTCCTTATTGAGCCTGTCCATATAGGCTTCCTGCCAATCCGCAATTTTACTTCTGAAAAGTTTCCAATCTTTTTCAGTAAATCCTCTTTCCTGCAAAATATCAGTCCTCCCAGTTTCTTTATCATATTCACAGTACAAAACACCTTTTCCAACCTGTCGGAAATTCCGGCAGGTTGATTCCTGGACAATTTCACAGTTATTGCAAAATTTTTAATAACTGAACTTTATCCCTAATCAGATTCATTTTTTGCTTGTTCTTCCAACTCCAGCAAAAATTTATCATAATCAGACATGAACAATCTGTCCTGCACAATACGATACTTTTCAAATTCAGTTTCTGCATGAAGTTTTGCCTGCTCCGCACTGATTTTACCTGCATCTGTCAGTATCTCATTACCGTTAAATTCCAAGAAACCATCCAAACGTTTCGCCCAATCCTCCATGCTCATAGGAATCTGTCGTTCAGCCTGCAGTTCCGCATAATCAAGGTACAAGGATACAATTCTTTCCATGTAGGACATTTCTTTATCACTCAGATAGTTCTTTGCTATCGACACATCCGACTTGACAATTTTCCCCTCTGGAGCAGCTTCCCAAGTAGTCAGTCCCATATATTCTTTCTCTGCGTCAGCACGCTCCACAATTAACTCTGCTGCTGTATGCCTATGAACTGCCCAGTGCATCTTATTCTGCACTGTTTGGAAGAAACGTCTGGTAGTCTTTGCATCTTTATCATAGTCAAAGGCTGTAGCATACAGGTCAGTGATTTTCTGATAGAATTTACGCTCTGAAAGGCGAATCTCACGGATATTCTGTAACTGGCGCTCAAAGTATTCATCCGTGAACATGTGCCCCTTCTTCAAACGTTCCTTGTCCATTGTCCAGCCTTGAATCGTATAATCCTTCACGATTTGCCCAGACCATTTACGAAAGCGGACGGCTCGGTCATTATTGACCTTGAAGCCAACTGCAATAATCATCTGAAGATTGTAGTGGATAACTTCACGATTCACCTGCCTTGACCCTTCAGTTTGAACTATCCGGAATTTCCGGATAGTTGCCTCCTCTGTAAGTTCACCATCCGAATATATCTTTTTGATATGTTCATTGACAGTCCTCACATCCACATCATACAACACAGCCATCATTTTTTGCGTCAGCCATATATTCTCATTTTCATAGCGCATTTCCATGCTGTCTGCACTATCTCCAACTGCCGCAACATAGGTCAGATATTCGGCCGCCGAGCTGTGTATCGTTATTTCATCTTTCTTCTTTGACATGCTAATCCTCCAGTCCGTAATTTTTTCTTATTATATCGGCAAACACCCCTTTAACAGAAACCTGCCTGCCAACATATCTTGCTAACCTTTTTCAAGTTCCATATCATCTGCACTCAGTTTGGTGATGTCTACAGAATATTTTTTTAATTTATCCGTATTCATATTCGTTGTCCCTATTTTAAGCATGTGGTTTTCTTTATGAGTGGTTATTGCAAATTCTGCAGCAACCACTTTTCCCCAAAATTACTTTTTAAGATTTTCCATATCGCTCAATCACAAGCTCTCTTAATTTTTCTCCAGCATAGAAATACTCTGTTTTTCCTTCGATTTTCATGGTAAACAACCACTTAAAATTCACAGCATGATTGATTTCCATAGTATGCAGAATGCCCTCTCTGATAAACTCATAAAATCGATATCCATCATCAGCAAATCTGCTTTGTGTTGTATTAAGAGTAGCACTGGCACTTTTATCCGTAAGCTTTGCAAAGCAAGTAACCGAATTTCCTTCAAACATCTTTTTCAGTGCTTTTTCCATTTCTTTATCTTCTTTATAAAGTTCAAGCAAGTAATGCGCTATCATATCTCCAACATTCTCTAAATCAGCAACCCTAACATCAATTAAAAACAAAGTAAACTTACTTGCAAAGTTAACAACTTGAATGCATTTTCTCCTATCAAAATAAAACAGCTTTGCACCCCATTCCAAAAGCTTATCTCCGCTTTCGTTTTCAATTACTGTCTGGGCAATCATATTAATAGGATGTGATAATTCTGATGGAAGTTTTAATTTGTATCTTTCAAATGTTTGTTTTGTGGCATAGATAATCATAAAAAAACCTCTCCTAATCCTCTCGCTTTACATAAGTCAGTTCAACATCATACCCAAGAGCCTCCAGCATCTGCACAAATGTTTTATTCACAACACCATCTTTTTTCTTGATAATGCGATTGACATATTGTCCAGTCGTTCCAACCTTTTCAGCAAGCTGTGCCTGTGTTAATTCGCCTTCTATACACTTAACCTTAACATCCACCTCTATATTGTTCTTCAGCATATTATTTCTCCTATCGATCAATTCGACTATTTATAACACATATGAGATAATTTATCATACCATATTTTCTTGAATTTTTCAATGATTTTGCAGGAAAACAGGCACCCTGCATTTTTACAGAGTGCCTGTCATTGTTCTGTATTTAATTATCCTTTCATCTCAATCTGAATCCCCGATTTGAACAGGAAATCCAAATGGTCATCATACACCGTTATTTTCTCAATCAGCTTACGCACCA
>JAAWNY010000081.1 GCA_022799175.1 Lachnospiraceae bacterium | reverse complement strand
GACAGTGTATATTTTCGTTTCAACGCAAAAATCAGGGATTTAAGGACTTCTAAATCTCTGCAAAGTCAAAATCCGCAGACTATTTCTCATTGCTTCTCTTCCCTTTTCCTTGACTACGTTTCTCGCTTCCTTATCTAAATGACATTGGAAAACAGGGAGGTTTGTTTCTATGGAGAAAAAAATAGCACAAAGCAGAATTGCCTCGATTACCAGAACTACTAGGGAGACAGATATTTCTCTAACCCTGAATCTGGATGGGAGCGGGCAAGCGCAGATTGATACAAAAATCGGTTTTTTTGATCATATGCTTCATGGGTTTGCTCGTCATGGATTGTTTGATTTGACCGTGAAGGTGAAAGGAGATCTGGAGGTAGATACGCATCACACCATTGAGGATACAGGGATTGTACTGGGAAATGCTATCAGACAGGCGGTGGGGGATAAAGAGGGAATTGCACGTTATGGTTCCCGGATTCTTCCTATGGATGAGGCATTGATACTCTGCGCCTTGGATTTGTGCAATCGGCCTTATCTGGTCTATGATTTGCAGTTGAATCGGGAAAAGGTGGGAGATTTGGAAACGGAGATGGTGCGAGAGTTTTTTTATGCGGTTTCTTACGGTGCGGCTATGAATTTGCATATAAAGCAGATAGAAGGAAGCAATAACCACCATATTATCGAAGGGGCTTTCAAAGCATTTGCCAAGGCATTGGATGAGGCTACCAGACGGGATGAGCGAATCAGTGGAGTGTTGTCGACAAAAGGAAGTTTGTAGAGAGGTATGGAATCAACAAGAAAAATCATGGCAGAGAAGGAGCAGAAAAAATGCAGTTATATCCGGCGATCGACATGAAGGGCGGCAAATGTGTTCGTCTGACACAGGGACTTTTTGACAATGTAAAAGTATATGGGGATAGTCCGGCAGATATGGCAAAGCTGTGGACCGGACAGGGAGCCACTTTTCTTCATCTGGTGGATTTAGACGGGGCATTGGCAGGCCATTCCGTGAATGAGCCGGCGATTCGGGCGATTGTGGAACAGGTGGATGTGCCAGTGGAGTTAGGCGGTGGTCTTCGCAGTGCAGAGGCAGTCCGGTATATGCTGGATTTGGGGGTGAATCGCTGTATTATTGGGACTAAGGCGGTAGAGCGACCGGAATTTATTCGAGAGCTTGTGGAAGAGTTCGGGGCAGAGAAGATTGTGGTTGGCGTGGATGCCCGAGATGGTATGGTGGCCGTAGATGGCTGGGAACGTACTAGCAAAATGGCAGCGGTAGCGCTGTGCCTGAAGATGAAGGCATATGGGGTGCAGCATATTGTATACACGGATATTTCCCGCGATGGTATGCTGGTCGGTCCGAATGTATCTTACACGAAAATGCTTACAGAAAAGACTGGGCTGGATGTAATTGCTTCTGGCGGGGTATCTTCGATGGAAGACTTGGAAGCCCTTTATGAAAATGGGATTCAAGGAGCGATTATCGGGAAAGCATTGTATGAGAAGCGGATTCATCTGTCAGCGGCAATTGCCCGTTATGAAGGGGACAGAAATAATAAATAAAATGGTCATTATCGATAGGGAAGGAAAAGCTAATAGCAAAAAGAGGAGGGAAACAATGGCAGAGAGAAAGAAGCTGCTGGCAGGAATCGGTTGTCGGGAGGGGAGTGCAGTACTTTTAAATCGTGTGGAAGAAATCAGCAACCGTTCGTTAAATGCTCTGGCACATTATTATAACGATAATGGAGCAGACGAACTATTGTTATGGGATTTGTCGGAAAGCGATGCGGATCATGAGCGAACGATTGGCATTATAAAAGAGCTGGCTCGGGTTATGGACATTCCTATTCTTACCGGCGGCCGGGTGCGGCGGCTGGAGGATGTGAAAAAATATCTTTATGCCGGAGCAAAGGCAGTATTTTTGGACGGTTCCGATATGGATAATGTAGATTTGATTAAGGAGGCTGCGGATCGGTTTGGCAGCGAAAAGATCTATGTTCATCTTCCTTCTCCTCATCTTTTGGGCCGGGTTTCAGAGTTTTTGCAGCTGGGGGCATCCATGATTTTGCTGGATGTGGGCAGCAATGTGGAAATACTGGAGTCAGGGTCTTATACCAGCCAGGAAGGACCCTTTCTTATTTTATGCAATGAGCGAGAGCTTCCGGTGATTTCTGTATGTATGGCGGCAGACCATTGTGCCGGTGTGGTTCTGACTGTGCCGGAGGAAAACGAAGGCAGTTATATGGAGCTGAAGGGCGAACTGAAAAAGCGTGGACAGAATGTAATTACTTTTCACAGTACAATGGAATGGAGCAGTTTTAAGACCAATGAGGATGGATTGATTCCAGTTGTTGTTCAGGACTACAAAACGGAACAGGTACTGATGGTGGCGTACATGAATGAACAGGCGTTTCAGGATACCTTAAGAACTGGAAAGATGAATTATTACAGTCGCAGCCGGAAGTCCCAGTGGTTGAAGGGAGAGACTTCCGGACACTTCCAGTATGTAAAATCTCTCCATGTGGACTGTGACAATGATACCATTTTGGCAAGAGTTCATCCGATTGGTGCGGCTTGCCATACCGGGAACATCAGCTGTTTTTTCAGAACTCTGGCGAAGAAAGAGCACAAAGAGACCAATCCGCTAAAGGTATTTGAAGATGTGTATGCAGTGATTCAGGATCGAAAGATCCATCCCAAAGAAGGTTCTTACACCAATTATCTATTGGATAAGGGAATCGACAAGATTCTGAAAAAACTGGGAGAGGAAGCCACAGAGATTGTGATTGCGGCCAAGAATCCGGATCCGGAGGAAATTAAATATGAGATCTCGGATTTTCTGTATCACATGATGGTGCTCATGGCGGCAAAAGATATTACTTGGGAGGAGATTACCGAAGAGCTGGCTAACCGGTGAGCAGTTTATGGAATGGAGGAAAATATGTCGAAGGTGATAGAGAGATTTTTGCGTTATGTGTCAATGGATACCCAATCAGAAGAGGAACAAGAAACGATTCCCAGTACAAAAAAGCAACGACGGTTGGCAGAGATGCTAGCGGAAGAACTGCGTGTCATGGGGGCAGAAAATGTGACAGTCAGCAGTCAGTCCTATGTCTATGCCACGATCCCGGCTACGACAGCAGAGACAGCTTTGTCTTTGGGATTTATCGCGCATATGGACACCTCTCCGGATGCCCCCGGAAAGGATGTGAAAGCTCGGACGATTACCCAATATGATGGAGGCGATATCTGTTTAAATGAACAGCGGCGGATCTTTTTATCATCCAGAGAATTTCCTTCTTTGACACGTTATGTGGGGCAGGATTTGATCGTGACGGATGGAACTACCTTGTTAGGAGCCGACGACAAGGCTGGGGTGGCGGAAATTATGTCTATGGCAGAGTATATTCTGGCACATCCTGAGATTCCTCATGGAAAAATATGCATTGGTTTTACTCCAGATGAGGAAGTGGGACGGGGAACCGACGGATTTGATGTGGAGTTTTTTGGAGCGGATGTGGCTTACACGGTGGACGGAGGTTCTTTGGGAGAACTGGAATATGAAAATTTTAACGCCGCGTCAGGCAGAGTTCGGATCCATGGCCGGGGAGTCCATCCGGGATCTGCCAAAAATATTATGAAAAATGCTTCCTTGATAGCCATGGAATTTCACCAGATGCTTCCAGCGGCTCAAAATCCCATGTACACAGAGGGGTATGAAGGATTTTTTCATCTTACAGATATACAAGGAGATATGGTGAAGGCGCAGTTGGACTATATTATCCGGGATCACGATCGAGAAAGATTTGAAGAAAAAAAGCAATTGCTTATTCGGGTTGCAGAGTTTCTCAATGGAAAATATGGGGAGGGTACGGTGGAACTTTCCATGAAAGATTCCTACTACAATATGAGAGAGAAAATAGAACCTCATTTTTATCTGATTGACATCGCCAGAGCATCGATGGAAAAGGTAGGAATTGAGCCAAAAGTAGTGCCCATTCGAGGCGGTACCGACGGAGCTCGCTTGTCTTATATGGGCCTTCCCTGTCCGAATCTGTGTACCGGTGGCGAGAACTTTCATGGAATTCATGAGTACATCTGTATTCAGTCGATGGAAAAAGTAGTCGATATGTTAATAGAGATTGTGAAAAAGTTTGCGGAAAAAAGTTAATAATTTTGGGAAAGCAATGGAACAATTAGAGAATAATCCTTTTCTTGCAGGAATAAGATAGAGTAATCATGTGCAGGAGTGGGACAATGGGTAAAACAAATCGGGTACATGGGCTGATGGTGGGAATCACCATCGGCTTTGCTTTTTGGGGGAGTGTGCAAATACAACCAAAGAATCTTGCAGGAATTTCTCAGGTATCGGTGATAAGGATCCAGTCATCCGCAACATTCCAAAGTGACCAAAAGGAGCAAACATCCCCGGAGTATTTTGCAAAAGCTTCGGAGATTTCCCTGACATCAGAATTGGAATCCACAAATAGGGGAATAATCAGAACAGCAAAAGAAGAAAAAAATACAGAAGAGAATTCTGTCCAACTTCATGCTTTGTCAGCAGTTTTGATGGATGGAGATACCGGTCGCATTTTATATGAAAAAGCAGGGGATACTTTTCGTCCTATGGCCAGCACAACAAAGATTATGACTTGCATTCTGGCCTTGGAAAAGGGAGCAGTTTCTGATATCTGTACCATGTCAGAGACAGCAGCTTCTCAACCGAAGGTTCATTTGGGAGCGGGAAAAGGGACTCAGTTTTATATGAAAGATCTGCTTTATTCATTGATGCTGGAGTCTCACAACGATTCCGCAGTCATGATTGCGGAACAAATTGGCGGTAGCGTAGAAGGATTTTCCGCCTTGATGAATCAAAAGGCCCGGGAACTTGGCTGCCAAAAAACTTGTTTTCTTACACCGAATGGTTTGGACAGGACATACACGGCGCCAGATGGTCAACAATATACACATGGGACAACAGCGAAAGAGTTGGCAACTATCATGCGTTACTGTGTTCGACAATCGCCAAAGCGAGAGGAGTTTTTGGAAATCACTCGTGCATCCAACCATACATTTACAGATGTAGAAGGGAATCGCTCGTTTTCCTGTGTCAATCATAATGCGTTATTATCTATGATGAAGGGATTGTTGAGTGGCAAAACAGGCTTTACTGGCGGAGCGGGTTATTCCTATGTGGCGGCTCTCGAGGACGAGGGGAGAACCTATGTGCTGGCATTGCTGGGCAGTGGCTGGCCGCCTCATAAGACTTACAAATGGGCGGATGCGAGAGAGCTATTCAATTATGGAAAATCTCATTTTCAGTATCGGGATGTCTATAAGGAACCTGTTGCAAAAGGGATTCCGGTTCGGGATGGCATTATAGAAGGGACCAGGCAGGCGATGATAAAACCAGTAACCAGACTGGCAGAAAAAGATAAGCATCTGCGGCTGCTGTTAGCAAAGGATGAACAGGTGGAACTTCGGGAAGAACTTCCGGATATTCTGGAGGCACCAGTAGAACAGGGGGAGTTAATTGGACATATTGGATATTATTTGGATGGGAAATTGATACGCAAAGATCCACTTTATGCCGATCGCGATATCGCACGCAGAGATTTCAAATATTGTGTTCGGCAGGTTTGGGAGAGATTTATAAGAAAGCATTTGTGAAAATTTGTCATCTTTTGAAAAAAAAGCAAAAACTGCTTGAATTTTACCTCATAACATTATACAATTATAATTGGCAGAAATTTGGAGTTACTATACGGAATATTGTCAAAAGTTTAACGATTTTAGACAATGCCGTCAATATTTTAAAATGGAGGATTGCAAAATGAGTAATTCAGCACAAACGTCAGCAAGTAGCAGAATTTATGCACTGCTTGATGAGAACAGTTTTGTTGAAGTAGGTTCTTACATTACTGCAAGAGCAACCGACTTCAATATGACTGACAAGGAAACTCCAGCAGATGGCGTGATTACCGGCTACGGGACCATCGAGGGAAGCCTTGTGTATGTGTACAGTCAAGATGCTGCTGTATTAGGCGGTTCTTTGGGTGAGATGCATGCCAAAAAGATTTCCGACATTTATTCCATGGCGATGAAGATGGGAGCGCCAATAATCGGGCTGATTGACTGCGCAGGCTTGCGTCTTCAGGAGGCAACTGATGCCTTGCATGGTTTTGGCCAGATGTATTTGAGTCAGGCGATGGCATCTGGTGTGATTCCCCAGATTGCAGCAGTGTTCGGCACCTGTGGTGGCGGGATGGCTGTATCTTCAGCAATGGCGGATTTCATCTTTATGGAAGAAAAGAAAGCAAAGCTTTTTGTCAATTCTCCCAATGCTCTTGAGGGCAATCGCATAGAAAAATGTGATACTTCTAGTGCTGCGTTCCAGAGCGGAGACACCGGTCTGGTGGATTTTGTTGGCGATGAAGATGGTGTGTTAAATCAAATTCGTACTCTGATTTCCATTCTTCCTGCCAATAATGAGGATGACATGTCCTACAGCGAATGCAGCGATGATTTGAACCGTATATGTGCAGGACTGGAGAATTGTGTGGGCGCTACGGATATTGCCTTAACTCAGCTTTCAGACAACGGATTTTTCCTGGAAGTGAAGAAAGCTTATGATCCATCTATGGTGACAGGATTTATTCGTTTGAATGGCAGCACGGTTGGCTGTGTGGCAAATCGTACTGAATTATATGGAGAAAATGGCGTGAAGGAAGAAGAGTATGAGGCAGTGCTCACCTCTCATGGTTGTGAAAAGGCAGAGAAGTTTGTTTCTTTCTGTGATGCTTTCAATATTCCGCTGTTGACTCTGGTGAATGTGAAGGGATATAAGGCCAGTAAGTGTACAGAGCGTAAGATTGCCAAAAATGCAGGACGTCTGACATACGCTTTTGCCAATGCCAGTGTTCCCAAGGTTACTGTGATTGTGGGTGAGGCTTATGGGACTGCGTATCTGACGATGAACAGCAAATCCATTGGTGCAGATGTAGTCTATGCATGGCCGACCGCCTCCATTGGCATGATGGATCCGACAGCAGCAGTCAAGATTATGTATGCAGACGAGCTGGCAAAGGCAGATGATAGTCTGTCTCTGATCAATGAAAAGGCAACTTTGTATCAGGATCTGCAGTCTAGTGCAACAGCAGCGGCCAGAAGAGGCTATGTAGATGACATTATTGAAGCCTGCGATACCAGAAAGCGCGTGATTGCTGCGTTTGAGATGCTGTTTACCAAGAGAGAGGATCGTCCGGACAGAAAACACGGAACGGTCTAGAATGAGGTGACGTGTATATGAAACAGAATATAAAACGATTGTGGTTAATGGTATGCATGGTGTTCTGTCTGTTTGCCCTATCTGCGTGTTCTGGGGCGGAGGATCCCGGTCAGACTCTGGATGCAGAACTTTCCGAAGGACTATGTTCTGTCACCGAGGGGATTTTTGAACTCTGTACGGAGCTTCCGGCAGAGGAGGTTGAGGAGGCAGAAGCGTCTGCGCTCAAACAGAAGGATGACGTGACAGCAGGTCTTTTCACAGCCTGGAAGGGTGTGATGAATGAAACTGGCGATTTTGTGGAGATTCTTTCCAGCCAGGCAGTTGCCACCGAGGACGGCGGTTATGAGTGTGTGGTGACCGCTAGCTTTACGCAACGCAAGGTTGAATTCAAGGCATTTTATGAAGATGGAGCTCAGGGAATGCCGGTCCCCACATCTTTTTCCTTCACTCCAGAGTATACGGTGGGTGAGAAGTTGTCAAAAGCAGGCATGAATACGGCGATGGGTATGGGAACGGTATTTTTGGTACTGATTTTTATTTCTCTGCTCATCAGTTGCTTTAAGTTCATCAATGCATTTGAGAACCAGGCAAAGGCTCCGGCTCCCGCAGCTGTGGCGGCTCCCGTTCCGGCTCCGGTCTCGGTAGAAGAGGAAGATCTGACCGATGATTTGGAACTTGTGGCAGTGATTACTGCGGCAATTGCATCATTCGATAATACTTCTGCAGATGGTCTGGTGGTACGTTCGATCAAACGTGCATCAGGAGCCAAGTGGAAGAGAGCATAGACTATTTATAGAAGAATTAGGAGGATTCGGATCATGAAGAATTATACAATTACAGTCAATGGTAATGTTTATGAAGTAACGGTAGAAGAAGGCGCCTCGACGGGAGCTCCCGTAGCAACGGCCCCGAAGGCAGCGCCAAAAGCAGCTCCCAAAGCAGCTCCGAAGGCGGCTTCTGCTGGAGCTCAGGGGGCAGTAGTGGTAACAGCTCCTATGCCAGGTAAAATTTTGGCTGTAAAGGCCAGCAACGGACAGGCTGTGAAGAAGGGAGACATTATCATGGTTTTGGAGGCCATGAAGATGGAGAATGATATCGTAGCTCCTCAGGATGGAACGATTGCCAGCATCAATGCGGCTGTCGGCGATTCTGTAGAACCAGGTGCAACCCTTGCTACCATGAACTAATCTGCTGAATAAGGGTAACATTCCAGATATCTGAAGTGTTACAAATAAAAGTTCCACTATGGAGGGATAAAAATGGATTATATTGCAACGACAATGTCTAATCTTCTTCAGCAGACAGCATTTTGCAACCTTACTTTCGGCAATTTTTTGATGATCGGTGTGGCTTTGGTGTTTTTGATGCTGGCGATCAAATATGGTTTTGAACCGCTTCTTTTGGTTCCGATTGCCTTTGGTATGCTGTTGGTCAATATCTATCCGGATATTATGGCACGGCCTGAAGATATGTCTAATGGTGTGGGCGGATTGCTTCACTATTTCTTCCTGTTGGATGAATGGAGTATCCTGCCGTCTTTGATTTTCATGGGTGTGGGCGCGATGACGGATTTTGGTCCGCTGATTGCAAATCCCAAAAGCTTTTTGTTGGGTGCAGCCGCTCAGTTTGGCATTTATGCTGCTTACTTTATGGCAATTTTTATGGGCTTCAATGACGAGGCGGCTGCCGCTATTTCGATTATCGGTGGCGCGGACGGCCCGACTTCTATTTTCCTGGCCGGTAAATTAGGGCAGACAGAGTTTATGGGTCCGATTGCGGTGGCGGCGTATTCTTATATGGCTCTGGTACCGATTATTCAGCCTCCTATCATGAAGTTGATGACCTCTGAAAAAGAGCGTAAGATCAAGATGGAGCAGCTTCGTCCGGTATCTAAGCTGGAAAAGATCCTGTTCCCCATTATTGTTACCATTGTGGTATGTCTGATTCTGCCGACCACAGCTCCGCTGGTAGGTATGTTAATGCTGGGCAATTTGTTCCGTGAGTCAGGCGTGGTAAAGCAACTGCAGGAGACAGCCAGCAATGCTTTGATGTATATTGTAGTAATCCTGCTGGGAACCTCGGTAGGGGCTAGTACCAGCGCAGAGGCATTCTTGAAGGTGACAACGTTGCAGATTGTGGCTTTGGGACTGATCGCTTTTGCTTTCGGTACAGCGGCCGGAGTCATCTTTGGAAAAATTATGTGTAAACTCACGGGTGGCAAAGTGAATCCGCTGATCGGCTCTGCAGGGGTATCTGCAGTTCCAATGGCGGCACGTGTGTCTCAAAAGGTGGGTGCAGAAGCAGATCCGACCAATTTCCTGCTGATGCATGCCATGGGTCCAAACGTGGCCGGCGTTATCGGTACTGCAGTGGCGGCCGGTACATTTATGGCAATTTTTGGCGTGTAATATGATATGGGGATTTCTGTTGATAATGATTAGGAGGTAAATAAAATGGCAATAGAGAAAAAGCCGGTTAAGATCGTGGAGACTGTCCTCCGTGACGCGCACCAGTCCTTAATCGCAACCAGAATGAGCACCGAACAGATGCTGCCCATCATTGAGAAGATGGACAAGATAGGT
>JAAWNY010000017.1 GCA_022799175.1 Lachnospiraceae bacterium | reverse complement strand
AATTCCTAAAATCCCTGACTTTTGCTAAAAACGAAACGAAAATATACAAACTCGCTCCGCTCAGACAATGTATATTTTCGTTTCAACGCCAAATTCAGGAATTTAAGGACTTCTAAATCTCTGCAAAGTCAAAATCCCGCAGACGGTTTGGCAATGGTTCTCTCCCCTTTTCCTTGACTACGTTTCTCGTTTCCTTATCTAAATGACATTGGGCAACTGGGTCCGTCTTTTTTCTCCTAAGCTGGGTATTCTCGGGATTACATTTAATTTCCTTTTTGGAATATGGTAACTACTGAAAATAAGCTTATTTTACTATACAATTCGCTGGAAATATTCATATCCGTCTGCCTGATACCTCTGTACTAGTTTTTGAATTTTATCGGTGGAAGTAAGAGCAGCTCCAATCGATACGTCGTGATTGAAGGAATTAATGATGGCGGCCAGATATTTACTCATATCGGCTTCCAGATACCACTCTCGTTCCAATAGGCTTTGAGGGCGGTAATTCAGATTGGTAGTGATCACATAGTCAATATAGCCTTTGTGATAAAATTCGTCAAACTTCTCCAAACCGTTGGTAAATAACCCGAAAGTACAGCAGATGATGACTTTTTTCGCTTTGCGTTCTTTTAATTCTCTGGCAGTATCCAGCATACTTTCCCCGGAAGCAATCATATCATCGATAATCAAAACGGTTTTATCTTCTACGGAGGACCCCAAGAATTCATGGGCTACAATGGGGTTGCGGCCGTCGATGATCCTTGAATAGTCCCGACGTTTATAGAACATTCCCATATCCACACTCAGGTTGTTTGCCAGATATACGGCACGATTCATGGCACCCTCATCTGGGCTGATAACCATCAGATGATCTTTGTCTATTTTTAAAGAACGATCATGATGGAATAATGTTTTAATAAACTGATAGGTTGGCATAAAATTATCAAAACCGTTTAAAGGAATGGCATTCTGCACTCGGGGATCGTGAGCATCAAAAGTGATGATATTGGAAACCCCCATGGAAACTAGTTCCTCTAAGGCCATGGCGCAGTCTAAGGATTCTCGTTTCGACCTTTTATGCTGACGGCCTTCATAGAGAAACGGCATGATCACATTAACCCGGTGGGCAGTGGCTGCAGACGCACCGATGATGCGTTTCAAATCTTGAAAATGATCATCTGGTGACATGTGATTGGTGTAACCACAGACTTTATAGGAAATACTGTAATTGGTGACATCAACCATAGCAAAAAGATCAACACCACGAACGGATTCTTGTATCACAGCTTTGGCTTCACCGCTGCCAAAGCGGGGACAAATACAGTTCAATAAATAGGAATCTATATTGTAGCCCCGATAATTAAGATCTTTCTGTCGGCGTATCAACTCTTCTGTGTCGTTTTTCCGGAATTCTACAATATAACTATTGACTTTCTCTGCAAGTGTTATGCAGCTTTCCAATGCCGCGATCTTCAGCGGAGCAATGGGCAATACATCATTAAATACATAGTTGTTTGCCATAATAAACTCCTTCCCTGGATTAGAGAATAGTAAAAAAATAAAATATATTATTATACTTATAGCATTCTTATAAGCAAACCGTCAATAAGCAAGTGCTATATTTCATAAAAAAACAAAACCTCATTCCTTTACAAAGCAAAAGAATATTGATATGATAAAGAAAGAACATGAGAGGAATCATCGTATGAAAAAAAGAAAACACAAAATTCAGGCAGTAGATCCGGGATCCATTGCGGAGGAACTGGAACTAGAAGCAGGGGATTTTCTACTTACTATCAATGGAAATGAAATTGAGGATGTTTTTGATTACGAATATTATGTAAATAGTGAGAGTATGCTCATGCTGGTGGAAAAGGCTGACGGTGAGTTGTGGGAACTGGAGATTGAAAATAACTATGAAAATTTGGGTATTACCTTCGAAAACGGGTTGATGAGCGATTATAAGTCCTGCAGCAATCGTTGCATTTTTTGTTTTATTGACCAGATGCCGCCAGGAATGCGGGAAACATTATATTTTAAAGATGATGATTCCCGACTTTCTTTTTTGCAGGGAAATTATATTACTTTGACTAATATGAAGGAGCATGATATTGAACGAATTATCAAATTCAAGCTGGCGCCGATCAATATCTCTGTGCATACAACAAATCCTCGCCTTCGCTGTGAGATGCTTCATAACCGTTTTGCCGGAGAAGCGCTGAAAAAAATTGATATTCTTTTTCAGGCACAGGTACCAATGAATGGCCAGATTGTGCTTTGTCGGGGAATCAATGATGGCTTAGAGCTAGAACGGTCCATCGAAGATTTGGCAAAATATCTTCCAGTAATGGAAAGTGTTTCGGTAGTTCCAGTAGGGTTATCAAAATATCGGGACGGTCTGTATCCTTTAAAACCTTTTGATCGAGAATCGGCGGCACAAGTACTGGAAATCATCGAACGGTGGCAACAAAAACTCTGGCAAAGATGGAATAATCACTTTATTCATGCCAGTGACGAATTTTATCTTATGGCTGGCTGGCCTCTGCCAGAAGAAGAACGTTATGACGGTTATCCACAACTAGAAAATGGCGTGGGGATGTTGCGTTTGCTGGACTGTGAAGTAACGGATACACTAGAAAAAATGACAGACATCCCCAAGGTTCCAAGTGAAACGTTATCCATCGCGACTGGCGAGTTGGCTTATCCCTATTTAAAAAAGCAAGTGGCAAAGATTGTCCAGCGATATTCTCAAAAACAGGTACATGTATACGCAGTCCGCAATGAGTTCTTCGGTGAACAGATTACGGTAGCTGGTTTGCTTACCGGGCAAGATATCTTGGGTCAGCTAAGAGGAAAAAATTTGGGAGAACGGCTTCTGTTGCCGGCATGTATGTTCCGCAGCGGAGAAGATGTATTTTTGGATGATATAACTCTGACCGAGGTACAAAGTACTTTACAAGTACCAGTAAATATTGTAAAATCGGGCGGTCAGGATTTGGTGTATGGAATTCTGGGCCTGGATGCAAAAAATGATGAGCCCTTGTCTTATTCCAGTTATGAGCTGAAAGAATTAGGAAAGTAAGCCGGATTTTTTGCTGAAAAGAAAATGGAGGAAATATGAGTAAACCAATAGTTGCGATTGTAGGACGACCCAATGTTGGCAAGTCCACATTATTTAATGCATTGGCTGGAGAAACGATTTCCATTGTCAAGGATACTCCGGGAGTAACCCGTGACCGGATTTATGCGGATTGTACCTGGCTGAATATGAATTTTACGTTGATTGACACTGGTGGCATTGAACCAGATAGTAAAGATATTATTCTTTCCCAAATGCGGGAACAAGCACAGATTGCCATTGATACGGCAGATGTGATTATTTTTATTGTGGATGTACGACAGGGCCTGGTAGATTCCGATTCTAAGGTGGCAGATATGCTACGGCGGTCTGGAAAACCGGTTGTTCTGGCTGTCAATAAGGTGGACAGCTTTCAAAAATATGGAAATGATGTCTATGAATTTTATAATTTGGGAATTGGAGATCCCATGGGGGTATCAGCAGCTTCGCGGTTGGGAATCGGTGATCTTCTGGACGAGGTGACAAAACATTTCCGGGCAGAACAGCTGGAGGAGACGGAAGATGATCGCCCGAGAGTAGCGATCGTTGGCAAGCCGAATGTAGGTAAATCGTCTATTATTAATAAATTGATCGGCGCAAATCGGGTAATTGTGTCAGATATAGCGGGAACCACCCGGGATGCTGTGGATACCGAAGTTATACATGACAAAACGGAATATATATTTATTGATACGGCCGGATTGCGCAGAAAAAGTAAAATAAAAGAAGACTTGGAGCGTTATAGTATCATTCGCACCGTATCAGCAGTAGAACGAGCAGATGTGGTAGTGCTGGTTATTGATGCTGTGGAGGGCGTAACCGAACAAGATGCCAAAATTGCCGGAATTGCTCATGACCGAGGAAAGGGCATTATCGTAGCAGTCAATAAATGGGATGCTGTGGAGAAAACAGATAAAACCATTTATGAATATACAAAAAAGATTCAGGATACGTTGTCCTTTATGCAGTATGCGGAAATGATTTTTATCTCCGCAGCGACGGGACAGCGGCTGCCGAAGTTGTTTGAACTGATTGATGTAGTTCGGCAAAATCAAAATATGCGGATAGCAACAGGTGTCCTCAATGAGATTATGATGGAAGCTGTGGCTTTACAGCAGCCACCTTCCGATAAGGGAAAACGGCTGAAGCTGTTTTATATGACCCAGGTAGCGGTAAAACCGCCTACATTTGTGGTGTTTGTCAATGATAAAGAACTGATGCATTTTTCTTATATGCGATATTTGGAAAATAAAATTCGGGAAACCTTTGGGTTTAGAGGAACGGCTCTGAAGTTTTTGATTCGGGAGCGATCCGGAAAGGAGCAGTAGTGGAAAGAATCATTGGTCTTGTTATGGGATATGTGTTTGGTTTATTTCAAACCGGTTATCTTTACAGTAAGGCTCACCATATAGATATTCGCAATTATGGCAGTGGGAATTCTGGCAGTACGAACATATTGCGGGTTATGGGAGTCAAAGCTGGGCTGATCGTATTTGTGGGGGATACCTCCAAAATGATTTTAGCTTGTTTTTTAGCCAAATATCTATTTCGTGAACAGCCAGGGATGGTGTATGTATATCTTTTGTATACTGGTTTCGGTGTGATATTAGGACATAATTTCCCTTTCTATATGGGGTTTAAGGGAGGAAAAGGTATCGCAGCATCAGCGGGTCTTTTGGCAGCGACTGACTGGCGGATCATGTTGGTTTGTCTGGTGGTGTTTGTCGCTGTGGTCGCGGTAACGCGATATGTATCTCTAGGATCAATTTTGGTGATGATTCTATTTGTCATAGGAATGGTCTTTTTTGGTATAAGAGGAGAATATGGGATTACAGAGAAAGCTTTGCCGGAATTTTGCATGATGGCATCCGTGATCAGCATAATGGGAATCTGGCGGCACCGCACGAATATCAAACGACTTTTATCGGGAACAGAGAATAAGCTGGGAGCGAAAAAACAATAAATCAGGCAAGGCAGGAAGGATGGGAAACCGATGACAAAAATCAGTATTATCGGAGCCGGAAGCTGGGGGATTGCTCTTGCTTCGCTACTATATCATCAGGGAAATAAAATTACGGTATGGTCGGCTGTCGGATCAGAAATTAATGCTCTGAATACTACTAGGCGATTGCCAACACTTCCGGATTTGAAACTTCCGGAAAGCATGTTTTTTACAGAGGATTTGGAACAGGCGATGAAGGATTCCGACATGCTTATTATGGCAGTTCCATCCATCTATGTACGGCAAACAGCAGAAAAGATGCGGCCTTTTTGTAAAAAAGGACAAATTCTTGTCAACGTGGCAAAGGGAATCGAAGATGTTACCTTAATGACTTTATCCGCAGTGATCGAGCAGGAACTTCCCATGGCGGATGTGGCGGTGCTGTCAGGCCCCAGCCATGCAGAGGAGGTCAGCCGGGGGTTGCCAACGACTTGTGTGGTTGGCGCTAGAAGCCGTCAGACAGCGGAATGGATACAGGAACGGTTTATGAGTCCGGTGTTTCGGGTATACACCAGCCCAGATATTTTGGGAATTGAGATTGGTGGTGCATTGAAAAATGTGATTGCTTTGGCTGCCGGTATCGCAGATGGACTGGGATATGGGGATAATACGAAAGCGGCACTTATTACCCGGGGAATTTATGAAATTACCCGCTTGGGATTGATAATGGGAGGAAAAACTTCTACCTTTGGTGGTCTTTCCGGAATTGGAGATTTGATCGTTACCTGCGCTAGTATGCATAGCCGTAACCGGAGGGCTGGCATTTTAATTGGAAAAGGTTATTCCATGAAGGAAGCTATGGATGAAGTGCAGATGGTGGTAGAAGGCGTTTACTCTGCAAAAGCCGGACTAGCATTGGCAAAAAGGTATCAGGTTCCTGTGCCGATTATCACGGAAGTCAATCAGGTTTTATTTGAAGGAAAATCTGCGCGGAGTGCGGTAAATGATCTCATGTTGCGCGACCGAACGGAAGAGAGCGCAGAAGTCGAATGGGAAACGAACATTTCCCAATAGACAAACAGTGAATACAAGAAAGTTGGCGGATTCTTGCATAAAAAGTTCTTGACAATGGATTTTTATACGTCTATAATGAGTCTCAGCTTTTAAAGCTTGTAAATAATAAGAGGAGGAAACAATTATGAGAAAATTTGTTGGTTTCGGAATGGCGGCAATTCTTGCTGCTTCTCTGACTGCCTGTGGTGGCGGAAGTTCCACCGATTCCACTACAGCACCAGCAGCAGGAAATGATACTACGAAAGAGGCCGCTGCAGACAATAATAATAACGAAGAAGCGGCGTCAGGCGCAGAGGGGGGAGCATTTAAGATTGGTGTGGTTGGTCCCTTGACTGGTCCGGCTGCTGCCTATGGCATTGCAGTACAAAATGGTGTGGATTTGGCTATCAAAGAGATCAACGATGCCGGTGGCGTCAATGGAGCTATGCTGGAGATGAATTCTCAGGATGATGAACATGATCCGGAAAAATCAGTGAATGCCTATAATACCTTGAAAGACTGGAATATGCAGATGCTGGTTGGTGCAGTTACTTCCAAACCATGTATTGCGGTTGCTGCAGAGTCTGCCAATGATAATCTGTTTCAGATTACTCCTTCCGGTTCTGCGGTAGAGTGTGCGGCTCCGGACAATGTGTTCCGCGTATGCTTTGCGGATCCGGCTCAAGGTACGGCATCTGCTAAATATATTGGAGAGAATAAGCTGGGCACTAAGATTGCTATTATTTATGATAGCTCTACAGAATATTCTTCTGGCATTCGTGAAGCTTTTGTAGCTGAAGCAGCTAATGAAGGTTTGGAAATTGTTGCAGACGAAGCTTTCACAGCTGATACGAATACCGATTTTTCTGTGCAATTGGACAAGGCAAAAGATGCTGGCGCAGAACTGGTATTTCTGCCGATTTACTATCAGGAGGCTTCTGTTATCTTAAAACAGGCCAGTGACAAAGAATTTGCTCCGATCTTCTTTGGCGTGGATGGTATGGATGGTATCTTGAGTGTAAAAAATTTTGATACTTCTCTGGCAGAAGGTGTAATGTTACTGACTCCATTCTCTGCAACGGAAGAGGGAAGTAAAGCATTTACGGACGCTTATGTGGCGGCATATGGGATTGAGCCGAATCAGTTTGCCGCAGACGCTTATGATGCTGTATATGCTATCAAAGCAGCAGCAGAGCAGGCTGGTATTACTCCGGATATGGATGCTTCTGCCATTTGCGATGCTATGAAGGTTGCCATGACGGAGATCTCCATCGACGGCTTGACTGGCGATGGTATGACCTGGGATGCCGCTGGTGAAACTGGTAAGGCTCCTAAGGCTGTGAAGATTGTCAATGGCGTATATGAGATGCAGTAATAGCTGAATAAAGGAAAAGATCCAACAGGGGGGCGTCATACCGACGACTCCTTGTTTCTTTTATTATTTGTTGATAAACAAATCAATGGGATTGATTTTTACTTGCACATCATATCTTCCTATGATATAATTCGACTTAAATTATGCGTTAAGAGAAAAGACGAAAAGGGGTAGGCTTCATGAGTTTTCTGTCATATTTGATCAATGGAATCAGCCTGGGCAGTATTTATGCGATCATTGCACTGGGATATACTATGGTATACGGAATTGCACGAATGCTGAATTTTGCCCATGGAGACATTATTATGGTGGGAGGATTTGCCATCTTTACTGTGGTCAGCACAATGGGTCTGCCGCCGCTCTTGGGTATTTTTGTGGCGATATTGGTTTGTACCGTTTTAGGTGTGACGATTGAGCGTGTGGCATATCGTCCGCTGCGGGGAGCTTCTTCGTTGGCGGTGCTGATAACTGCCATTGGCGTCAGTTATCTGTTACAGAATGTTGCGCTGTTGATTTTTGGTTCGAATGCCCGTCAGTTCACCTCTGTGGTGACATTGCCAAACCTGAAACTGGCTGATGGAGCTTTGACCATTTCTAGTGTTACGATAGTGACGATCATTTCTTGTATTGCTATTATGGTTGCACTGACTTCCTTTATCAATAAGACAAAAGTAGGACAAGCTATGCTGGCGGTGTCCGAAGACAACGGAGCGGCAACACTGATGGGAATTGATGTAAACCGTACCATCGCCATTACTTTTGCTATCGGTTCAGCCTTGGCAGCGATTGCCGGAGCGCTTCTTTGCTCCACTTATCCATCTCTGACTCCTTATACTGGTTCTATGCCAGGAATTAAGGCTTTTGTAGCTGCTGTATTTGGCGGGATTGGTTCGATTCCGGGAGCTCTGATCGGCGGGATTTTGCTTGGGGTGATCGAGAATCTTTCCAAAGCATATATCTCTTCTCAGCTATCCGATACGATTGTATTTTCTGTGCTGATTATTGTGCTTTTGGTGCGCCCCACGGGTATCCTTGGCCGGAAGATCCATGAGAAAGTGTAGGTGAAAGGGATGAATAAGAATAAAGTTCGGATACAAAATGGCATCACATATGGCATTGTAGTAGGCTGTTGGATTTTAGTACAGATCATGGATAAGACCGGACATATGACCAGTTTGTTGCGGGGAATTCTGGTTCCCCTTTGTATGTACTCGATCTTGGCTATTTCGTTGAATTTGACTGTGGGTATTTTGGGTGAGCTGAGTTTAGGACATGCCGGTTTTATGTGTGTAGGGGCCTTTTCTGGAGCCTTTTTTACTAAATGTATGGAAAATGTTTTGCCGAATTTGCAATTGCGATTTTTTCTGGCAATTTTGATTGGCGCGGCTGTGGCAGGTATTTGCGGAATTTTAATTGGCATTCCCGTATTGCGATTGAAGGGAGATTATCTGGCTATTGTAACTTTGGCTTTTGGAGAAATTATTAAAAATTTGATCAATGTCATGTATATTGGTCTGGATAAGAGTGGCTTTCATTTTTCTATTAAGGATACTATGTCTTTGGGGATGGATGAAACAGGTGTGGTCATCATTAAAGGAGCACAGGGAATTACTGGTACTCCCAAAGCTGCCACTTTTCTTGTGGCAACGATTTTACTTTTGATTACTCTGTTTATTGTATTGAATTTGATTCATTCCCGTACTGGGCGCGCGATCATGTCTATTCGTGACAACCGGATCGCAGCAGAATCGATAGGGATTAATATTACCAAATATAAGTTAATGGCTTTTGCCATCTCTGCAGCTTTGGCCGGAGTGGCTGGTGTTTTATATGCGCACAATCTGTCTACGCTGGCAGCAACGCCAAAGAATTTTGGTTATAATATGTCGATCATGATTTTGGTATTTGTGGTTCTTGGGGGCCTGGGAAATATTCGAGGTTCGATGATTGCTGCGGTCGTTCTGACTCTGTTGCCAGAGCTTTTGCGTGGCCTTAATGATTATCGGATGTTGATTTATGCGATAGTATTGATTGTGATGATGTTGTTTAATTCCAGCCCTAAGGCAATTGAAGTGCGTTCCGTATTGCTGGAACGGTTTCATAAGAAAAAAGATACTGGCGCGAAGGAGGCTGCATAATCATGGCAATGTTGGAAGTGAAAAACCTGGGCATTTCCTTTGGCGGCCTGAAAGCAGTAGATGATTTCAGTGTTACCATTGAAAAAGGGCAGCTGTATGGTTTGATTGGACCAAATGGTGCAGGAAAAACAACGATCTTTAATTTGCTGACTGGGGTATATCGTCCGGATACGGGAGCGATTTTTCTGGATGGGCAGAATATCACAGGAAAGAAAACCACAGAAATCAATCAGGATGGGATTGCCCGTACCTTTCAGAATATTCGCTTGTTTAAAGAATTAAATGTACTGGATAATGTGAAAGCAGGGCTGCATAACCATTATCATTATTCTACTCTTGAGGGGATTTTACGTCTGCCCAGATATCATCATGTGGAAAAGCAGATGGATATGCGGGCTATGGAGCTTTTGAAAGTATTTGATCTGGATGGAGAATGGGATTATAAAGCTGCCAACCTTCCCTATGGAAAACAGAGAAAACTGGAGATCGCCCGCGCTCTTGCTACAGAACCCAAATTGCTTCTTTTAGATGAACCGGCGGCTGGCATGAATCCCAACGAAACAGCAGAGTTGATGGAAACAATCCGTTTTGTACGGGATAATTTTGATATGACAATCTTACTAATCGAACATGACATGAAGCTGGTTTCCGGAATTTGCGAGCAACTGACCGTATTAAATTTCGGGCAGGTGCTGACGCAAGGTGAGACATCGGAAGTTTTGAATGATAAACGGGTAATCACGGCTTATCTTGGAGAGTAGGAGGAGAGGCGATTATGGCAATACTGGAAGTAAAAGAGCTGGAAGTTTTTTATGGTGTGATCCAGGCTCTCAAGGGGATCTCCTTTGAGGTAAATCCAGGTGAGATCATTGCGCTGATTGGGGCTAATGGGGCTGGAAAAACGACCACATTGCAAACCATTACCGGATTGATTCCGTCAAAGACAGGACATATTGTTTATGACGGAGCAGATATTACCAAAATGCCCGGTCATAAGCTGGTAGCCATGAGGATGGCCCATGTTCCAGAAGGCCGGCGGGTGTTTGCCCAGTTGACCGTGTTGCAGAATCTAAAGCTCGGAGCTTATACCCGAAAGGATAAAGGGGAGATTGAAGACACGCTGAAGATGATCTATCAACGTTTTCCACGATTGGAAGAACGAAAGAATCAGATGGCCGGAACGCTTTCTGGAGGGGAACAACAAATGCTGGCTATGGGGCGGGCATTGATGTCTCATCCCAAATTAATTGTTATGGATGAGCCTTCTATGGGACTTTCTCCTATCTATGTTAATGAGATTTTTGATATTATCCAAAATATTAATGCCGATGGGACTACGGTTCTTTTAGTAGAACAAAACGCAAAAAAAGCATTATCCATTGCTCATCGCGCTTATGTACTCGAAACGGGAAAGATTGTACTGAGCGGAGATGCTCAAGAATTGATGAATGATGATTCTGTAAAAAAAGCTTATTTAAGCGAATGATATAACTACAATGAATATTCAGAAAACGCTTCAACAATGAGGGAAAAGTCCTAGACTTTTCCCTCATTGTTGTGGTAATATAAGAGTATAGCAATGAAAAGTGTAGAAAACAAATTTTATAATTCAGAGGAGGTTTTTACTATGAAAGGAAATGTGATTGTCGGGCAGTCCGGAGGTCCCACGGCGGTGATTAATTCCAGTCTGGCAGGGGTATATCGTACTGCTATCGACCGGGGGGCCAAGAAAGTTTATGGGATGAGATTTGGGATCCAGGGACTATTGGATGAGCAATATGTAGATCTGTCCAAACATATTAAGAATGATCTGGATGTGGAGATTTTAAAGCGGACTCCGTCAGCGTTCTTAGGGACTTGTCGTTATAAATTGCCGGATATTCATGAAAATCAGGATATTTATGTGAAAATTTTTGATATTCTAGAAAAATTGAATATTGAATGTTTCATTTATATCGGGGGCAACGACTCTATGGATACGATCAAAAAGCTTTCCGATTATGCGATCCTGACTGGAAAAAGCCAGAAATTTGTGGGAGTTCCAAAGACGATTGACAATGATCTGGCTCTCACAGATCACACTCCAGGTTATGGAAGCGCCGCCAAATATATTGCTACCTCTACCAAAGAAGTGATTCGGGATGGACTTGGCTTTTCTTACAAAAAAAAGCTGGTAACTATTATTGAGATTATGGGACGAAACGCCGGCTGGCTGACGGGAGCTTCCGCTCTTTCAAAAGGAGAGGATTGCGATGGCCCCGATCTGATCTATCTGCCAGAAGTTGCTTTTGAAATTGATAAATTTGTATTCCGAGTCAGGAAACTGTTAGAGAAAAAAGATGTGGTAGTCATTGCGATTTCGGAAGGTATCCGGACGGAAGACGGCAAATATATCAGCGAGTTGTCTGCCGCCACGGATTATGTAGATGCTTTTGGACATAAGCAGCTGACAGGTTCTGCCAGTTATCTGGCCAATGTAATCAATCAACAGATTGGCTGTAAGGCCAGAGCGGTAGAGTTTAGTACTTTGCAGCGGAGTGCTGCTCATCTGGCATCTCGAGTGGATGTAAATGAGGCATTTATGGTAGGTGGCGCTGCGGTAAAAGCGGCGGATGAGGGAGATTCTGGCAAGATGGTTGTCATTGACCGGGTGTCTGATGATCCATATCAGAGTGCAACCGGTATCTACGATGTACACAAAATTGCCAATGGAGAGAAGCTGGTGCCAAGAGATTGGATCACTAAAGATGGCACCTATGTGACGGAAGAATTTATTGATTACGTGCGTCCGCTTATCCAGGGTGATTCTCCCTGTGTTATGGTAGGAGGTATCCCGCGTCATCTTTATATGTCTTCCAACAGAGGGAAGAAAGGGGAATAAAGTTTATGCTGTCAAAAGCAATTGGAATCGCTACGAATGCTTTTCAAGGGGTTAATGACGCCAACGGGAATCCCTATATCGACCATGCCATGCGTGTCATGAGCAAGATGGACACGGAGGAAGAGAAGATCATAGCGGTACTTCATGACGTGGTGGAGGATACGGAAATGACTCTGCATGAGCTGCAGGAAGCCGGTTTCTCCCGAACCGTTCTGGATACAATTGGTATGCTGACAAAAAAGCCCGATATGAAATATTTTGATTATATTGAGGACATTCATTCTAGTGAACTGGCATCCAAGATAAAGATCGCAGAGATTGAGGATAACCAGGATATTATGCGTGTTCGCAAAATGTCTTTCCAGACTTATACCACCCCAGAGCGAGTGAAAAAAACTCTCGCTATCCTTCGCGATGAGGAAAGTGGCGTGAAATACAAGTGATAAAATGGTTCCCCCTGGCATATGCTTATAGCAGTGACATAGCAAGGGGGTATCTTCATGGAAAGCTATAATGTATACAAAGATATCAAGGCACGGACCGGCGGTGAGATCTATCTGGGTGTCGTCGGTCCGGTCCGAACTGGCAAATCGACTTTTATCAAGCGCTTTATGGAACAACTAGTACTTCCGGAGATGGAAGATGAACATCGAAAAAATCAGACACGAGACGAATTGCCTCAGAGCGCGGCAGGAAAAACCATCATGACTACAGAACCTAAATTTATTCCAAAAGAGGCGGCGTTGATCCAGCCAGCAGAAGGAATTCAGGCGAAAGTGCGACTGATTGATTGTGTGGGCTTTATGGTAGACGGAGCCGCGGGACATGTGGAAAATGAACGGGAGCGTCTGGTAAAAACACCATGGTTTGAAGAGGAAATTCCCTTTACGCAGGCGGCGGAGATTGGAACTCGCAAAGTGATTAAAGATCATTCCACTATTGGAATTGTGGTTACTACAGATGGATCTTTTGGAGATTTAAAACGAGAATCATACATAGCAGCCGAGAACACGTCTATTCAGGAGTTAAAGGATATTGGCAAACCATTTGTGGTCCTTCTTAATTCGGATCGCCCTTATTCAGAAGAGACTGGCCGTCTGGCAAAGGAACTAGAAAAACAGTATTCTGTAACCGTAATGCCAGTGAATTGCGAACAGCTGAAACGGGAGGATGTCCATCGGATTTTGGAGAAAGTATTAAAGGAATTTCCCGTGACAGAAGTGGATTTCTTTATTCCCAAATGGCTGGAGATTCTGCCGGGAAGTCATTGGTTGAAAGAACAGGCGGTCAAGACTGCCAGAGAGTTGATGACACAAGTACACCAAATGAAGGATGTGCCTGCCAATTTTGGCAGCGGTGATTCAGAAGTGATTCGTTCGATGAAGGTGGATCAGATGGATCTCTCCAACGGCAGCGTATCTGTTCAGGTAGTTCTCGAAGATGGTTACTATTATCAAACTCTCAGTGATTTTGCAGGAATTCCGATTACAGATGAATATCAGCTTATGCAAAAGCTGCGGGATTTGGCTTCCATGCAGACCGAATATGATAAAGTTTTAAATGCTATGAATCAGGTACGAATGCGAGGTTATGGTGTTGTTACTCCGGAACGATCCGAGATTATTTTGGATGAGCCAACCGTGATTCGCCATGGAAATAAATATGGTGTCAAAATGCGTGCGGAAGCACCTTCTATTAATCTGATTAAAGCGCATATTCAGACAGAGATTGCTCCGATTGTCGGCAGTGAACAACAGGCGGAAGATCTAATTGCCTATATGAAAGAAAATGCCAAAAAGAAAGAGGATGGCATTTGGGATACGAATATTTTTGGCAAGTCAATTGAACAGATTGTCGAAGATGGTATTCAGGCCAAAGTAAGCCAGATGACAGAAGATTGCCAGCTGAAACTGCAGGATGCTTTACAGAAAATTATCAACGACAGTTCCGGCGGAATGATATGTATTATTATCTAGCAATTCCAGATAAGGCTGAAACAATTTTTCTTATGTGTATGCACAATGAAAAATTGTTTTAGACTTATTTGATTAAAAAAGCCCATAAATTATAATCCCCATACCATACCATCAGTAAACAAGATAACAACTCAACAATCTAGGAAGCCCCCACCAAAGAGGAGGAAAAATTATGCGTATTGTATTTAGTGGTGCTGCTCATGAAGTAACGGGAAGTTGTCATTATTTGCAGACCGGAGAAACTCATCTGCTGATTGACTGCGGTATGGAACAGGGGTTCAACATTTATGAAAATGTGGAGCCGCCGGTTCCCTGGTCGCAGATTGATTATGTATTGTTGACACATGCCCATATCGACCATGCTGGAATGCTTCCCTATATTTATGCCAGAGGATTTTCCGGATCCGTTATGGCGACAAACGCCACATGTGATCTGTGTAATATTATGTTGAAGGACAGTGCTCACATTCAAGAGATGGAAGCTGAGTGGAAGAATCGGAAATCTCGAAGAGCCGGAGGCGAAGAGGTGAAGCCACTCTATGAGATGAATGACGCCCTGGGAGTTTTAGAACATTTTGTTCCCAACAATTATGGCGATATTGTTAAGCTGAATGATGATGTGACCATTCGTTTTACAGATATTGGTCATCTTCTAGGATCCGCATCTATAGAAATCTGGTTGAAAGAGGATGGCATTGAGAAAAAGATTGTATTTTCTGGCGACATAGGAAATAAAAACAAACCATTGATTTGTGATCCTTCCTATACGATGGCGGCCGATTATGCAGTAATGGAATCCACTTACGGAAACCGATTGCATCAAAAAGGAACCGATCATATTACAGAATTAGTACGGATTGTACAAGAGACCTTAGATCGTGGAGGAAATGTAGTAATTCCTGCATTCGCAGTGGGAAGAACCCAAGAACTTTTATATTACTTCCGCCATATCAAAACACAGCGTTTGATTCGAGGACATGAAAATTTTGAAGTTTATGTGGACAGTCCTTTGGCTGTGGAAGCTACTCATGTTTTCAAGCAAAATCAACTGGAATGCTATGATGAGGAAACTCAGGATCTAGTACGAATGGGAATCAATCCCATTTCCTTCCCCGGACTGAAATTATCCATCAGCAGTGAAGAGTCCAAAAATATCAACTTTGATCCTTCTCCTAAAGTGATTATCTCTGCTTCTGGTATGTGTGATGCAGGTAGAATCCGTCATCATTTAAAACATAATCTTTGGCGGCGGGAGTGTACTGTCATTTTTGCCGGCTATCAGGCAGAAGGAACTTTAGGACGAAGTCTGGTCGATGGGAATCGCACCGTTAAGCTTTTTGGTGAAACGATTGAGGTGGAAGCGCATATAGAAACCCTTCATGATATCAGTGGCCATGCCGATCGGGATGGACTTTTGGAATGGGTGGAGAATTTCCAGAAAAAACCGGATCAACTCTTTATTGTACATGGCAGTGATGAGGTTTGCGATCAGTTTGCTGAACTCGTCACAGAACGGACAGGCATTCCGGCAAAAGCACCTTTCAGCGGAGCAGAATACGATTTGATTGCTGGCCAGTGGATTAAGGAAACAGTAGGAGTTCCGATTGTATCGAAGAGTGCGGCTACCAGAAAAGCGAAAGGTATCTTTGCTCGTTTGCTGGCCGCTGGGGAACGTTTACTGGCAGTGATTGCCCATAATGAAGGTGGTACGAATAAGGATTTGGCCAAATTCGCAGATCAGATTAATGCGTTGTGCGATAAATGGGACAGATAGGAGAATTATGATTTTATGACCAAGGTTCAGATTTACACGGATGGTTCCGCTAAAGGGAATCCAGATGGTCCGGGTGGCTATGGGACGGTTTTGCAGTTTATGGACAACAAGGGACAACTTCATGAAAAAGAGATTTCTGCCGGCTACCGAAAAACCACCAACAATCGGATGGAGTTGATGGCAGCAATTGTTGGTCTTGAAGCATTGAATCGTCCTTGTCAGGTGGAATTATTTTCAGACTCAAAATATCTGACAGATGCTTTTAATCAGCACTGGATCGATAACTGGGTAGCAAATAACTGGAAACGAGGAAAAAGTGGAATCGTAAAAAATATCGATCTGTGGGAGCGTCTTTTGAAAGCCAGGGCGCTTCATCAGGTGACTTTTATCTGGGTCAAAGGTCATGCTGGCCATCCGCAAAATGAACGATGCGATAAGCTTGCTACTTCCGCAGCAGATAGTAATCATTTGCTGATTGATGAAGGGATTGAGAACTGAGGATTTATATTTTAAGAATAAAATTGTCTTTTCTGGCGAAAATTCGTTACAGTTCTCTTACAAATATTTACTTCTTTTGTCCGCTGGTTCCCTTTCTTGGAAGATTGTGTTATGGTATAGCTAGAAGATGGCTAACCAAAAACAAATAATCAAAGACAGGGATGATTTTACTATGAAGCCAAAAGGGATCTGGATTGCGATTTGTATGATTCTGTCTATTGGAATCTTTTCTACGGATTATATAAAAAAACGAACCGAAGTTTTTGTGGAGATAGATGCAGCTACCAAAGCATCCTCAGAGTTTGCAGAAAATTCTGCCTCTCAGACTAAAATACAAACGCATTCTTTGTCCGTCGCCACGATACCGATGACGGAGGCTACTGATCCATCAGAAAGCATGGCGGAGAACGCAGTACTGCTCCGCCTGCAGGAGCTGGATGAACAACTGACACAGAATCAATACCGGAAATCAGAGATTCCTGCCAATTCTCGAATTGCTTTTGCAGAAAATGAATGGAGAATGTGGGAGAGTGAATTGCAGCGCATATTAGAGGTTTTAAAAGAAAAATTGGATCCAAAAGTACAAGAATCCTTGATGTATCAACAGATAGAATGGATGAAAAGCCGAGAAGAAAAAGCAGTGGATGCTTCTCAAAAACAGATAGGCAGTGCAATGGAAGAAGTCAATTATAATCGTTCCTTGGCAGAGTTGACTCGTGCTCGAGCTTATGAATTAGCAGAAACTTATAGTGAATTCCTTACTGAGTAAATAATATAGTTCTTCTTTACAATTCCGTCTTGCTAAATACCCCCTACTATGATAAGATACAAAGATGGAGTAAGTTGATATCGAAACTATGGAGGTATAATGAATTATGACAGAAGTGATGATAAGCTTATTGGGCTATACGTTCAAAGCGATTGTATTTGCAGGGATTGCTTATGCAGGTATTATCTTAGGTAAAAAATTCAGAGACAGCAAAGATGCTGGAAGGGCGGTAGAAGGCCAGGAAAGCAAATAATACGGAGGACATGGACGTGAAGAAGTACGGCGTAAATGAATTAAGAAAAATGTTTCTGGAGTTTTTTGAAAGCAAAGGTCATCTGGCGATGAAGAGTTTTTCTTTGGTGCCTCATAATGACAATAGCCTGTTGCTGATCAACTCTGGCATGGCACCACTAAAGCCTTATTTTACCGGACAAGAAATTCCTCCGCGCAAACGGGTTACTACCTGTCAAAAGTGTATTCGTACGGGAGATATTGAGAATATCGGTAAAACTGCACGACATGGAACTTTTTTTGAAATGTTGGGCAACTTTTCTTTTGGAGATTATTTTAAAGATGAGGCGATTCACTGGTCCTGGGAATTTTTGACAGAAGTGGTGGGATTGGATCCCAATCGTTTGTACCCGTCGGTATATCAGGACGATGATGAAGCTTTTAATATTTGGAATAAGGAAATTGGTATTGCAAAAGAACGGATTTTTCGTTTTGGTAAAGAAGATAATTTCTGGGAACATGGAGCAGGTCCCTGTGGTCCCTGCTCCGAGATTTATTACGATCGTGGTGAAAAATATGGTTGTGGCAAACCGGGGTGTACTGTAGGTTGCGAATGCGATCGTTATATTGAAGTATGGAATAATGTATTTACGCAGTTTGAAAATGATGGCCATGGCAATTATACCGAGCTGATTCAAAAAAATATTGATACAGGTATGGGATTGGAACGTCTGGCGGTTGTGGTTCAAGATGTCGATTCCCTTTTCACGGTAGATACGAATAAAGCTCTTTTGGATGAAGTATGTATCCTGGCACATACCAGTTATCAGATCGATGAGAAAAAAGATGTATCTCTGCGGATTATCGCCGATCACGTGAAGTCTTGTACTTTCATGATTTCGGATGGAATTATGCCTTCCAATGAAGGACGTGGTTATGTATTGCGTCGTCTGTTACGTCGCGCTGCCCGTCATGGAAGGCTTTTGGGAATTGAGGGTCGTTTTATGGCAGGTCTTGCTCAGACTGTGATTTCTCTTTCCAAGGATGGCTATCCTGAATTGGAAGAAAAGAGTGTGATGATTCTCAAAGTACTCACAGAAGAGGAAGAAAAGTTTAATCGCACGATTGATACAGGACTTTCTATTCTGGCTGAGATGGAAGAAACCATGTCAAAGAGGGGAGAGACGGTTCTCTCTGGGGAGGATGCCTTTAAACTTTATGATACTTATGGTTTCCCTCTGGATTTGACGATCGAACTTTTGGATGAGAAACAGATGACTGTGGATGAGGCGGGTTTTCAGGCAGCCATGAAAGAACAGCGAAAGAAAGCTAAAAATGCCAGAAAAACCACCAATTACATGGGTGCTGATGTAACGGTCTATCAATCCATTCCGGCAGAGATTACTAGTACTTTTGTCGGTTATGATTGTTTGATACATGAATCCGAGATTATGGTTCTTACCACAGATAGTGAGTTGGTACAGGCTCTGACCGATGGACAAACGGGAACCATTCTCGTGAAAGAGACTCCTTTTTATGGAACGATGGGTGGACAAACTGGTGATACCGGTGTGATCGAAAGTAGCAATGGCTGTTTCATCGTGGAAGATACCATTCATTTGCAAGGGGGAAAAGTTGGTCATGTGGGGAAAATGGTTTCCGGAATGCTAACGGTTGGTGAAACCATTACCTTAAAGGTAGGAGAAAAAAGTCGCCGCGATACAGAAAAAAATCATAGTGCAACCCATTTATTACAAAAGGCACTTCGATTGGTATTAGGTGAACATGTGGAACAGGCAGGTTCTCTAGTCACTCCAGAACGTCTGCGTTTTGATTTCACGCATTTTTCTGCTATGACTCGCGAAGAAATTCACGCGGTAGAAGAACTGGTAAATAAAGAAATTCAGAAAAATCTGGATGTGATTACACAGGAGATGAGTCTGGATGAAGCGAAGAAAACCGGTGCTATGGCACTTTTTGGTGAAAAGTATGGCGAAACGGTACGTGTGGTCAAGATGGGCGATTTCTCTACAGAGCTTTGTGGGGGTACTCATGTGGCTCATACTGGCCAGGTTCATGCTTTTAAGATCCTTTCTGAAGCAGGAATCGCGGCAAATGTCCGCAGAATCGAAGCACTGACTGGGGATGGATTGATGGCTTATTATCAGCAGATGGAGGAAGAATTACATCAGGCTGCAAAAGTTGTCAAAAGTACTCCTTGGGAGTTGAAAAGCCGGATCGAGTCAATGATGGAAGAGATTCGTACATTGCATTCCGAAAATGAGAAATTAAAAGCGCGTTTGGCCAAAGATTCTCTGGGAGATGTCATGAATCGGGTAAAAGAGATTAATGGTATCAAAGTACTTGCTGCAAAGGTTAGTGATGCAGATATGAATGGACTGCGTAATCTGGGCGATCAGTTAAAAGATAAACTGGGAGAAGGCGTGATTGTTCTGGCTTCTGTTTTGGATGGCAAAGTCAGTTTGATGGCAACGGCTACTGGCGAGGCACAAAAAAAAGGGGCGCATGCAGGAAATTTGATAAAAGCGATTGCCGGATTGGTCGGTGGTGGCGGCGGTGGCCGTCCTAATATGGCACAGGCCGGTGGTAAGAATCCAGCTGGTGTAGAGGCAGCATTGGAGAAAGTATATGAGACGGCTGCGGAACAGATGAAATAGTTTAGAGCCATTTTTATAGGATTAGGAAGCGATCCTTTAGACAAAAGGGAAATTTGCCATGTTTTGCAAAAAATAGTTGACGAATAGAGATTTTATGTTATAATTTAAGCAGTGCGAATAAATACCCAAACAGTTGTATTATGCACAAGTACACAACTGGAGGGAGGTCAGGTGTGAGCGATGTCAAACGTAATTGTTAAAGAAAACGAGAGTTTGGACAGTGCATTGCGCAGATTTAAAAGAAACTGTGCAAAAGCAGGTATCCAACAAGAAATTCGTAAAAGAGAGCATTACGAGAAACCAAGCGTCAGACGTAAGAAAAAGTCTGAAGCCGCAAGAAAACGTAAATTTAATTAAACGTTTCAAAATCCCCAGTCATAAGACTGGGGATTTTTTCGTAGAATAGTAATAATTTCCAACAGAGGATAGGGCCATTGTTTGAGCGAGTGAAAATTGCGGCAGCAGACAATCTGAAGCTGCCGAAAGATGTAGTGCTAGGAGAGGTGTTGATTTCATTTGTCGGTCGAACTAGCGTGATTATCGAAAATTATCGAGGAATTTTAATTTATGATGATCAGACAGTAAAGTTACAGGCAAGAAATTGTAAACTGCAGTTTTGTGGGAAACGACTTCACATCGAATATTATAATCAAGATGAGATGAAAATCAGTGGTTTCATTCAGTCAATGCAATTTGGGGATTAAAGGAGAATTCACAAGAATATAATGGAAACGGGGGTGAGTGGATTGAAAGATACCTTAAAGCATTATTTCCAGGGATATCTGAGAATCCGGCTGAAAGGATTTTCACCGGAACGTTTTCTGAATTTATGTATGGCCAAACAAATTGAAATCTGGGATCTGAAATATCAGGATGATGGTTATCAGTTTTTGATTTGTATTAAGGATTACCGTCGGGTAAAGCCTCTGGTTAGAAAAGCACAAGTACGACTGAGAATTCTGGGAAGATACGGACTTCCCTTTTTTTTGTATCGGAATCGAAAAAGAAAATTATATGCCACAGGTATTGTGTCCTTTTTCCTTGTCTTGTTGGTGATGTCACAGTTTATTTGGGATATTACGATTGAAGGAAATTATCAGTTCACAGACGATACTTTGCTACACTATCTGGATAGCCTGAATATCCGTTATGGACGTCCAAAGATAGGAATTGATTGTGATCAACTGGAAGAATCCATTCGCAGTGATTATCCGGAAATTATATGGGTTTCTGCACGTATTTCTGGCACCCGTTTGATGATTAAAGTAAAAGAAAATGAAGTAATGAGTACGATCCCTCAAAAAGATAACGTTCCCCGAGATTTGGTAGCTGAAAAATCAGGTACGATCACCCGTATGATAATCCGCCGGGGAAAATCTCAGATTGGAATTGGAGATTCTGTAGAAGAGGGAACTTTGCTCGTTCGTGGCGCGGTTCCAATTTATAATGATTCAGAAGAATTGATACACGAACAGCTCGTGCGTGCGGATGCTGATATTTATGCGATTACATCCGAAAGTTATCGAGAAAAGGTGCCTTTTTTGACTTTGAGTCGGACGGAAACTGGAAGAAAACGTCATGGAATTCGGCTACGGCTGGGTGGTCTTTCTTTTCTTTGGATGTTACCAACACTGGGAGAAAACCCTTGGGAAATTACCTCCCGAAGCTGCCAGGTAACTGTATTAGGAGATTTTTATCTTCCCATCTGGGTGGATCAGATTCTGGCCAAAGAATATCAAACCTCTGAGCATTTTCTGACAGAAGAGGAGTTGAATCTAGAAAAAGATAAAATTCATCAAAAAAAGATGGAAAATTTGCACCAAAAGGGGGTACAAATTCTGCAAAATAGTGTTAAAATATGTAAAGAGGATTCTGGTTGGATCATTCAGGGAGATTTTTTGCTCGAAGAACAGATCGGAATCGGAAAAGAAGGAGAACAGATAGCTGAATGAGTATATTGGAGACTATTATCGACATTCCAGTCGAACACGAAAGAAACGTATGTGGTCAGTTTGACCAATATCTAAAGAAAATAGAACGTACCCTGCGGGTGACGATTGTCGCCCGGGATGGGGCAATTAAGTTAATTGGTCCGGATGGAATGATTCAAAAAGCAAAAAGTGTGTTTAATAATCTGGTAGAACTTTCCAAACGTGGTAATACCATCACGGAGCAAAATGTAGATTATGCACTTTCTCTTTCCTTTACGGAATCAGATCATGCCATTTTGGAGATTGATAAAGATATTATCTGCCGGACCATAAATGGCAAACCAGTAAAACCGAAAACATTGGGCCAAAAACAATATGTGGATGCCATTCGCAAAAAAATGATTGTTTTTGGTGTGGGGCCTGCGGGTACTGGAAAAACTTATCTGGCAATGGCAATGGCGATTCAAGCCTTTAAAAATAACGAAGTGAACCGGATTATTTTAACTAGGCCGGCAATTGAAGCAGGAGAAAAACTTGGTTTTCTTCCAGGAGATTTACAGAGTAAAATCGATCCATATCTGCGACCACTTTATGATGCTTTGTATCAGATCATGGGGGCTGAAAGCTTTCTTCACAACTCCGAAAAAGGATTAATTGAAGTGGCACCTTTGGCTTATATGCGGGGGCGGACATTGGATAACGCTTATATTATCCTGGACGAAGCGCAAAATACCACGCCAGCACAAATGAAGATGTTTCTGACCCGAATCGGCTTTGGCTCCAAAGTCGTCATCACTGGGGACAAGACCCAGAAAGATCTTCCCGGGGGAGCTGCTTCCGGGTTGGATGTAGCCATGCGGGTGCTACAAAAAATTGACGATATTGGTTTTTGCAATTTGACCAGTGAAGATGTGGTTCGTCACCCATTGGTACAAAAAATCGTACAAGCATATGATAATTATGAAAGAAAAGAGGAACGGAAAGAACGAGCGGATAAAATAGAAAGACGCAGTCGCCGAAAATAAGAAAGGGGAATCGGATGGATGACCATTCATGTAGAGTACGAAACAGACAAAATACTGGATCTTCCCTATAAGGATATTGCAGAAGAAATTATCCCTGCGGTGCTTGATTGTGAAAAATGTCCTTATGAAGTTGAGGTGAACGTATTATTTACTGACAATGATGCCATACAAGAAATCAACCGGGATTATCGGCAGACAGATGCTCCTACGGATGTATTATCTTTTCCTATGATTCACTTTGAAAAGGAGTCGGATTTCAGCCATGTAGAAGAAAGTGTCGAGGATTTCTTTAATCCAGAGACCGGTGAGCTTATTTTAGGGGATATTGTAATTTCTGTGGAAAAGATAGTGGAACAAGCTCAAAAATATGGACATTCCCAACGCCGGGAACTGGCTTTTCTAATTGCTCACAGTATGTTACATCTTTGCGGATACGATCACATGGAAGAAAAAGAGCGGGAATATATGGAGCAAAAACAACGGGAAATATTATCCGGGGAAGGATACGATCGATGAGAAAAAACCGTATCATGATATGGGAGCTGCTTCTGATTGTTATGATTCTTTTATGCGGATGCGGAAAAAGGGCCAGCTCAGAGGCTGTTGTTCCGGCAGACATTGTGATTCATATCGAACCAGAAACAGAACCAATTGTCATTGAGGTGGAACCAGAAGAGAGTGAAACCGCAGAAGGACCAGAAATTTATGAGCCATGGGAGCGAATGGAGGCAGATGGTATGGTTCGCAGTTATCTGACTGGAGAGCTGGTTCCTGTTGCTCAAGGGAACCGCCGTCCTTTGGCTATTATGATGAGCAATGACAAAGCCGCTCTTCCTCAATATGGTATCAATCGGGCAGGAGTTGTCTATGAAGCTCCGGTAGAAGGGGATATGAACCGCTATATGGCAATTATCGAAAATTATGATGATTTAGAACGAATAGGCTCTGTGCGGAGCTGTCGCACGTATTATACTTATTTTGCACGAGAGTTTGATGCCATTTATGCTCATTATGGGCAAAGTACCTTTGCCAGACCTTATTTAAAAAATGTGGATAATATCAATGGAATTGAAGGCATTGGAGAAACCGCTTATTATCGTTCAAGCGACAGGAAACGGCCTCACAACGCTTATGCCAGCTATGAAGGAATTCAGCAAGCGATTGAAAAATTAGGTTATTCCCAAGAATATGATGAGGAATATCAGGGGCATTTTTACTTTGCCAATATAGCTTATCCTGTTGTTTTAGAAGGAGACGGTATTTTGGAGGCATCGAAAGTAACTCCTGGTTATTCTCTCAATCGTCCTTGGTTTGAATATCATGAAGAGGATGGATTGTATCACCGTTATCAATATGGGGCTGAGCATATGGGGAATGAAGGGCCAATTACGGTAAAAAACATTTTGATTCAATGCTGTTCAGCTGGTTATTATGCAACCACGGATTATCGGAATATTAATGTTCATGAGGATCAATGGGGAGGATTCTTTATCACGAATGGAAAAGCTATCGGAATTTCCTGGAAAAAGGATGGAGAATTTGGAGTTACTCACTATTACACTTCCGATGGCAGGGAAATTGTGTTGAATCCAGGAAAAACTTGGGTATGTATTGTTCCCACTTCCGATGCGGGAAACATTGTTCTGGAATAAAAATACCATAATAGGGAAAAATAAGCAGATAATAACCTTATCATGAGGAGGTTTTACTATGAAACGGTATATGATCTGCTTATTTTTATTTATTGGAGTTAGTGCTGCCTGTTTAGTTGCCGGATATTGTATTAACCAGGAAAATCAAAATACGTCTATTTCTTCAACCGAAGATAAAGAGAGAGAAACCATGGCGACCATACAACCAACAGAAACGGTACCAGAAAATCTGGCTGCTGTAAACCGTGATCAGGTTCATCACGAAAAATTGACCGGGGAATATTATCTGGTATCCGAAGATGGCTTTTTATTGGTGTTTGGCAAAGATAAAGAAACTATTTGTTTGTATACGCATATTCCTTTAATGGATTTTCCGACGCGAGAGCAAGAACGGTTAAGAGAAGGGATTTGGTTTCCAGATATGATGGATGTCATTCACTATTTGGAGTCCTATACAAGCTGATAAAGGACTTGAAAACAGGGAATAAAGCAGATACAATAAGGAAGGTTATCCGAAATATAAAACACATATCAGGAGGTGATGATTTGGGAAGAAAGGGGATTGTTGTCGGAGGCGGCGCTTCTGGCATGGCGGCAGCAATTATGGCGGCACGCCAGGGGGCAGAGGTGGTGATTTTGGAACACATGGACCGAATTGGCAAAAAATTGCTGGCCACTGGCAATGGAAAATGTAATCTTACCAATCTCTCAATCCGAAACGATTGTTATCATTGCAGCTATCCGGAATTTCCTATGAAAGTGTTAGCGCACTTCCCTGTACAGGATACGCTGCATTTTTTTGAAGAATTGGGCCTGATGACGAAAAATAAAAATGGTTATATTTATCCGAACTCTGAACAGGCAACAGCAGTTCTGGATCTATTACGATTGGAACTGAACAGGAGAAAGGTTGAGGTAGTTTTGAACTGTAAGATCCATCAGATAGAACAAACAGCAAAAAAAATATTTCAAATCCGGACTAACCAAGGAGACTTTTCCAGTGATTTTTTGATTTTGGCGACCGGTTCGAAGGCCGCTCCCGTAACGGGATCGGATGGCACTGGTTATCTGTTGGCAAAAAGATTTGGTCATCGAATTATTCCGCCATTGCCGGCATTGGTACAGCTTCGCTGTGATGGCAAATACTTTAAACAGCTGGCAGGCGTTCGCTGCGGAGCAAAGATTATGTTGTATTCTTGTGGAGAATTTTTGGCAGAAGATACAGGAGAATTGCAACTTACTGATTATGGTATTTCTGGAATTCCAACTTTTCAAATCAGTCATTTTGCTGCAAAACAGCTGGCGCTCCAAAAAGATGTCAGAGCAGTCCTGGACTTTATGCCTGAAAAAAGCAAGAAAGATATGCATCGCTTTCTGATACAAAGAGCCAAAAAACTACCAGATATAAAATGTCAAGATTTTCTGACAGGGGTTCTTCATAAAAAGTTGGCGGCAGTACTTTTTAAATTGGCGGATATTCCGCTAGGGCTGCTTGCCAAAGATGTACAAGATAACTCGTGGAGGCGTTTAACCCGTCAAATAAAATCTTTGGAGGCAGTGGTGACAGCGACGAACTCTTATGAACAGGCACAAGTATGTTGTGGTGGGGTAGATACTCATGAACTGATGCCAGAAACTCTGGAATCTCGGTTAGTCTCAGGACTTTATCTGGTCGGTGAACTGCTTGATGTAGATGGCATTTGTGGGGGATATAATTTACAATGGGCCTGGTCAACGGGGTGTCTGGCTGGAATAGATGCAGGGAGTAAATGTCTATGATACAAATCACACAATTAAAATTACCCGTGGGACATCAGCCCGAAGAATTGAAGACAAAAGCAGCAAAAATTTTGCGAGTAGCTCCGGATAAGATAGAAACGATTGTTATCCGTCGGCAGTCTTTAGATGCTCGGAAAAAGCCAGAGTTGTTTTACATTTATACTCTTGATGTGGAATTGAAATCCTTAAAATGTCCAAAAGGAAAAACGAAAAAAGAACAAGAAAAAGCAGTAGTACATAAAGTAAAAAATGTGCAGATTCTCCTTTCTCCCAGAGAAGGCTATTGTTTTGTGAAGCCAGGAATACAAAAACTTGCTCATCCGCCAATTGTCATTGGAACTGGTCCTGCCGGATTATTCTGTGGGCTGATGCTGGCCCGTGAGGGTTATCGTCCTTTGCTTTTAGAAAGAGGATTTGATGTTTTAAAAAGGCAGGAAATGGTGACGCAATTTTGGGAAACAGGAATCTTGGATGTCCGTTCTAATGTACAATTTGGAGAAGGGGGAGCTGGTACTTTTTCTGATGGAAAATTGAATACTCTGGTCAAAGACCCTCAAAGGAGAAATCAATTGGTGCTGGAAATCTTTCGGGAATTTGGTGCGAATGAGGAAATTTTGTACCAAAATAAGCCACATATTGGTACGGATGTTTTAAGTCGAATTGTAAAACGCATGCGAGAGGAGATCATTCGCTTCGGAGGAGAAGTCCGCTTTGGCTGTCAGGTGACAGGACTTTTATCTGAACAGGGACGGATTTGCGGGGTAGTGACAGAACAAGGGGAAAACATATCAGCGGAAGCGGTAGTTCTGGCAATTGGTCATAGTTCCCGAGACACTTTTGCGATGCTTCAGAATTATGGGGTTCCTATGTCAGCAAAGGCTTTTGCGGTAGGTCTGCGCATTCAACATCCCCAAAAGATGATTAATTGTTCGCAATATGGCAAAGAAAGGATTCCAGAACTGGGAGCAGCAGACTATAAACTGACCTGGAAATCTTCTTTGGGACGTGGCGTATATTCCTTTTGCATGTGTCCAGGCGGTTATGTAGTGAATGCTTCTTCGGAATCCGGAAAACTGGCGATCAATGGCATGAGTTATCATGATCGTGGAGGTGCCAATGCCAATAGTGCTTTGATTGTGACGGTGACGCCAGATGATTTTCCAGACAATACTCCATTGGCAGGAGTAGCCTTTCAAAGACGTTTAGAGGAGTTGGCTTATCAATGTGCGGATGGAAAAATTCCTATTCAGTTATATGGTGATTTCCGAAAAAAGGGATTATCCTCTGCTTTGGGGGACGTCTTCCCACAAATGAAAGGAGCCTGGGAATTTGCCGCTCTCCATCAGATATTGCCTCCGGTTCTCTGTGAAGCCCTTATGGAGGGAATCGAATCCTTTGGACAAAAAATTCCAGGTTTTAACCGGGCAGATGCCATCCTTGCTGGAGTAGAGAGTCGTACTTCTTCTCCTGTACGGATTTGGCGGGACGAACAACTAGAAAGTAAAATTAAGGGATTATTTCCTTGTGGAGAAGGTGCTGGATATGCCGGAGGAATCACCTCCGCGGCTATGGATGGTGTGCGTGTGGCCGAGGCAATTGCCCGCAGATATTCCCCATTTTAATCGTTACAGACCTGTTGTGCAATAGAATGTAAGAGAATCCATACATAGATACAGGAGAATGCTCATGTGTAAAGATAATAGAAAAAATCTCAGAAATAAACAGCGGGTAGTTGTGAAAATTGGCTCATCTTCCTTAACACATGCCAAAACTGGCGAATTAGATCTGTTAAAAATAGAAAAATTAGTTCGTATCCTCTGTGATTTGAAGGGAGAAGGGCGAGATGTGGTTCTTGTTTCTTCTGGAGCTATAGCAGCCGGCAGGCAGGCCCTTGGCGGGCAAAAACGGCCAGAAAGTATTTCTGAAAAGCAAGCATATGCGGCTGTGGGCCAAGCTAGGCTGATGATGGTATATCAAAAGTTGTTTTCCGAATATAATCGCGTTGCGGCCCAGATTCTGTTGACGAAAGACACTATGACGAATGAAGCCTCTCGCTATAATGCCCAAAATACCTTTGATGAATTGATGCATTTGGGAGCGGTTCCCATTGTCAATGAAAATGACACGGTTTCTACCCATGAAATTCAATTTGGGGATAATGATCGATTGTCTGCCATTGTTGCTGCTTTAATAGGAGCAGATTTATTGATTCTTTTATCGGATATTGATGGACTTTACTCTGACGATCCACATAAAAATCCTCAGGCAAAGTTTATCCACTTGGTAGAAGAAATTTCACCTGAGTTTTTAGAAATGGGCAAAGATACTGCTGGTAGTGATGTGGGAACCGGAGGAATGTCGGCAAAGTTAGCCGCCGCAAGAATCGCCACAGACAGTGGCTCTGATATGATAATTGCTAATGGGAAAAATGTAGAGATCATTCATGAGATTATGCAAGGAGAAGAAAAAGGGACACTTTTTATAGCCCATACAAATCAAGATTTTGATTTGATGGATTATATTAATTATCAATATTAGCCATAAGCACAAGGAGGAAAAGAAAAATGGATCAGACTATTATTAATCGGATTAATGCTTTATATCATAAATCGCAGACAGAGGGATTGACAGAAGAGGAAAAGACAGAACAAGCTGGTTTGAGAACCGAATATATTCAGGCAATTCGCAAAAATATGCGAGCTAGTCTTAATACCATTTCCATTCAAGAGAAAGATGGAAGCATTACAGACCTTGGGAAAAAATATGGTGGTATTTCAGATGAACAGTCCTAGAATTCCTATACTTTCTAAAGAAATTATCCGAAATGAAATCCGGGAATTTCGCCGAATGTTACCACAAAAAAAGAAAAAACAAATGGATCAGCAGATTCAAAAACAACTTTTGCTTGTTTCGGCATTTATACAGGCAAAAAGTATCTATCTCTATGCTTCTATGAACCAAGAGATAGATACATGGGGGGTGCTGGATTGGTTGTGGAAAAATAAAATTCCCGTGGCATTACCCAAAGTTGAGGACAAAAAGCTTCGATTTTATTTTGTGGATAATCAAAGAGATTTGAAATCAGGGATTATGGGGATTTTGGAACCATTATCAAGCTGTCCATTGGCAGAAAACCCGAATGCCCCCGTAATTACACCGGGATTAGCGTTTTCTCTGGAAGGTGCCAGACTTGGATATGGAGGAGGCTATTATGATCGGTTTTTTGAACAAGAACCAGAACATATAAGAATCGCGTTGGCTTATCCGTTTCAAATTCGTCGGGATATTCATTGTGATCCTTGGGATCGGAAAATGCACATGATTGTATTGCCTGAAAATAGAATTGATTGTGATAGGAAAATGGATGCTTTATAAATGACAAAACGAGGGAGGAAAAACAGAATATGAATTTAACAGAAATAGGGAAAAAGGCAAAAGAAGCGGCATCTTATCTGAGCCAATTGCAGGTTTCCTATAAAAATAAGGGGCTGAAATATGCTGCGCAGGCACTTCTAGAAGGAAAAAAAGAAATTCTTTCTGCAAATCAACGGGATATGATTCACGCAAAAATGTCAGGAATGAGTCAGGCATTGATCGATCGTCTGGCATTGACAGAAGAACGAATTCAGATTATGGCAGATGGCCTGTTACAAGTGGCATCTTTAGAAGATCCTGTGGGGGAAGTCTTATCCATGAAAGAGCGTCCCAATGGATTGCTTATTGGCCGTAAACGGGTTCCCTTAGGAGTTGTTGGTATAATTTATGAAGCAAGGCCCAATGTAACGGCAGATGCTTTTGGACTTTGCTTTAAAACTGGTAATGCCGTGATCCTAAAAGGTGGAAGTGATGCAATAGAATCCAATAAAGCAATTGTTCATTGCATACGAAAAGGTCTTGTTGAGGCTGGGATTCGGGCAGACTCTTTACAGCTACTCACAGATACCAGCCGAGATATAACAAAAAAATTGATGCGGCTGAATCAATATGTGGATGTTCTGATTCCTCGGGGAGGAGCTGGATTGATTCAGGCGGTTGTTGAAAACAGTACAATTCCGGTGATTGAGACGGGCACTGGTAATTGTCATATTTATGTGGATGAAGGTGCAGATTTGGATATGGCATTGAAGATCATCATAAATGCGAAAACTCAACGGATTGGAGTTTGCAATGCCTGTGAATCACTGGTAATTCATCGAACCGAAGCAGAACGGTTTTTGCCTATGTTGCAGAAAAAATTAGCAGAAAAAAATGTTGAAGTACGGGCAGATGCACAAGCTTGTTTGCAAATTCCGGAATTTATACTGGCTTCAGAGGATGATTGGGGAAAAGAATACTTGGATTATATTCTTTCTTTAAAACTAGTGGATTCCTTAGAAGAGGCGATTGCACATATTAATTATTATAATACGGGACATTCGGAAGCAATCATTACCCGGGATTATGAACATGCACAGAGATTTTTAAATGAGATAGATGCGGCGGCTGTCTATGTAAATGCATCTACAAGATTTACGGATGGAAATGAATTTGGATTTGGAGCTGAAATTGGCATTAGTACTCAAAAGCTGCATGCAAGAGGGCCCATGGGGTTAGAAGCTCTGACCACAACCAAATATATCATCTATGGTAATGGGCAAATCCGTGAATAAAAGAAAAGAAAATCCCCCCTTAAACCCCCTCCTGGTGCCATTATATCATAAATGTAGAAAAGTATCAAATTAAGAATTTCTTAAGAATATTTCTGATGAAATATATAATTTTTCTCTTTATTATGAAACTGCAAGTGGACAAATGGATAAATAAACCATATAATAAATAGTATCATAAATAGCGGAAATCAGGAGGCGGCGTTTTTTATGGAGAATATTGCATGGGATGAAAAATTTAATATTGGTGTGGATGTGATAGATAAGGCACATGCCAAGCTTTTTCGGATTATGAAAAAATTGATTGATATGTCTGAAGATGATGAGACTAATCAAACTACCTATAAAGAAGGAATCAAATATCTGGAAGCTTATTCCATGACACATTTTTCAGAAGAAGAGACTTATATGCGCTCTGTTCGATATCAGGGTTATGCACAGCACAAAAAGATTCATGACAATTTTAGAGATAAAACTCTTGTTTCGCTTAAGAAAGATTTGGAATTGTCAAACTATTCGACGACAGCAGTTCATCGTTTTGTGGGAATTATGAATAATTGGCTGGCAGAACATATCATGATAGAAGATCAGGCGATTGTAGGAAGAATTATCAACCGGAAAGGTTATGATCTTTCATCGCAGATTCCTGTTATATCCAGAGTTATGAATCGTGCCATGACAGAGGTATTCCAAACAGAGTCCAAATTTGTTAGTGCGGATTATAAAGGGCAAAATTTTGGAAAAGCATTATATTGCTGTTATTTCTGTGATACAGAAAGCGGAATTCGGTTGCAGTTGCTTTTGGGTGTGGAAGAAACATTGTTTTTCCGTGCTGCCAAACAACAAGAAGCAGAGAAGGAGATGACGGAAGAAGAAAAATTGCGGGTTTTTGGACAGCTTTTTCAAACAATAAGTAAATTGTTTCGAGTGGAAACGGAATATGAATTGGATAAAGACAATTTGCTGACCAGAGATGGTTTTCGTGCAAATTTTATGAAAGGTTATCCCTGCAGTTTACTGTTCACTACAAAAGTTGGATATTTTGTTTTTTGTTATCGCAGCTGGCGAGTGAAAAAGCAAAAACCAAGCGCAGACGAGAAAACCGTTTGAAACAAAAAAAGAAAAGCTGTTTTCGTACATTGTCGTTTTGGACAACTTGTGATATAATATGTGGGATTATTTTACTAAATACCAAATATAGTCAAGGAACAGGTGAAATGAATTGAAATATTGGGATTTTGATACCATCTATAGACAAGCACCTACAAGTGAGCCAGAAAGACAATATTACTTTATTGAAAAGATTCATGCGATTTTGAAAGATAAGTTTCAGGATGCTGTTGCTTCTGGAAATGCTGAGAAGCGATATGGAAAAGAAAAATTAAACGAACTTCTTGCCAGAAAACAGATCGGTACCTTTATGGTTCGTACTTTTGGCTGTCAGATGAATGCCCGCGATTCGGAAAAGTTGAGTGGAATTCTCCAACAGGCAGGGCTGGCTGTGAGTGAAGATGAGACAGCTGATTTTGTGATTTACAACACTTGTACAGTAAGAGACAATGCCAATCAGAAAGTTTATGGCCATCTGGGATATCTGCAGACGATAAAGAAAAAGAATCCACAGATGACCATTGCTTTATGTGGCTGTATGATGCAAGAACCAACGGCTGTAAAGCGAATTCAAAAAAGTTATCGGTTTGTGGACTTGATTTTTGGGACTTATAATATTTTTAAATTGGCAGAGTTGTTATTTCGTTGTCAGGCAGAAAAAGGCACAGTAATCGATGTCTGGGAATCTACGGATCAAGTGGTGGAGGATCTACCGGCAGAGCGAAAATATCCATTCAAATCTGGAGTGAATATTATGTATGGCTGTAATAATTTCTGCAGTTATTGTATTGTTCCTTATGTGCGTGGACGTGAACGAAGCCGAAGGCCAGAAGAAATTTTGTCTGAGATCCGCAGATTGGCGAATGACGGAGTGAAAGAAGTTATGCTCTTAGGGCAAAATGTGAATTCTTATGGGAAAAATTTGGCAGAGCCGATGACATTTTCAGAACTTCTCAGGCAAGTGAATGAGGTGGAAGGTATTGAGAGAATTCGTTTTATGACCTCACATCCCAAAGATCTTTCAAAAGACTTGATTTTGGCAATGAAAAGTCTGCCTAAAATCTGCCATCATCTTCATCTTCCTTTGCAGTCAGGAAGCAGCCGTATCTTAAAGATCATGAACCGAAAATATACCAAAGAACAATATCTGGAATTGGTCATGCAAATCCGGCAGGCAGTTCCGGATATTTCCCTGACTACGGACATTATTGTGGGATTTCCTGGAGAGACAGAAGAGGATTTTGAGGAAACTATGGATGTGGTGCGTAAAGTTCGCTATGACAGTGCTTTTACTTTTATTTATTCAAAACGGACAGGCACTCCTGCTTCTATCATGGATAATCAAGTTCCAGAAGCTTTGGTGAAAGAGCGGTTTGAACGATTGCTAAGAGAGGTTCAGCAGATTTCCTCTCAGGTATGTGGAAGAGATGTTGGAGCCGTACAAGAGGTATTAGTGGAATGTGAGAATGATCATCAGGAAGGTTATGTCAGCGGAAGACTTAGCAATAATTTGTTGGTACATTTTCCTGGCGATGCCTCTTTGATTGGAAATTTGGTTCCCGTAGAACTGACAGAAGCCAAAGGATTTTACTATATTGGAAAAATGGCTAAAAGAAGCTGAGGTGAAAAATGAGCGGATTATCGCCAATGATGGCACAATATATGGAAACCAAACAACAATATAAAGATTGTATCCTTTTTTATCGTTTGGGAGATTTCTATGAGATGTTTTTTGAAGATGCCAAAACAGTATCCAAGGAACTGGAGTTAACTCTGACAGGAAAAGAATGTGGGATGAAGGAACGCGCACCCATGTGTGGCGTTCCCTATCATGCTGTGGATTCCTATTTGAGCCGTTTGGTACAAAAAGGTTATAAAGTGGCAATTGCAGAACAGATGGAGGATCCCAAACAGGCGAAAGGATTAGTGAAGCGGGAAGTGATCCGGGTGGTGACGCCAGGTACCATCACTAGCGTACAGGCTCTGGATGAAACAAAGAACAATTACCTGATGGGGATTGTCTATCTGGGAGATAAAATGGGGGTGTCGGTGGCAGATATCACGACGGGAGATTTTTTGATGACTGAGGTGGATACAGAACGTTCTCTCTTTGATGAAATCCACAAATTCTCTCCGTCTGAGATTATCTGCAACGACGCCTTTTCTATGTCAGGAATCAGTCTGGAAGAAATCGAAAACCGCTACCATTTTACCATGAGTTCTTTAGAATCTCGTTTTTTTCAGGAAGAAAATTGTAAAAGAATACTACGAGAACATTTTAAAGTTGGGAATCTGGATGGATTAGGTTTGGCAGATTATGACAGTGGGGTGATTGCTGCTGGTGCTGTGATGCAGTATCTCTATGAGACGCAAAAGAATACTCTTTCTCATATGACAACGTTGATTCCCTATGTAACGGCCAATTATATGATATTGGATTCCTCTACCAGACGGAATCTGGAACTTTTAGAGACTATGCGGGAAAAGCAGAAGAGAGGCAGTCTTTTGTGGGTATTGGACAAAACTCGTACTGCCATGGGGGCTCGTCTTTTGCGTACCTGGATGGAACAGCCTCTTATTGATCGGGAAGCGATTCTAAGACGCCAACAGGCGATTGAAGAACTTAATCTAAATTACATTGGACGAGAAGAATTGGGAGAGTACTTAAATCCTGTTTATGATTTGGAACGCCTGATTGGACGTATCAGCTACAAGACGGCCAATCCCAGAGATTTGTTGGCTTTTTGCAATTCGATTGCTATGATTCCCCATATCAAAAATCTACTTCATGAATTTACTTGTTATAATCTAAAAGAATTGCAGGAGGAATTAGATCCCTTGGATGAGCTGTGCGATTTAATTCGTCGTGCAATTGTGGATGAGCCGCCGATTGCTATCCGGGAAGGAGGAATGATTCGGGACGGTTTTTATCCGGAAGCGGATCAGTTGCGCCACGCAAAAACAGAAGGAAAAACCTGGTTGTCTGAATTGGAATCAAAAGAACGTGATAAGACGGGAATTAAAAATTTAAAGATTAAATATAATAAAGTTTTTGGATATTATTTTGAGGTTACTAATTCTTTTAAAGATCTGGTGCCAGAATATTTTGTTCGCAAACAGACCTTAGCAAATGCGGAACGCTATACGACCGATGAATTGAAGCATTTGGAAGAGATTATTCTGGGAGCTGAAGATAAGCTATTTTCTCTGGAATATGATTTATTCTGTCAGGTGCGGGATCAGATTGGGGCGGAAGTAATCCGCATTCAAAAGACGGCGCGTGCCTTGGCTGCCATAGATGTTTATGTATCTCTGTCTACTGTGGCTACGAGAAACAATTATGTCAAACCGACGATCAATGAAAAAGGAGTCATTCAAATCAAAGGTGGACGTCATCCCGTGGTTGAAAAAATGATGAACAATGATCTTTTTGTCTCCAATGATACTTATCTGGATAATGGGAAAAATCGGGTTTCTATCATTACGGGGCCCAATATGGCAGGGAAATCTACTTATATGCGACAAACAGCATTGATTGTTCTGATGGCACAGATTGGAAGTTTTGTGCCTGCAGATCAAGCGAATATTGGAGTATGCGATCGGATTTTTACCCGGGTAGGGGCTTCGGATGATCTTGCCTCTGGCCAAAGCACTTTTATGGTGGAAATGACAGAGGTAGCTAACATTCTGCGCAGTGCCACTCGCAACAGTTTGTTAATTCTGGATGAAATCGGGCGTGGAACTAGCACGTTTGATGGTTTGAGTATTGCTTGGGCAGTGGTGGAGCATATCAGCAATACTCGAATTTTGGGTGCTAAAACATTATTTGCCACGCATTATCATGAACTGACAGAATTGGAGGGGATTATTGCCGGAGTCAATAATTACTGTATTGCAGTAAAAGAAAAGGGAGATGATATTGTTTTCCTTCGTCGGATTGTGCGAGGCGGGGCTGATAAAAGCTATGGAATTCAGGTAGCTAAGCTGGCTGGAGTACCTGATTCTGTCATTCAGCGTGCAAAAGAACTGGTGGAAGAACTGATAGCTTCCGATTTGACTTCCAAAACACGAGAAATTGCTGAGATCAGTGCTAATATTTCAAGTCGTAAAGTAGTACCCAAACCAGACGATGTTGAGCTAAGTCAGCTGACGTTGTTTGATACTGTAAAAGAGGATGATATCATTAAAGAATTAAAAGAATTGGAATTAGGACGAATGACTCCGATTGATGCACTGAATGTGTTGTATCGATTCCAAACAAAGCTTAATAACCGCTGGGATGTGGATACTGAAGATAAAAAATAATTCGTTTTATTCCTTACTTTTAATTTACATAATTGTTTTATGTAAACTTGTAAAATATAAGGAGATGGGTATGCTAAACATCCAAGTTCTCGATCAGAATACCATTAATAAAATTGCTGCTGGAGAGGTCATTGAACGACCTTCCTCCGTAGTAAAAGAACTTTTGGAAAATGCGATTGATGCTGGGGCCACTGCGATTACTGTTGAGATTCGCGATGGAGGGATTTCGTTTATTCGCGTGACAGACAATGGCGGGGGAATTGCTCCTGAGGAGATTCCGCTGGCTTTTTTGCGACATTCTACCAGCAAAATCCGGTCGGCAGAAGACCTTTTTTTAGTATCTTCCCTGGGATTTCGCGGAGAAGCATTGTCTAGTATTGCGGCGGTAGCCCAGGTAGAGCTGATTACTCGGATGCCAGAAAAACTAACCGGAATCCGTTATCAAATGGAAGGTGGCTTGGAAAAAGGCAAGGAAGAAATCGGTGCTCCAGAAGGAACTACTCTGATTGTCCGGAATCTGTTTTATAACACACCAGTGCGGAAAAAATTTTTAAAAACTCCTGTGACAGAGGGAGCGCATGTAGGTGAGTTGGTAGAAAAACTTGCTCTGTCTCATCCGGAAGTTTCTATTCGTTTTATTCAAAATAATCAAAATAAACTTTATACTTCTGGAAATCATAATCTAAAAGATATTATTTATACCATTTATGGACGAGAAATAACGGCAAATCTGTTAATGGTAAATGTTCATCATAAGTCCGTTTCTATCACTGGTTTTATCGGTAAGCCAGTAATTGCTCGCAACAATCGCAATTTTGAAAATTATTTTATTAATGGACGTTATATCAAAAGTAGTATTCTTTATAAGGCAATAGAAGAAGCTTATAAGCCTTTTATGATGCAACATAAATATCCTTTTACTATGCTGCAGCTTCAGATTGAACCAAACCTTTTAGACATTAATGTTCATCCCACAAAAATGGAATTACGTTTTCAAAATGGAGAACAGGTTTTTCAAATCCTGCGAGATGCCATTACGGAAACACTGATGCATAAAGAGTTGATTCCCGAGGTAGAACTAGGAGAAAAACAGCAAGAGAAAAAATCCTTCCCTATGGGTAGAAAAAATGACAAAAAGATGCCTCTGCCGGAACCCTTTGAACAGAAACGAAGGGCACAGATTCCGAAAGAGAATATCGTTTTGACCAGAACCGAAGGGGTGGCAGAGCCGTCTGCCATCTATTCCGTTTCCTCCCAAAATAAAATATCAGATCAGCAAAGAAAACAACAACAATTGAATTTATTTGAAGAACAGTTATTGAAACCAGAATCTCGCTGTCGCCATCATTTGATTGGTCAGCTTTTTGGTACTTATTGGCTGGTAGAATTTAATGATCAGCTATATATCATAGATCAACATGCTGCTCATGAAAAAGTTTTATATGAAAAGACTATGGCTTCACTGAAGGAGCGCCAACAGACGAGTCAGACAGTAGATCCGCCAATTGTCTTGACTTTAAGCAATCGGGAAGAAACTCTTATCCGTCAATATCAACAAACATTTCAGGAATTAGGCTTTGAAATCGAACCGTTTGGCGGTCGGGAATATGCCGTGCGTACAGTACCAGATAATTTATTTTCTATCGCTCAAAAAGAACTGTTGACAGAGCTTTTAGATACGCTCTCAGAAGATTTGACAGCGGGTAGTTCTGAGCTGATACGTGAGCGAGTAGCTATGATATCTTGCAAGGCGGCGGTAAAAGGAAATCATTCTATGACAGCAGCAGAAGCTGAGCAGTTGGTGGAACAGCTTCTGCTGCTAGAAAATCCCTATGCTTGTCCTCATGGGCGTCCTACTATTATTTCTATGAGTAAATATGAATTGGAGAAAAAATTCAAACGTATTTTATAAACTTGTGTTGTATAAACCAATACATACATCTATGTAAAATAAAAGGGGAGAGATTATTATGAAACCGCCATTGATCGTTTTGACTGGTCCCACTGCAGTGGGAAAAACTTCCCTTTCTATTCGCCTGGCTCATGCTTTAAATGGAGAAATCATCAGTGCAGATTCTATGCAGGTATACCGTCACATGGATATCGGATCCGCCAAAATAACCAGGCAAGAAATGGAAGGAGTTCCCCACCACTTGATTGATGTGTTAGAACCACATGAGGAATTCAATGTTACTATCTTTCAATCCATGGCTCAAAAAGCATTAACTGGTATTTATGAACGTGGGCGTATTCCCATCGTGGTAGGAGGTACGGGATTCTATATTCAAGCGCTTTTATATGCCATTGATTTTAAAGAAAATGACAGCAACGGTACGATTCGCCGCGAATTAGAGTATCTAGGTGAAAAACATGGGAATGAGTATCTCCATCAAATCCTCCATCGTATCGATCCAGAAGCGGCACAACAAATTCACGCCAATAATCGGAGAAGAGTGATTCGTGCTATTGAGTATTATCGATTGACAGGACAGTTGATTTCCGAACACAACCGCAAAGAGAGAGAAAAAACTTCTCCCTATCATTTTTTTTATTTTGTTCTAAACTGCCATAGGGAACTCCTTTACAGACGAATTGAACAACGAGTAGATGAGATGATCGCTTCTGGATTGGTGGCAGAAGTAGAACAACTGCGAAATATGGGCTGTCACCGCGGCATGGTATCTATGCAGGGGTTGGGTTATAAAGAAATTTTGGATTATTTAGAACACCGATGCACATGGGAAGAAGCAGTAACCGTATTAAAACGAGATACACGTCATTTTGCGAAACGACAACTTACCTGGTTTCGCCGGGAACGAGATGTTCGATGGTTGGAATTGGAGCAATTTAACCAGGATCGACAGCAGGTTTTTGAATATATTTTGAACGAATTTACACGCGAAGAACCGAAAGGAGAATTATAAAATGGAAATAGAGCAAATGTATCAGGAATTTGGCATCAGTCGACAGGTACTGAATTATGCTCTTTCTGTTGAACGTGAATTGAAAGAGCGCTTTGCAGTTATTGATGAGACTGCAGAATACAATCAAATGAAAGTAATTCAGGCAATGCAGAAAGCACGCGTAAGCGATATCCATTTTGCTGCCACTACTGGTTATGGATATAATGACTTGGGACGAGATGTCCTAGAAAAGGTATACGCTCTGGTATTTCATGGAGAAAGCGGATTGGTCCGTCCCCAGCTTATTAGTGGTACGCATGCGCTGCATGTGGCATTATCTGGCAATCTGCGTCCTGGTGATGAATTGCTTTCTCCCGTAGGAAAGCCCTATGACACGTTGGAGGAAGTGATCGGAATCCGTGATTCTGTCGGTTCTCTAAAAGAATATGGCATAACATACCGGCAAGTAGACTTATTGTCAGATGGCTCCTTTGACTTTGAAGGCATCCGCAAAGCTATTAATCATAAAACAAAGCTGGTAACGATTCAACGTTCCAAAGGTTATGCCACCCGGCCAACTTTATCGGTGACACAGATCGGTGAACTGATTTCTTTCATAAAAAGCATAAAGAAAGAGATTATTTGTATGGTAGATAATTGCTATGGGGAATTTGTAGAACGCATTGAGCCAACGGATGTGGGCGCTGATATGATTGTAGGTTCGCTGATAAAAAATCCTGGTGGTGGATTAGCGTCAATCGGTGGCTATATCGTTGGCCGTCAAGATTGTATTGATCGAGCTTCTTATCGCTTGAGTGCTCCTGGATTAGGAAAGGAAGTTGGCGCTAGTCTTGGGCTGAATCAATCATTTTTCCAGGGGCTGTTTCTGGCGCCGACGGTAGTGGCCGGGGCAATAAAAGGAGCTATTTTGGCGGCTAATCTCTATGAGCGACTAGGATTTTCAGTAGTACCAGACGGACAAGAATCCCGGCATGATATTATTCAATCGGTTACTTTGGGAACTTCGGAGGGGGTGATTGCATTTTGTCAGGGAATTCAGGCCGCTGCCCCCGTGGACAGTTTTGTCATTCCCGAACCTTGGGATATGCCCGGTTATGATGCGCCAGTCATTATGGCGGCGGGAGCATTTGTACAAGGTTCTTCCATCGAGTTAAGTGCGGATGCTCCTATCAAAGAGCCTTATGCGGTATATTTTCAGGGCGGTCTTACTTGGTATCATGCAAAGCTTGGTGTACTAATGTCTCTGCAAAAATTAGTCGATGCCGGGCTTATCACCAGAAAGACTTTCTAACTTACCACAATTTTTATATACACAAATCTGATTTTATGGTAAAATGAGAAAAAGTAATTTCATTTTGTATCGTTTCTTTCGACCTTTTCCCACCACGTACCTGGAGAGTCACGCAGATAAGAAAGGGAAGAATTATGAAAATCAAAGATATTCCTAATGATGACAGACCTTATGAACGATGTTTGCGAGAGGGGCCGGAACGGTTGAGCGATACAGAACTTTTATCCATCCTCCTTCGTACCGGTTCAAAAGAGCTGAATTCTCTTGAATTGGCATCTAGCATTTTGGCCTTAAACTACCCTAACGATGGTATTTTAGGGCTTTTGCATCTTTCTCTTCCAGAATTCATGTCTGTGAAGGGAATTGGAAAAGTAAAAGGCATTCAATTGCTTTGTGTGGGCGAGCTGTCCCGGAGAATTTGGAAACGAAAAGCAAGAGAGCAAGTTCGGATTTTTCAGACTCCGGATGCGGTGGCAAAATATTTTCAGGAGGATATGCGTCATATAAAGCAGGAACAATTCTATATAATGCTTTTTAATACCCGACAGGTATTAATTCGAGATATTTTGATATCTCAAGGTACCGTAAACGCATCTCTTGCTTCACCACGGGAAATTTTTATTGAGGCACTTCGTTATCAGGCAGTCAGCTTGATTCTGGTTCATAATCATCCAAGTGGGAATCCAGAACCCAGCATGGAAGACATTGCCCTAACGAGACGCGTTTTTGAAGCAGGTCAGTTAATAGGAATTCATCTGCAGGATCATGTTATTATCGGAGAACACACTTATGTAAGTATGAAGGAACGAGGATTGTTATAGATGGAATCGAAACGCAGTAAATATATATTGATTGGGATGTCAATCTTTTGCATTTTGCTAATTATAATCACTTCCTTTCGGGACAGCTTTCTGGACCCTTTGCGTACCGGAGTTGGGTATTTTCTGATCCCCATTCAGTCCGGAGTGAATCGGGCTGGTACGTTAATTTATAATGAGATAACCGATTACAGCCAATTCAAAGGGGCTGTGAAAGAAAATGAACGCTTGCGACAACAGATCGATGGATTAATAGAAGAGAATACCCGATTACAAGCAGAGCAATTTGAGTTAAACCGATTGCGTGAATTGTATGAGCTGGATCAGAATTATCAACAATATAAAAAGATCGGTGCTCGGGTGATTGCTAAGGATTCCGGTGCCTGGTTTCAGGTATTCCGCATCAATAAAGGGTCTGCGGATGGAGTACGCGTGGACGCCAATGTACTGGCTGGCGGTGGTCTGGTAGGAATTGTGACAGACGTGGGAGCCAATTATGCTACGGTTCGTTCCATCATTGATGATGTAAGTCGGGTCAGTGGTATGGCGCAGCAATCGGGTGATACCTGTTTTGTAGAAGGAGATTTGACCCTGTTCTCTGAGGGACGATTGCGAATCAGTAAGATTACCAAGGATGGGGATGTCAAAGATGGGGATCGGATTGTCACCTCAAATGTCAGTTCCAAATATCTTCCAGGAATTCTGATCGGATATGCTACCGATATTGTGACCGATGAAACTCGTTTGACCAAATCCGGATATCTGGTTCCGGCTGCTCAATTCAATAATCTTCAAGAAGTGCTGGTGATTTTGGAACTGAAAGAAGAGCAACTTCAGGGCGGGATGACAACGGAACAAGGAGAGCAGGAATGAAACGAATCCTTTTGAATATATTATTGATGCTATTGGCATTCACAATCCAGAATGGTATTTTTCCGTTGTTGCCATTTGTTGCTGCTACTCCGAATTTATTGTTAATTCTCACCTTTTCTTTCGGATTTATTTATGGAAAGGAAGCCGGGCTGTGGTATGGGCTTTTGGCAGGAATTCTTTTAGATTTGTTTTATAGTGGTTCTTTCGGATTTTATACACTTTTATATATTAATATTGGTTATTTCAATGGTATCTGTACCAAATATTATTATGAGGATTATATTACTTTGCCGTTGATTCTGAGTCTTGTTAATGAATTAGCTTATAATGGTTATGTTTATATATTCAGCTTCTTGATTCGGAACCGGCTGGATATTGTCTATTATTTGAGAGAGATTATTCTTCCAGAAACAATCTTTACTGTCGTAGCGACTCTGCTGCTTTATCGAAGCTTTCTGTTTACCAATCGGAGGCTGGAGGAGTTGGAAAAAAGGAGAGATTAGAAAAGAATGTTTAGAGATTTACGGGAAATATTGCAGGAATTGATTCATAAACTTGCCAGTTCTCGTCTGTTCGCGTTAGGAATTGTATTTACTGCAATGTTTGCAATTCTGATTGTTAAGCTTTTTAATCTGCAGATTATAGCTGGCGAAAAATATTTAAGCGATTATGAAAAATTGACCCAACGAGAAGTATCGATTCCCGGTACCCGAGGGAATATCTACGATTGCAATGGTTATCTGCTGGCATATAATGAACCGGCTTATTTGGTAAGTATTCAGGATACTGGCGCCTATCCAAACTCGTCATCTATGAATGCTATGCTCTTGCGCCTAGTTCGTATTTTAAAAAAACATGGCTATCCGATTCAGGGCAAGCTGGAAGTAGGCTTGGATGAGGGAGGAAGATGGATCTATACAAGTAGTTCTGAAGCAGCCAGACTCCGTTTTTTGCGAGATTACTATGGCGTCCGATCGGTGGATCAGCTGAACGATCCAGAAGGGAAGTATCCTACGGCAATCGGTCCCCGGGAACTTCTTCAAACGCGGTGGGAACGCTATCATCTAGATGAGATGAAAGATGAGCGTGGTAACCCTCTGTTGTTATCAGATGAAGAAGCTCTGGATATTTTTAATATCCGTTACACCATGTCGCTTACTGCCTATAAGAAGTATGAAGCAGTTCCTATCACATCCCATGTCGATGAAGCAACGATGGTAGAAATATTAGAAAATATGGAATTGTTACAAGGGGTGAACATCGAAGAAACGACGGTGCGGATGTATAATGACAGCATTTATTTTGCTCCGATTATCGGCTATACCGGAAAGATGCAAGAAGATCATCTAGAAGAATTGCAGAAAGAAAATCCGGAATATGAGCTCAATGATGTTGTTGGGCGTACTGGTATTGAATATAAAATGGAGACACAGCTTCAAGGCGGAAAAGGTTACCGGAATTTGATTGTTAATAATGTAGGAAGCATTATGGAAGTGGTTTCCGAAACAAAACCAACTACGGGCAATGATATTTACCTAACCATTGATCGGGAATTGCAAATAGGCATTTATCATTTGATTGAACAACAGCTTGCTGGTATTTTGGTTGATAAACTGAAAAATTATGATGTGGAAGTCACTACCACAACCGACGCTTCCAAGATTGAGCTTCCGATTAAAGATGCTTATTATCAGCTGATCAATAATAATGTACTTTCTCTGGATGCTATGGCAACCGAAGATGCCTCGGCGATTGAAAAAGAAATCTACAACAGTTTTCTCAGCAGTAAGGAGCGGATTCTTAATCAAATCCGTCAAGAGTTGATGAGCGAACATGCCACAATCATGAAGGATTTACCTCGGGACATGGTAGCTTATATGGTATATATTTTTAATTATCTTTCTGGAGAAACAGTGGGAATTATCAAACGTGATAATATTGATATTGAAAGTGACGCATATCTGGCCTGGAAAGAAGACGAGATCAGTCTCAGAGATTATATTTATGCAGGAATTGCGGATAACTGGGTAGATACCACACATCTGAATATTGAAAATAAATATTCCAACGCTGACAGTATCTATGAAGTTTTGGTAAATACGATTCTTAATGATCTTCGTGAAGATACCAAATTTGATAAACGAATTTGTCGTTATCTGGTCAATGATGAAGTAATTACCGGAAGACAGCTATGCTTAGCGCTTTATGCGCAGGGAGTTCTCCCGTATGACGAACAGCAAGTACAGTTGTTGAATGCGAATGGAGACAATTATGCTTATACTTTTATGTTGGATCGGATATCCAATATTGATATTACTCCTGCGCAATTAGCATTGGATCCTTGTACTGGCAGTGTGGTAATCACTGATGTGAATACTGGCGAGGTAAAGGCACTAGTAACCTATCCCAGTTATGATAATAACCGGCTTTCCGGAACCGTAGATGCCACTTATTTTAATCAGCTTCAGGAGGACCTTTCTCTTCCTATGTATAATAATGCAACCCAGGCACGAAAGGCTCCGGGATCCACATTCAAACCAATCACAGCCATTGCCGGAGTGGAGGAGGGGGCAATCACTCTGGAAGAGACGATTGACTGTACTGGTGTCTATGATGCCGTAACCCCGGATATCAAATGTTGGATTTATTGGGGAAAGCATGGTCCGCTGAATCTGGTAGGCGGTATCCAGAATTCTTGTAATTATTATTTTGCAGAAGTAGCACATCGGCTTTCCACAGATGAGAACGGAATCTATTCTACAGAGCGCGGACTGGAAATTCTGCGAAACTATGCATCGATGTTTGGCTTGGATCGTCCTTCTGGAATTGAGATTTCAGAGCTGGATCCGGAAATGTCTACTGAAGATCCAGAGCGTTCCGCTATGGGACAAGGAACAAACCGTTATTCCAATATCCAATTATCACGTTATGTAGCAGCATTAGCCAATCGAGGGACGGTCTTTGACTTAAGTTTGTTGGATAAGATGACCAATTCGGAAGGAGAATTGGTGGAGGATTTTACCCCTAAGGTAACGGGGCATATTGATATTCAGGATTCTACCTGGGATGCCGTACAACAGGGCATGTACAATGTTATTTATGAAGGCAGTTCCCGACGCATTTTCCGGGATCTGGAAGTTGAGATTGCTGGTAAAACCGGTACAGCCCAAGAAGTAAAAACCCGTGGAAATCATGCCTTTTTTATTTCCTATGGACCATATACCAATCCAGATATCTGTGTAACTACCAATATTCCCTATGGATATTCCTCTGCAAATGCAGCTTCGCTGGCAAAGAATGTTTATCGGTTTTATTATCATTACACAGATTTGGATTATATTTTAAGTCATGGAGCCATTGGTGTCTCTAACGTCACAATTGGCGACTGATAACCTGCCAAAATATCGGCAGACTGTGGAGTGTGAAGATAGCATACGCTCCAGATTTAGGTGAGAAAGGGGCAAAAGTCGCCTTTCAGAAAGAGGGGAACAAGTTGAAAAGCAGAGTAGTGATCAAAAGCAGCAAATCGGGAATGAGTATTATTCTGGATCCGGATTGTACTTTCGAGGAGCTTTTATCCGACATCGCGGCAAAGTTCAGACAGAACGCCCGCTTTTGGGGGAGTGTTCAGATGGCACTGATGCTGGAGGGAAGAGAACTGACTGCAGGAGAAGAATTTCAGATTGTCAATACGATTACAGAAAATTCCAGTGTAGAGATCCTCTGCTTAATTGATCAGGATGCACAAAGAATTGAGCGATGCGAAAAAGCATTGAATCAGAAGCTGATGGAGTTGTCTTATCGAACTGGCCAGTTTTACCGGGGAGATCTGCATCGAGGGGAATCTTTGGATTCGGAAGCTAGTATTGTCATTATTGGCGACGTCCTTCATGGTGCCCGTGTGACAGCACGTGGTAATATTATTATCCTGGGAACGTTAAAAGGCACTGCCCATGCTGGCATTTCTGGCAATGAAGCCGCCGTGGTGGTTGCTCTAGAAATGGCTCCTTTACAGCTAAAAATAGGCACTTATAGTCGTCAATATGGTGATAAAGGCCGAAAACTTGGCAAAGGTGCGATGACTGCTTGTGTCGAAAATGGCAACATTTTCACAAAACCAATTAAAAAAAGTTTTTTAAATATGATAAATTTCAATTAACACTAGAAAAATTTCAAGTTTTAATGTAGAATAGAAGTGTGTATTTAATTTTTCAGGAGGCGTTCTATGAGTGAAGTCATTGTAATTACTTCTGGAAAAGGCGGGGTCGGTAAGACGACTACCACTGCCAATATTGGAACCGGGCTGGCACTGCTTGGTTTCCGCACGGTATTGATTGATACGGATATCGGATTGCGGAACCTGGATGTGGTGATGGGACTGGAAAATCGGATTATCTATAATCTGGTGGATGTGGTGGAAGGGAATTGCCGGATGAAACAAGCCCTGATAAAAGACAAAAGATATCCAAATCTTTATTTGCTTCCGTCTGCTCAGACAAGGGACAAAACTGCTGTCAATCCTGGTCAAATGCGCAAACTGACGGATGATTTAAAAGAAGATTTTGATTATATACTTTTAGATTGTCCTGCTGGTATTGAGCAGGGCTTTCAAAATGCGATTGCCGGTGCAGATCGAGCTCTGGTAGTGACAACCCCAGAGGTTTCTGCTATTCGAGATGCGGATCGGATTATCGGACTGTTAGAAGCGGCAGATATGCGAGATGTGGATTTGGTAGTCAACCGGATTCGCATGGATATGGTTCGTAGGGGAGATATGATGTCGATCGATGATGTGGCGGATATTTTAGCTGTCAATATTATCGGTGCAGTTCCGGATGACGAAGATATTGTTGTCTCTACGAATCAAGGAGAGCCGTTAGTGGATACCGATTCTCTAGCCGGACAAGCTTTTTTGAATATCTGCAAGCGAATCTCAGGAGAAGTTGTTCCTCTTTTGGACATGAATCCTCAACGCGGATTGCTTCTTCGGCTCTCTGATTTCCTGAAACGGGCATAGGAGGGTAGCGGATGAGACGGATGTTTTGTTTTCACAAAAGCAATTCCGGTGAAATTGCCAGAAGCCGTCTGAAGTTAGTGTTGGTATCGGATCAATCTGGATGTAGTCCTGGTCTTATCGACGGAATTCGGGAGGAGATGATTCGGATATTGTCCCGACATGTGGAGATTGATTCCAAAAGAATTGATATCCGTCTAGCTCAGATGGAATACGCAGGAGCGAAGGAACCGATTCCTATTCTTTCGGCAAAAGTTCCATTCCGCCGCCTTACGAACATGAGGAATGAATAATGTTATTTGATGAATACCAATTCAAAAATTACAATTTTCGTTTAATTTTTTATATACTTTTGTTAAATGTTTTAGGCGTTTTGGTAATCAGTAGTGCTACTGGTCAGGAAAGTTCTTTGGTAAGTAAACAGATCATGGGGATTGTGGTTGGGTTTATGGTTGTAATCTTGCTTTCTCTGTTGGATTATCATAGAATACTGTCTTTGGCAACGCTTGTTTATGTTGCTTGTGTAATTGGTCTGATCGCTGTTCTGATGTTTGGCGAGAATGTCAATAATGCTACCCGATGGCTGAAGCTTCCCGGTATTGGTCAGATTCAGCCATCGGAATTTGTTAAGGTAGGTCTAATTGTATTTTTTGCCTGGTTCTTCAGTAAGAAACAGGCAAAACTCAATTATCTTACGACCCTTCTGCTAGCAGGCGCGTTGTTACTGGTAGTGTTTGGGCTGATATATGAGGAACCGGATCTTTCTACCGGTTTGGTAATTGTATTTGTTTTTACATGTATGCTGTTTGCTGCAGGTTTGAGCTATCGCTGGATTTTAGGAGGATTGGCGATCTTGGTTCCTGTCGGTACGCTGTTTATTTATTTGCTGCAGTATGACAAGGTTCCATTTTTAAAAGGTTATCAGGCACGGCGTATTTTGGCATTCTTTTTCAAAGAAAAATACGCCGAAGCAAATCTTCAGCAGGATAATTCCATTATGGCAATCGGATCGGGTATGCTTCACGGAAAGGGATTAAATTATACCGCGAATTCTGTAAAAAATGGTAATTTTCTGTCAGAAGAACAAACCGATTTTATTTTTGCTGTTATAGGGGAAGAGTTGGGTTTTGTGGGATGTACGATGGTGATTTTGCTGATTGCGCTGATTGTCTACGAATGTCTGATTATGGCAGCAAAGACAAAGGATATGGCAGGACGTCTGTTATGCGTAGGTATGGCAGCGTTACTGGCTTTTCAGAGCTTTTCCAATATTGCCGTTGCAACTGGAGTGTTTCCTAATACCGGTTTGCCACTCCCATTTATCAGCTATGGGGTCAGTTCTTTGATAAGCATGTATATAGGAATCGGAATAACCCTTAATGTTGGACTTCAAAGAAAAATCAGTAACTAAAAAGGAGGGTTTACTTATGAACATCGGTTTAATTGCACATGACGCGAAGAAAAAACTGATGCAGAATTTTTGTATTGCGTATCGGGGGATTTTGAATAAACATGATTTGTTTGCTACTGGGACTACTGGTAGATTGGTAGAGGAAGTTACCAATTTAAATATTCGTAAATATCTGGCAGGACATCTCGGAGGGCAGCAACAGATTGCTGCACAGATTGAGCATAATGAAATGGATTTGGTGATTTTTCTGCGAGATCCTTTAACTTCCAAATCCCATGAGCCAGACGTCAACAATGTTGTAAAGCTTTGTGATACCTACAATATTCCTTTGGCAACGAATCTAGCTACAGCAGAGCTTTTAATCAAGGCGTTAGATCGTGGAGATTTGGAATGGAGAGAGATTTATCGATAGGAGAATGGGCTTACATGCGATATCATAGGATCTTAGGAATTGTAGGGCTGGTAATCTGTCTGATACTTACCGGATGCAATCAAAAAGAAACGGTATCCGATACGGTTTACCCTTTACCGGAGCGTTTGGATGAATTGTCATTTTTTGTTCCTGTTTATGAACGAAGAGCGGAACTTTTTGCGGCGGATCTTTGTGTGGTTTCATCGGATGTTCCGGGACAGGACAGTAGTATAAAAGCAGAGGCAGCCGCCGTTTTCTCTCTGGATGATCCTTCCACGCTTTTTGCAAAAAATGCTTTTAAGCGGCTTTATCCTGCTAGCATTACAAAAGTAATGACAGCTTTGGTGGCAATTCGTCATGGGAATTTATCAGAAGCGCAAAATATGCAAGAAAAGGTGACCGTTGGGCAGGAAACAATTATTACAGAACCTGGGGCAACACTTTGCCATATTAGTCCTGGAGATACCCTAACAATGGAACAATTGCTGTATGGTTTAATGTTACCGTCTGGTAATGATGCTGGTGCGGCAATTGCCGTACATATTTCTGGTAACATTCAAGATTTTGCTGAGTTAATGAATCAAGAAGCCAAAGCAATCGGAGCGACAGACACTCACTTTGTAAATCCTCATGGTCTTCACGATGAACAGCACTATACAACTGCTTATGACTTGTATCTAATTTTTCAGGAAGCAATGAAAGAGCCTGCTTTTCGTCAAGTTGTGGGAACTAGTAGCTATACTGCTGAATTTTTGGATGCACAAGGCAATGCAAAATCTCAAAGTTGGAACAATAGCAATCAATATCTGACTGGCCAACAGCCCATGCCAAGTGGTCTTTCCATTCTGGGTGGCAAGACTGGTACCACAAGAGCCGCCGGAAGTTGTTTGATTATGGAAAGCCAGGATGAGCAGGGACATGAATATGTTTCTGTAGTGATGAAATCGGAAAACAGACAGACGCTTTATCAAGATATGACAAATATAATTCAGAAAATTGTCAATTAGTGATTGCTTAATCTGCGAAATTATACTATAATTGTTTTATGAAAATCAGATTTTTTACACAAATATTATAAACCCAAGGAGGAGATTCATATGGTGCAGATTATTGCAGGCAATAAAGGAAAAGGAAAGACGAAGCATCTATTGGACATGGCGAATAATTCAATTAAAACAGCCGCCGGCTCCATCGTTTATCTGGATAAAAGCTCCAAACATATGTATGAATTAAATAATCGAATTCGTTTGATCAATGTGAATAAGTTTCCCATTATTAACAGTCAAGGATTTATAGGATTTATCAGTGGAATTATTTCTCAGGATCACGATATTGAGACTATGTTTTTGGACAGCTTTTTAAAGCTTGCCTGCCTGGAAGGAGAAGACATCAGTGAAACCATTGCGGTTCTGGAAAAGCTTAGTGCCGATTATAGTGTGAATTTTGTACTCAGTATATCTATGGATTCCCATGAGATGCCAGAGGCGATACAGAAGGACGTGATTATTTCTCTGTAATGATAGATACAAAAGGGGACTTGGGAGAGCAGGTCCCCTTTTTTTGATAATCAGCCGGAGGGAGAGAGATTTGCACAAGAAAAGGAAATATCCAAAGGAATCATCCAGATACAGGCGTCCCTTAAATATTAATGTTGGAACGATTATTTTCGCCATTATATTCGTCTATATGTCATTTTGTGTTTATACTTATGCAAAAAAAGAAAAAATTCAATTTTATGAGGTTATAGAAGGGGATATTGTCACCGATCATGGATATACTGGTATTATTTTAAGACAAGAATCCGTTCAATATGCAGAACGTGCTGGCTATATCCATTATTATGTACGAGAGGGCAAACGAACCGCTGTTGGGTCAAGAATCTACTCGATCGATGAGACAGGAAGCCTTTCCTCGTTTTTAGAAGAACAAAGTGAGAATAACGCAATTTTAACTAGTGATAATTTGTCTGAAATCAAACGACAATTGTCATCTTTTGCTATGTCCTATTCTGACTTGGATTTTGATTTGGGTTATTCTCTGCGTTCTAGTCTGGATGCTTCTGTATCAGAATATGTAAATTTTAACACTCTGGAAAGTATGGATAGTATGATGGGGCAAACGGGAGTGATGTTCTGGCAGGTACAAGCACCTGTATCTGGCGTAGTATCTTATGCAATTGATCAATATGAAGGATTAGAGGCAGAACAAATTACGGCTTCTTGTTTTGATCGTACTGGTTATTCAAGAGAAATTACTAAAGCAGGACAAAGGATTGCTGTTTCTGATGCGGTATATAAACTTATTACTTCTGATGATTGGAGTATCCTTTTTCCCATCTCTGAGGAACAGCTTCCGGAATATACAGATAAAAATAAACTTCATGTGATTTTTAATTCTCGTAATTTAGAAACAGATGGCGTATTTTCGCTGATAACCGGTGCGGATGGCAATACTTATGGCAAACTGGATTTTAATCAATACATGGTACAGTTTATCAGCGATCGGTATGTATCTTTTGAAGTGGAGACAGAACAAGCAGATGGACTTAAAATTCCTTCAACAGCAGTCACCACCAAAGAATTTTTTTTGATACCCTTAGAATTTATGACACAAGGCGGGGACAGTAGCGAAATTGGTTTTTTGAAGGAGGTTTATACAGAAAGTGGATCCTCGGTAGAATTTGTGCCGGTAACGGTTTACAACTCTACAGAAGAATATTATTATATTGATATGGGAGATAGCGGTCCCGTTAAACTAGGAGATTTTATCATCAAACCTGATTCAAAAGAGCGTTATCAAATCGGAGCCACCGATTCCTTACAAGGGGTTTATAATATCAATAAAGGTTATGCTGTTTTTAAACTAATTGAAATTCTCAAATCCAATGAAGAGTATTGTACTGTTCGCAAAGGCATGAGTTATGGACTATCTGTCTATGATCATATTGTATTGGATGCTGATACCGTAGAAGAAGGGGAATTGATTTATCAATGAAACAAAAGGGGAGTAAAACAACATGAAAGAATATATTTCAAGTCATTTGAAACAGGTCCAAGAACGGATACAGATTTCGTGTAACCGTTCCGGACGAGACATTCATGAAGTGACATTAATTGCTGTTAGTAAAACGAAGCCTTTGGAAGCTTTACAGGCGGCTTATGAATGCGGTGTACGAGATTTTGGAGAAAATAAGGTACAGGAGATCCTGCAAAAGGCTCCACAAATGCCTGCAGACACTAGATTTCATATGATTGGACATTTGCAGCGAAATAAGATACGACAAGTTCTTCCTTTTGTTACTATGATTCATTCTGTAGATTCTTTGCGTCTGGCAGAGGAAATTCATCAGGAAGCAAAACGAATCAATAAAATTGTGGATATCCTTTTAGAAGTAAATGTTGCGGGGGAAGAGAGCAAATTTGGTTTTTCTCCGGAAGAACTCATGAATATAATACAACAAATTTGCAATTTTTCGCATATTCATATTTGTGGATTGATGACAATTGCACCATTTGTCGAAAATCCTGAAC
>JAAWNY010000016.1 GCA_022799175.1 Lachnospiraceae bacterium | reverse complement strand
GCTCTCTCCCGCCATATCCGTGATCTGGATATTGATATAATCCTCCTTTGGCACTACGGTTGCCGTCACTTCTTTTCCTTTTCCCGTATGAGCATCCCAGCCAGAAGTTTCTGTTTTGAAGGCCATCTGGGCATTTGCCTCCTTGTCAAAGGTCAACGTTACTGTCGTCTCTTTTCCTGCCTCAAAAGCAGCATTATAGTCGCTCAATTTTGGCTCAAATCCGGACCACGCCTCTGTGAACTCATGCAGACTCTCAACGGGCTCCTCGCCTTCCTTCTGTTCTACCGTTACGGTTATCAGTGTCACGGCCTTATGCCCATTCATATCCATAATCTGAATATTCATATAATCATTCGCCGGGGTAAGCGTTTTGGTCAGTGTCCGACTAACTTTTGTCCCTTCCGCATTGATATAGCCATTTGCGCCGTTATATCCGATCTGTGCTTTTACTTCCTGATCAAAGGTCAAAGTTACCGTTGTCTCTTTTCCTGCCTCAAAGTCACTCTTATACTCACTGAACGTTGTCTCCAGTCCGCTCCAGGCTGCCATAAATCTATGGATTCCTTCCACTGGCGGAGCCTTTTCCACCACCTCTGCCGTGACGGCCAACAATCCCAGAGGCAATTTGCTGTCATCTCCGGCCTGAATGCCAAACCAATCGGTTCCTGGCGTAGCCGTGAAACTTACCCTGGTTCCTTCCAACATCATGTCACTGCCGGTAACCATCATCTTTACTGAGGAAGATTTATCAAAGATAGCCGTGATCCTTACCTTGTCTCCTTGCTCAAATTTACAGAGATCCGAGATCTTCCCGCTGTAAGTATCCTCTTCCTGACCCCAAGTATGATAAAACGTATGAATTGCCGAAACATTTGTTTGTATTACCTCAATATCAATCAGCTTAATATGGGAATTACCATTCATATCCTTGAGCCATATTCTCAGTTCATCGTCCCCTGGCGTAAATGCCTTTGTCAGGATCTTATCTGTGGTGCTGCCAAAATCGACAATTTCTTCCATCGTTCCCGTTTTATGGTAACTAACTCCTGCTTCCACTTCCTGATCGAAAGTCAACTTTAAGGTAACTGGATAATCTTTTACAAATTTCTCATTATAAGCGCTGAAGGTGGTAATATACTTTTGATCCTTTGCGGTAAACATTGTCACCATTCCCGCATCCTGTTCCACCCTCAGACTCATCAGTTTTACAATGCCGTTTCCATTTATATCGGCAATGCCAATACCCAGATTGTCATCTCCAGGTATAATCGTAGTCGTGAAGGTCTTTCCTATATTCTCCCCCTCTACCCTGGTCCACTCTGGTCGATGATAATCCACATATGCCTTAACCTCTTTATCAAAGGTCAATGTTACCTTCGTCTCCTTACCCGGCTTGAATTTCTCATTATATTTCGAGAAGCTGGTGTCCCATCCGCTCCATTCGCTGCGGAATATCTTAACTGCCCCACTCAGACCGTCAAACACGCCTGCCTCTCCACAGACAACAGCGAACTTTGAAAATTGACTGCTGGCAAAGGTAACAGTGTCTGGATTTCCATCCAAATCCTCTAGATAAGTGAACTCGCCTTCATGCTCTCTCACCACGGAAAAATCATAACCCTTATTTTTCCATTCATCTGGTACTGGCACCTTAAAGCTTATGGGCTCATCCGTGTCTGTAACTTTTGTTTGTTTTCCTTCTTTCACCTTATATATAGTAATATCAGAAACCTTCGCTATCTGAATATCCTCCGTCTGCTCGCCAAACAATGCCCGGATCTGTTCTGCCTCATTTTCCGAAAGCGTCCCGTTTTCTATCACAAAGTTTACCTTCACTCCCTGGTTGATCTCTTCATTGCTCAGGACAGCTGTTGCCGCTTCTTTTTTCGTAGACGCTAAAATACCTGCATTGCGGTTTCCTGTCACTATCACATAATCATTGAAATTAGGCTTTCCGGCAATGTCTACCGTGATATTCATGATTTTTGCAAAACGGCTCATCTCCGGCAACTGCCCCAACTGAATTCCTACATAATCATCATCTGGCAGCTCTGTCCGACTGATGATCTTGGAGTCTATATAGCTTCCGCAGTTCCACGCGCCCCCCAAATTGAAAGCAATCGCTCCTGGCAGCTTTTTATCAAAAGCTGCGGTAACTGTCACCGTATCCCCCACCTCATAATCGGAATGCCATTTGCTCAGCTGAGTGCTGAATCCACTCCAGGAACTCGTCAATACTGCGATCGGCTCTTCCTCCAGCTTGGTATTATTGGTAACTACCCGTATCGTTTTGATCACCATGGAACCGTCGCCAGAACTGATCTGAATATACGCTATCTCTTCTGGTATCAAGTAATCCGGTAAAAAGTTTTGAATATCTTGATAAGAGAATATCGCCTGTTTGGTTTTGTTTTCTCTTACTCTCTCTGATTCTTCTTCTCGTTTCTCGGTTAAATAGGTAGGCGTTACTCCCTGTTGCTTTCCATCTACCATGATAAATTGCAAAGATGGTTCTACATCATCTTCTGTTTCATATTCCACAATCAGATAAGAACCTGTTTTCAATTTCTGGCAAATTTCCTCCCCATTCTCGATATCTCCCCATTCCCATGGACCTAAAGTAAGATCATTCTGGGGATAATCAAATCCTTCTTCCTTTGCCACATCATCATACGTTTTTTTGTTGGACGAAGAATATCCCCCTTCTCTGGCTCCTCTATCCTTCTTGGAATCCCCCGGATCCTCCACTTTATCTTTACTGAACCAGATATCCAAAATCTGCGCATCGTTGTATGTTGCCAGTTGAATGGAATCTACCTTTGCATCCCAGCTCAAATGCAGCATATTCCGAAAAGCATCCATTCTTATGCTGAACACATGGTTTCTGGTTGCTTCTCTGGAAGATACCTTATAGCTTTTTCCGTTTCTCCATTCCCCGTCAACAGAAGCACCCCAGCTTAAAACCGTCCACCCTTCATAGTCGGATACCGCGCATTTATACTGAACGCAGAGATACATATCGTCCGGTGCATCCAGAATTCGCTCAATATCTGTGCAGATCCAAGGCTGATTTGGTGCCCCGTCTTTAAAAAGAGAATCTTCCCGGGGAATCTCTGAGCCTACATGCAATGTCAGTTCCTCAATTCGTCCGTCGCTGTACGATCCCAGATTCAGATAGCTCACATCACTCTCCGGAGTAATCTTCATCATCCGTCTTAAATATTTCAAACTAAAATTCTGAGTGATCTCTTTTGTAGAGTCCGAGCTGTCTGCACTATATCCCGGACCATCCACCCATTCTCCGTTTACCGTAGCGCCCCAGCCCAAAATACCCCAGTTTTCATGCTCTGGCGCACATGAATAGGTCAGTGTCAGCCAGTCTGTATCTGCACAATCTAAAATCCATCCGTCATTGGTTTCATACTTTCCGTTGGCATCCCCGGAAAACAACAGATAATCCCCAGGTTCTTTATATTGAGTAGGTGCCAACCGACCTCCTTTGCCGCCATAGCCCGATACTCCCGGCCCCTTCTGTAAAATATCCACACTGATAGAAAGGATTCCAATCTTATAATTGGCCCACATATCCGTGATCTGGATATTTAGATAATCATTGTCCGGCGTCATCTCCTTGACTAGCTCCTTGCCTTCCCCGGTCAGAGTGCTCCATTCCCCTCCGATATTCATCCCCAGCTGACTGGCCACATATTTGCTGTAATTCACAGTCACCCGAATTTTATCTCCTGGTTGATAATCCGGATTATAATCAGAAAATTTCGTCTCAAATCCCTGCCACAGACCAGTAAATTTATGCAAATAATTCCCTGTATCTGCCTCACCTTTGCGAATAATCTCCACGGAAATCTCTGTCAGATTGACACTGGTCTGACCCTTCAAATCGGAAATCTGAAGGTTCAGATAATCACTGTCTGGTACCAAAGTAATATTTCTCTTTTTGCCCTCGCCCCGGAAAGAATTCCATACTCCGTCAATATACAGTCCGATCTGACTGGTAACCGGTTTATTAAAGGAAGCCGAAATTCTCACCTCATCCCCGGGTTCATAACCATCCACATAATCGGTCAATTTACACTCGTACCCCACCCAGGTGGCCGTAAATTCATGGAGACATCGAGTATCCTCTGGTTCCTCGGCCTTCATATCCTCCTCAAGTATTTCGCCCTCCATTGTTACGGTTCCTGAAGAAACTTCTGCGGATGTTTTGGTTTCTTCCTGTGCTATCGTCTCCGCCGTGCTCTCCGGCTGCCCCTCATTTCCATTTTCTCCGGCTATTCTGGTTTCTTGGACCAGATTATTTGTAGATGCAATACATACACCTCCGGAGGTAACTGCCAGAGCCAGGCAAAGCGCCATAGATAACGTTCTCTTTGCCAGCATATTTTCCCAAAGTCCTGCAATATGCTTCATATTCCTTCCCTCCTCCTAATACAATTATCCCTTCCTTATCTCCGCCTTTTCACCGCCAGCATTACCAGGCAACCCGCTGCTATAAGAGCAATCAGTCCTGAGAGCAACGGCAGAACATACAAGGTCCAGGAAATCTTTTTTGCTGATTCCAATTCTGCAGAAATAGCCATTTCTTCTACCGGAACCGAATGGTCCGTTTCCCCGTCATCTGTCATGCCAGGCTCTTCTTTTGCCTGTTTTGTAACCACAAACTCCGGCGCCGTCTTTTCTGAGGCCACTGCCCGGATATCATCATAATACAGCACTCCTTGGACTTCGCCATTCTCATCAATAGCCGGTGAATCCCCGATAGCATTGACCCACAGTCCAAATCCGGAAATATCGGATGCCATCTCTGGCGACAATGCCCCCTTGCCGTTCTTATCCTGGAACTCCCCAAAAGGCAACGTCACCAGCATAGGATCTGTCGTCGAAGCATATTCTGGGTAAGTTTGCAAATACGCCTCGTAAGATCCACCGCTAGCTGTGCTGATTTGTACCACCGTCTTCTGGTTATTGCCATCTGGCTTCACCCACAGCTGTAATGCATCGCAATCCGACCAGTCCGCCTCCTTGGGAAACTCACAGCCTGCCCAGCCATTACGGGTCTCCCTATAATCAAACCGCAAAGCATATTTTCCGTCATGCTTCCACTCATCCGAAAGACTGATGTTCAGCTCACAACCGCTGTCCTTATTGCTGCTCCAACTGTCCAGCAAGAGATTCATTAATCCCGCATAGGATTCAAAATCGTCAATCAGCAAAGGATCCTCGGATCGAGGAGCGATGTTGTAGAGCACCCGGATCTCCTGCAGCTTCTCGTCACCGACGTAGAGTCCCACCTTTCCGTCCGCCACTTCTCCTAACTTTGCCAGTGTATCGCTATCCAGTACAGCCTCTGCCTGCTTTCCATTCATTTTTGCCGAAATGATAACCGGCTCTTTACTTCCCTCCAACCGGAACGTCACATCCGTCGCCTCCTGATTCAGCCGTGCCGAAAGCGTCTGTTCCTCCAAGATTCTCACACCAGCCACCGGATCTGTGATATATCCTGTCACTTTACCATAGGGCAGGCTTTCCGCCTTCATCAGCTTTCCAGCAAGAATATCTTTCATCACTTTCACCTGATCCTCGGCAAATATACTCCTTTTATCATTGTACATAGAAACAAAAGAATCCAGCAATTCATGGCCAAACAGTTTACCTTCTGCTCTTTTCTCAACCACAAAAGGAGAATAATAACCGCCACTCCTGGCATAATTGGACCACAACATAAAATAACAACAGTCATATTCCGGCTTCGCCATGATATCCAAAATCTCCGTATACCACTCGGGCCTTCGGTTTCCGGTCTCCGGAATCCCTCCTGTCTTCATCGAGGACATTCCTGTCTCTGTCACTGCCATCAGCTTTCCATGCTCTTTGGCAAAGGCATCTGTCAGTTTTAAAGTATTTTCAAAACTCTGCTGGAAAGTATATCCTTCTGCATCTGGCACCGGGTTATTATCATAAGTGTCAAATCCTACCAAATCCACATACTCGTCTCCTGGATATCGCTCCTCGTATTCGGCTAAATTAGCCGCCTCCGATCCCGGTCCATATAAATACAATAAATTGTGGACATTTTTTTCATCTCTTAAATACTCCACCGTATATTTATAATTACTTTTGTAAGTCTCCGCGTCACAGAACGCCTTGCCCCACCAGAACCAGCTTCCTGTGTTCTCATGAAGTGGGCGAAACAAAACCGGCCCTTTCACCTGCTTCGCATAATCAGCAATCACATCCAGATGAGCACGGTATGCCTCATGAAAAGCTCCGCCTGGCAAAATCTGATTGGCACAATTTCCAGTCAATACATAGGAATCTGCTGGCGTAAAATCAAATCCGTCATAGCTATGAGCAAAATTTCCCTCCCGTTTTACCGTTCCAGAGAAATTCGGCATATGGCTGGACAAGGTAATGATAGCTCCCCGGTCAATCGCTTCATTGCTGAACAATGCTGCCGCTTTGATATTCCCTTCATTGGTATCGGGAATCTCCGTTCCCGGGTGCCGCTCATTATACTTGCTAGCAAAGCCACCAAACAAACCACCACAGTCCATACCCACAACGGCGGCTAAAGAACCCGTTACATCTTCGGTATCCGAATCCGACAGATCCGCCGCTCCCGCTTTCAACACGGTATCTTCCATATGTCCATAAAGAGTGGCGTCTGCTTCTCCCACCGCCTTCAAATATTGATAGAGCGCCACCACCGATGCCTCCGCCTGAGGATCTGCTAACTTCACCTCTTTTTCATAGGCAAAAGAGGTTCCATTTACCATCAGCGCTCCTTCACTGCTGGAAATCACCGTCTCCGTCTTCACCGGAACCGTAGTCTCCTTCAGAAATTTTTCTTTTTTCACATTGCTCAATGTAATATTGTCCAACCAGACATATCCATGATAATCTGTATTCTCTCCAACAAACAGAATCATCAGTTTTCCTGGCTTCTCTCTCCCGGTATATTTTTCGTCACAACTCAATGACAGATTCACCAGCTTTTTTCCATCCACATCCTCCGCCGGCATCTCCATAACCCTGCAACTCTGATCCCCAAAAATATTGTTTGAAAATGCCTTTATGATTAACTGACCTGTAGTAAATGCTTCCGGGTCGTAATATAAGTCAAAATTCAGCACTTTATAGGAAGAATAATCCATTCCTTCTTCGGTCAGACAGATCCCGGTCTGGCTATAGCTATTGTCTGTATTCAGAGAATAGTCCAAGTTCAGTCGAAGCATTCCCTTTTCCTCATCATACTCACAGCTTCCGCCGCCTTTATAGCTGTCTCCAGACCAGCTGTCATCATACACCCATCCCTGCGTTCCCTCTTCAAAGTCCCAAACTCTCGTTATTTCTTTCACCTCTGGCGACCCAAAAACAGGCGCTGAGCACACTGGCGACCCTGTCAGTGCTATCGCTATTGCAACCACCAAAGCTGTCCGCCTCCTGGTTTTTCTCCGTTTTCTCCTCACCCCTGCACACCTCCAATGCCTGTTTATCATCCTTTGACAGCCCCTGCCGCCATTCCTCCATACACTCTCTTCTGGAACACCAAAAACAGAAGCAGAATCGGGGCAATCGTAATTAATACTCCGGCACAGATATAATTGTACTGATTCCCATAGGGCCCTGTAAATGTATAAAGCGCGGTAGAAATAGTCTTAAGCTTCGGAGTCTGCAGATACAAATTAGAGGCATAATATTCATTATAAACACTCACGCCCTTAAGCAATAACGAGGTCATGATCGCTGGCTTGAGTAGTGGAAATAAAATCTTGAAAAATACCCCAAAATATGTGCATCCATCCATGATCGCCGACTCATCCAAAGATACTGGTAAATTCTCAAAAAACTGTAAAAATATGTAAATCGAAATGATATCTGTACCCATCAGCACAATCATATATCCATACAAATGATTCACCAATCCCAGAGAGTACATAATTTGATAAATGGTAACCTGCATGGCAATACCTGGCAAAAGCGCGGCAAACATGAACAAATTTTGCACCAATGCCCGCCCCGGAAATTTAAACCGGTTTAACACATACGCTAACATGGAACCCATAAAGATGGAAGCCGTCAGCACCACAATTAAAACCAATCCCGTGTTCAGAAACCCTCTCAACATATTGGCTTTTTGAAAAGCAGTGACAAAATTATCAAAATTGAAAAATGATCGGGGCAAATCTAAAACCGAAGTAGAGGCATACTCCTCATTCGTCTTAAATGCCGTCAATACACACACGCAGACCGGAATCAACGCACATAACGCCGCTAACACCAAAGAAACATACTTCAAGATTGTAAATACCAGGGAAAGCCCTTTCTTTTTCTTTATCATATCTTTGCTCCTTTCTGTGTCTTCCTTTTCTGCTCTGCTTTTTTCCTTTTTCTTACCGCTGCCTTAGACTCATCATCCGTTCCATTATCAAATACATAAGCAAAGAACAATTTCTGTGCAATGGTACAAAGTATAATGATCACCAATAATACGATTGCCATAGCGCAGGCCAGACCTACTTTCTGGTTTTCATGTGCCAAACGATTCATGATTACGAAATAAGTACCCGTTCCCATCGTACCATTGGTAATTACATAAGGCGGTTCAAATGCGCTTAGTGAACCACTAATCGAAAGAATCAGATTCAACACGATAATTGACTTAATACCTGGCAGGATAATATAGCGAAACCGATGCCAGTTGTTTGCTCCATCCAGCGCCGCCGCCTCATACAGATCCGTATCTACCGACATCATAGCGCCCAAAAACATAATCATATTTTGCCCTGTATACCGCCATACGGAGGTTGCCGCCAAAGCAACGTTATTGATACTCTGATCTTGCAGCCAATAAGGAATACTATCCAGCTTCATCCCAAACATTTGCAACAATGAATCAAGTACAAATCCACGAGCATAGAAAAACTTGAAAATAAATCCCACCGCAATGCCACAAATTAAATAAGGGAAAAATAATGCCGCCTTAAACACAGATTCTCCCTTCACTTTGAATACCATCAAAGTGGCAAAGAACAATGCTAAAGCTAACTGAACCACCGCTCCTCCCATATAATACACGCTTACCAACAAGGCGCGAAAGATCTCCGTCCGGTGGAACACATCCACATAGTTTGCCAGACCAACAAATTTCTTCGGTCCAATATATTTCATGTTGTAGAAGCTGAACTGTACCATTCTCATAAATGGCAGATAGGTAAATACAATCAGTAGCAACAGCGGAGCAAACAAAAAAGTCACGATCACCAAAAATTGTTGTACCTCTCTGCTTTTTATTTTCTCGGCAAATGTCTTTTTTCTCACTACAGCACTTCCACCTCTATCCATGTTGTGTCCTCCTTCCTGATCTTATCAGTATTTCAGAATATCCACACCCAAACTCTCCTGAGCTGCGGACCACTTCGCATTCCATTCTTCCATCAAAGTATCCAAATCTTTCGTTCCATAAAGAGCGCTCTCTAAAATTTCACAATCGGGATAATCATTATTATTAATCCCAACTTCACTCTCGTTGTTCACATCATCAAAAAGCGTTTCTTCTCCCTCAATAGCCGGATTGTTGCTGAGAATCTCCACCCCGTCAAATTCAGACAACGAATCCGGAAGCGGTTCCGACTTCAATGCCGGGATCGTACCTTCATCCACAAATATTGATGATTCTTCCAACAACCATTTCAAGTAAACCATAGCAGCAATCTGATTGTCCTCGGTGGCTTTGTTATTGATAGCATAAGAATAGTTTCCGTCGCCAGAAGCATAACGCTTGCCATCCACCGTGATGGGGAATGGCATATACCCCACATCCTCGGGCGTTGCCCCGGCTCCTTTGCACTGCTCTACCGCCCAGGATCCCAATACCATAGTAGCAATCTCACCCTTATTAATCATCCCCTTGGAAGCCTCCCAGTCACTGCTGGCCGGGTCATCCTCTACAAGCTTTCGGCTGACAGACTCATAAAGCACATAATACACCGCATAAGGGCCAGACATATCCTCTTTTTTTGCAAAAGGATCTTTGGTGTGAGCCAGGTTGTTTAACATGAAATCGGGATCCCCGGTAGCTGTGATTCCGATATACTGATCCCAAGCTCCCATCGGCCAGCCGGCAGCAAAATTGGTATACAGTGGAATCGCATCTGTATTATCTTTGATTTTTTGTAAACACTCCAAGAACTCATCCGGTGTTGCTGGTAGTTTATCAATCCCTGCTTCTTTCCAGATTCGTTTGTTATAAATAACCCCCCCTGCTGTGCCGCCATTGGGAATTCCGTACTGCATTCCGCCATAATTCTTGTCTGACAAGAAATTATAAATCTCATTCAAAGTAGAAAAATCTCCTAGAGGAGAAAAATATTCTGATAGTTCACTCTTAGCAACCGAAGTCGGAATGTAACAAATATCTCCCCAATCTCCCGTAGGTAACCGCAAATTTAAGGATTCCTCATAGTCTGTGACAGCCTCATACTCCACAGTAATATTGGGATACAATTTCATGAACTGCTCTGCATATCCCTTGTAAATGGTATCCACAATATCCGTCCGATTTGTCAGAACCTTAATATTAGCTGTAATATCCTGATAATCTGTCCCCATCTCGATCGAATCAATGCTGGGAAGATTCACTGCCGCCACCCCTTCGCTCTTATCCGAATTGCCGCATCCAGATAAGGAAAATGCTACCGTAAGCGCTGTTCCTAAAGCCACCATTTTCTTGATTTTCATAACTTTATCCGTCCTTCTTATTTAATTTTAATTTAATTATAAACATGATTTAATTTAATTTCAATAGAAAAACGAGATTTTTCCTATTTTCGTTAATATTACACTATTTTTATTCTTTATTATATCTATAATGCACAATAATCTACCCTTTATTTTAAGTATTTAACTTAATTTAATTTCATTTATTTAACTTAAATATATTTAATTTTCTTTATGTTTTCTCTTTTTCTCAATCTTAATATCGTTTTTCCTATTATTCTTCTCAAAAAATGCACAAAAAAAGAAGTCCTTAAACCCAAAAGACTTCTCATTTCGCTATAAATGTTTTCTTTTAATTCTGATTTTCCGCAAACTCAAACATTCTCAAATCCCAACATCCATCAATCCCAACATCCATTGAGATTGCGAACACTCTCTTTTACCACCACAGTTCCCGATACCAGCCTCATATCTACCGGAGCATTTCCATGCTCTGCTAATGCCGCCACAATCTTAATGGCGCACCTTACCATCTCCTTAATATCCACCTCATAGCTGGTAATCGTAATATCACATAATCCTTCAAAAAGATAATTATCAAATCCCACAATAGAAATGTCCTCAGGAATCCGGTATCCCCGACTCTTTAGGAGATTCACCAACTCACTGGCTGTCAAATCGCAATTACAGGCAAATGCTGTCGGCATCCGCTCGGGCAAACGAATATTACCAATCTGTCCTTCCATGGTACGGTCCTCGATCACCCAGTCCGGATTCATTTCCAATCCATTCTCCAGCAAAGCTTTCCGATATCCAAAATACCGATCTGTAATGCTATTGCTTGCCATCAACGTCCCCACATAGGCAATCTCTTTGTGTCCCTGCTGAATCAGATAATTCACCATTTTGTACATTCCATAATAGTTGTCCGCCATCACCGAAGGGCAGTGCAAACCCTGCATCATAAAATCCACCATCACAACAGGAATATCTGTCTGATGATCTAAAAACTCCATATATTCCCGGCCAATCTCCCCGATCACAATCAATCCCTGAATCTGTTGCTCCATCGCAAATAATGGCAATTCCATCGCCGCCTCCCGCTCGTGGCGCAACACTTCAAAAAGAATCACGCAACTATGGAGACCGGCAATCAATGACAGTTCCTGATAGACTTTCCAATAATAAGAAGGATAAGGGCCCAGATACTTTTCTCCAATAATCACTCCCACATTAAGGATTTTCTTGCCATTGGTCCCGCCCGTTCCCCGTGTCTGGTATCCCATCTCTGCTGCCACCTGCTTTATCCTGTTCCGCAGCTCTTCACTGACTCCCTTCTGCCCTGACAGAGCATTGGACACCGTCACCGTACTCACCTGCAGTTTTTCCGCAATATCCGATAAGCGTACCGACTTTTTCATCTTAACTCCCCATCTATTTTTAATATTATTTAAGTAACTTATATTATATTTAAATCACTTAAATATGTCAATATTAAGGAAGAAACATTTCGCAATAAACATAAGAGGAGAGAGGTAACTAATATCATTTAGATAAGCAGTGACAAAAGGTACGCCAAGGAAAAGAGGAAAAAAACAACCGGAAATCGTCCAATGTCATTAAGATAAGGAAACGAAAATATACAAACTCACTTCGTTCAAACAATGTATATTTTCGTTTCAACGCTCAATTCAGGGATTTAAGGACTTCTAAATCTCTACAAAGTCAAAATATCGCAGACGATTTCTGGTTGCTTTTCTCCTCTTTTCCTTGGCTGCTTTTCTTGTTTTTTATTTAAATGGCATGATGTTGGAGGCAGCGATCTCTACACCTCGAAAATCAAATCTCCATAGCTTGGGAACGGCCACAGCTCCTTATCCACGATCATCTCCAACCGATCTGCCGGCGTCCGCAGTTCTGCCATAGCTGGTACTACTTCATCATGATATGCATGAGCTTTGGCTTTTCCTTCTTCCATTTTACCACATTTTTCCGTAATGTCGGTCAGTGCTGCCAGCGCCACTTTCATATCGGACAGCAATGCTGAAGTTTCTGTCAACAGCTCTGTCTGCACACTGCTGTCTGCCTCCGGACATGCTGCCTTTACTGCATTCAAAGAATGGGCCAGCTCTGTGGTATATTTGATCGCCGCCGGAATGATCTGTTTACTCGCCATATCTATCATGGTTCGGGCCTCGATATTAATCACTTTGGAATACGCTTCATACTCGACCTCCGCGCGAGACTCCAACTCCGCCCGGGTAAATACTCCAAATTCCTCATACAACCTTACTGCTTTTTCTGTAGTCAACGCCGGAATCGCTTCTACCATAGAACGAATATTAGGAAGTCCTCGTTTCTCCGCCTCCTCAACCCAGGCGTCCGAATAGCCATTCCCGTTGAAAATGATTCGTTTATGGTCCCTCAGCAACTTTTTAATCAAATTATGGACTGCCGTATCAAAATCCTCTGCCTTTTCCAGTTCATCCGCTGCTTCTTTAAATGCCTCTGCCACAATCGTATTCAAAACCACATTCGGTGGTGCAATAGAATCTGCAGAGCCCACCATACGAAACTCAAATTTATTGCCCGTAAAGGCAAAAGGCGAAGTGCGGTTCCGGTCTGTGGCATCTTTATCCAAATCCGGCAAAGTAGCCACCCCTGTTCTCAGGGTACCGCCCTTCTTAGAATGTGTCGCCTCTCCAGTGCTGCAAAGCTGATCGATTACATCCTCCAACTGCTCTCCCAAAAATACGGAAATAATAGCCGGCGGCGCTTCATTGGCTCCTAAGCGGTGATCATTTCCCACATCTGCTGCCGATTCCCGCAGCAAATCTGCATAAATATCCACCGCTTTCAAAACACATCCCAAAACTAGCAAAAACTGAATATTTTCATGAGGCGTTTCTCCCGGACTCAGCAGATTCACTCCATCATCAGAAGTCAAAGACCAGTTATTATGCTTACCAGAACCGTTCACCCCTGCAAAAGGCTTCTCATGGAGTAAACAGGTCAGACCATGACGCCCGGCTACCTTTTTCAAAGTCTCCATCACCATTTGATTGTGGTCCACTGCCAGATTTACTTGATCGTAAATCGGAGCTAGCTCATGCTGCGCCGGAGCAACTTCATTATGCTGAGTCTTTGCCGTCACTCCCAGTTTCCACAGCTCCTCGTTCACTTCTTTCATATAAGAACCTATTCGCTCTCGAATCGCTCCAAAATAGTGATCTTCCAGTTCCTGTCCTTTCGGCGGCATAGCGCCAAATAAGGTTCTCCCCGCATAAATCAGATCCTTTCTCTGTAAATATTTCGCCCGATCCACTAAAAAGTACTCCTGCTCCGGTCCCACCGATGGACATACCCGTTTCGCCGTGGTGTTACCAAACAGACGCATAATCCGTAATGCCTGTGCATCAATCGCTTGCATAGAACGCAAAAGTGGCGTTTTCTGATCCAACGCCTCTCCTTTGTAGGAACAGAATGCTGTGGGAATACAAAGAGTCACCCCAATCGCATCTTCCCGCAGAAACGCCGGAGAAGTGCAGTCCCAGGCTGTATAGCCCCGGGCTTCAAAGGTCGCCCGCAAACCACCAGAAGGAAAGGAAGACGCATCCGGTTCTCCCTTGATCAGCTCTTTGCCAGAAAACTCCATAATCACCCGCCCTTCTGCATCCGGAGTTGAAATAAAGGAATCGTGCTTTTCCGCCGTCACCCCGGTCAATGGTTGAAACCAGTGGGTATAATGGGTAGCTCCCCGCTCTATCGCCCATTCTTTCATGGCATGCGCCACTACATCCGCAATCGATGGATCCAGCTCTGCCCCATCCTCGATCGTTTTCTTCATCTTTTTAAAAACACTTTTTGGTAAACGTTCCTTCATCACTACCTCATTAAACACATTTTTACCAAATATTTCTGTAATTTTTACGATCTCACTCATAAATAATCCCTTCCTCTCCCTGGAATACAACTGTTTGCGAGGCATGCCCGTCCGCAAAAGCAGAAAAGGCGCCCTTCCTTGCCATAAAAGGAAGAACACCTTTGTTCTCTATTAAAATAAACCATCCATTACAAAAATGCAAGCACTTTTTTACTTTTTCTTCATTTTAGTCTGTTTGCTGGATTTTCCTGCCATTGTAGCAAAAAAAACGTCATTTCGGCAGATGATATTCACTTTATGCCATAAAATATGGGGGATTCTTTTAGAAAAAGAATCCCCCATATTTTATATCTTAATCAGTCTCTTAAGCCTTACCAACAGATCCAAAGAGCTCCATCTTCTCTTTCACGGTCTCTTTGATAGCAGCAGCACCAGGAGCTAACAGTTTTCTTGGGTCAAAACCCTTGCCCTGCTGATCCTTACCAGCCTCGATGTACTCACGAGTAGCCGCTGCAAAGGACAGCTGGCACTCAGTATTCACATTGATCTTCGCCACTCCCAGATCAATCGCCTTTTTGATCATATCTGCCGGAATACCGGTACCTCCATGCAACACCAGAGGCATCTCCCCCGTCTTTTCCTGAATCGCTGCCAAGGTGTCAAAACTCAGCCCCTGCCAGTTGTCCGGATATTTGCCATGAATATTACCGATACCTGCTGCCAGGAAATCAATTCCCAAATCAGCAATCGCCTTGCACTCATTGGGATCCGCACACTCACCCATGCCGACAACGCCGTCTTCCTCACCACCGATGGAACCAACCTCAGCCTCGATAGAAAGTCCCATCGCATGAGCAACCTTTACCAATTCTTTCGTCTTCTCTACATTCTCTTCAATCGGATAATGGGAACCATCAAACATAATAGAAGAAAATCCTGCCTTGATGCACTTATAGCATCCCTCATAGCTGCCATGATCCAGGTGCAAAGCCACCGGGACAGTGATATTCATCTCCTCAATCATCGCCTCCACCATAGCTGCTACCGTTTTATAACCTGTCATATACTTGCCGGCACCCTCGGACACACCCAAAATCACCGGGGAATTCAACTCCTGTGCAGTAGCTAAAATGGACTTGGTCCACTCCAGATTGTTGATATTAAACTGACCTACCGCATAATGTCCCGCTTTTGCTTTTTTCAGCATTTCTGTTGCAGATACTAACATTTCATACCCTCCGTTTCGTTATTTATGCTCTCCCTAGCAACTCTCATCCAAAGACGAAAGCTGCAGCTTGTCTTATTATAACGCACTTTTTGCTGTTTGGATAGTGTTACTTTTCACAATCTTTTTATCGATTCTTCTACAGAGTCACAGTCCCAAAATCTCTGCTACCGTACTCTCCATCGTTTCGGCATCACACACTCTCTTATGCCGGATCTCTGCATTCCGGATTTCCTCTACTGCCTGAGGCACTGCCACACCGGTTACTTTGCACAAATCATCAATGATAGTGAATTCATCTTTATCTCCCTGGTCTCCATACACGGCTTCCATAACACTATGAGAAAATTTATACGGGCTTGCGGTGGATGCAATCACTGTCGGAGTTAAATCCCCGGTCTCAGCAACATACTTCCGATAAACGGTGGAGGCCACTCCCGTATGCGTATCGATCATATAGCCTGTGGCATCAAACAACCTTTTGATCTCCGCTCCGTTTTCCGATTCTGTGGCATAACCTCCCACAAAGTCTGCCATCTTTGTCCGCATCGCTTCGGTTATTGAATAAGCTCCCGTCTTCCCCAGTTCTTCCATCAACCCCCGGTTCACCTCTGCGTCGCAACCAGCGCTTACATAAATCAGCCTTTCCAGATTGCTGGAAATTAAAATATCCATAGAGGGAGAACTAGTCAGTATAAATTCCCGCCTCTTATCATAAGTACCTGTCTGGAAAAAGTCATATAATACTTTATTCTCATTGGAAGCACAAATCAGCGTCTTCACCGGCAAACCCATCTGTTTTGCCAAATAAGCCGCCAGAATATTTCCAAAGTTGCCTGTGGGCACCGTGATGTTGATTTCCTCACCGTTTTTAATCGTTCCTTTCTGAACCAGCTTGGCATAAGCGTATACATAGTATACCACTTGAGGTACCAGCCTCCCGATATTAATAGAATTAGCTGAAGACAGCTGATATCCCTTCTCTGCCAGCCGTTTACCAAATTCTGAATTGCCAAAAATTTTCTTTACTCCGGTCTGGGCATCATCAAAGTTACCCTGAATTGCTATCACTGCTGTGTTGTCTCCCTTCTGGGTCACCATCTGCAGCTCTTGTACCCGGCTGACACCCCCCTTAGGATAAAACACAAGGATCCGCGTTCCCGGTACATCCGCAAAACCTGCCATCGCCGCTTTCCCTGTGTCTCCAGAAGTGGCAGTCAAAATCACAATCTCATTCTTCACATGATTTTTCTTAGCCGCTGTGGTCATCAAATAGGGCAAAATCGACAATGCCATATCTTTAAATGCGATCGTGCTGCCATGAAACAGTTCCAGATAATATGCCCCGTCTGCTTCGCGCAACGGTGCAATCTCTTCCGTATCAAACTTACTGTCATAAGCGGAATTAATGCAGTGTTTCAGTTCTTCCTCTGTATAATCCGTCAAAAACAGCCGCATCACTTCATAAGCAGTCTCCTGATAACTCATCTCTGCCAGTTTGTCCATCGAGATCTCCAGCTTTGGAATGAACGATGGCATATACAGCCCTCCATCCTCCGCCAATCCATTCAAAATCGCCTGAGAAGCCGTCAATCCACACTCCCCGCCCCTGGTACTCTGATAAGATAAATTCGCCATACTCATCCGATCCTCTCTGTCATAGTCGTAATAAAATACTTATTTTCCGTCTGCTTCATTCCTGTGGCTCTTTTTCATCCCGTAAATTGTAGCATACTTTACATACTCATGCAAGCGGGGAAACTGATGGATTATTATATTCCTGTTCCAATCCTGCTTGTATGATAATTTCATTCGTTGTATAATAGCCTTAACGCACAATACAATCCCAAATACATAAACAAAAAGGAGAATCTATCATGATGAAGACAATTACCCATCGCTATGTAAGAATGGAACAAATGAACCATCACGGCTCCCTATACTCCGGTGTATTGACTGACTGGATGACAGAGGCTGCCTTTTTCGGAGTTGCCAAAACTCTAGGTCGTCGGGACCATGTGGTAATGTGTGCCGTTCAGGACTTTCGCTTTCTTGCTCCTACCGAGCTGGGAACCATTCTTAGTTTTCAATATGAGCTGATAAAAGCCGGCAATACCAGTCTAACCTTTGCCATAGAAGCCCGCGATATGCTGAGTCCCGATATCCTTTATGCCACCTGCCAAGTGGTGTTTGTCAACACGGACGAAAACGGAAAAAGTGCGCCTCATGGAATCGTCGTTCCTCCCTCTCAGGAATAACTGCTTTCCACAGAGAAAACAAAAGAAAGTATTGCAAAAAATCATCAGCCATTTTCATATCCTGTGTTCGGATGGTTCCTGCACACAGAATGTAAAAATGGCTGATGAACTTTTGCAATGCTCTTTTTATTTTCACATACGATTCCGCGCAACCTTTACGCTGCACCAATCGCCTTTTACAGAAGTTTATTCACAACCTCCATCAGCGCCTCACCCAAAGCGGCCGATTTTGCATCCGCATCTTCTAGAGAAACTCCCTTTACTCCATAATAGAACTTGATCTTCGGCTCTGTTCCGGATGGCCGAATACACAACCAGGCATTGTCATTCATATCATAATAAAGAACATTGGAGGCAGGCAATCCGGTAGGCGTCACGGTTCCGGTAGTCATATCCTTGATCGTGTCCAGTTTATAGTCACGGGCCGAAAGCACCTTATAATCGCCAAAACCGACAGGGGTATCATTCCGGAACGTCTCCATAATAGACTGAATCTTTGCCAGACCCTCAATACCGGACAATCCGATCGATTTCACGGCATCCTTATAATAACCATATTTCTCATACATCGCCACCATGGCATCCCACAATGTCATATTTTTCGTCTTATAATAAGCAGCCGCCTCGCAAAGCGCCACACTGGCTGATACGGCATCCTTGTCCCTTGCATAAGTGCCAATCAAACAACCATAACTCTCCTCCATGCCAAACATATAATGTCCGACACCGGTATTCTCCTCTTTCAGAATCTGCTGTCCGATCCATTTAAAGCCTGTCAGGCACTCTACCAGCTTACAATGATAAGAAGCCGCCACTGCATCAATTAGGTTCGTACTAACAATAGACTTCACCACTTCACCATCTGCCGGAATCGCTTTTTGCGCTTCCTTTTGGCTCAACACATACTCGCACAGCAGAGAACCAGACATATTCCCTGTCAAAGAAATATACTCTCCGGATTTACTGTCCTTTACATACACACCCAAACGATCGGCATCGGGATCCGTAGCCAACACCAAATCGGCATCAATTTCCTTTGCCATCTTCAGTCCCAGGGCAAATGCCTCTGCTGCTTCTGGATTCGGATAACTGACAGTGGGGAACTCGCCATCCGGCAACTCCTGTTCCGGAACTACGTGAACATGCGTAAACCCTATTTCTTTCAACACCCTGCGCACCGGAATATTACCCGTACCATGAAGAGGCGTGTAGATAATCTTGATATCATCCTGCATCTGGTTGATGGCATCCTGATTCACTACCTGAGCCTTGACGTTGGCAATATATTTATTATCAATCTCCGCACCGATTACATCATACAAACCGGCCGATTTCGCATCAGAAGCGCTCATCGTCTTTACCGTAGACAGATCCTCGATTGCTAGCACTTCTTCTGTCACCCCTTTATCATGAGGCGGCGTGAACTGAGCGCCATCTTCCCAATATACTTTATAACCATTGTACTCTGGCGGATTATGACTGGCCGTCACATTAATACCAGCAATACATCCCAGCTCCCGCACGGCAAAAGACAACTCGGGTGTTGGACGCAAAGACTCAAATTTGTATGCTTTGATCCCATTTGCTGCCAGCGTCCGTGCTGCCTCATCAGCAAATTCTGGTGACATCCGACGGGAATCATAAGCAATCGCAACCCCTTTTAAAGCCCCGCCTTGCTTAATGATGTAATTGGCAAGACCCTGCGTCGCCCGGCGAACCACATAGATATTCATCCGGTTGATACCCGCCCCGATGATTCCCCTGAGACCTGCCGTACCAAACTCCAAATCCATATAAAATCTTTCCTTAATCTCGTTCTCATCACCTGCAATTGCCCGCAGCTCCGCTTTGGTCTCTTCGTCAAAATAGGGATTCGACAGCCACTCCTGATAGATCTTCATGTAATCCTTCATAACTAAATACTCCCTCCTGTATACTTCCCGCCAGACTCCCCCTGGCAGATTTACTAATGAAAGCACTTATGTTGCCCTCAATTATCTCTATTATATAATAAGATGATTCTTGCGTCAAAAGGTTTCTCATACAAAATCGTCTTATTTCTCATGCCGTTGACAATCACTATCCTTTGAGCCGTTCCAAAAAACGCACTCTTGCTTCCTGCTGTTCCTTCAGATTGCGTAGCTTCTCCACATTTTTTGCCGGCGTCCAAGCTTTATTGGCATTATAATAATAATTTAGCTGTTTCCAATACTTCTCCGGATACAAAAAGAGATAGTACAAACATTCCCGATCCTGACCATCCATCGGAAGCACCCGGTTATAGGCATCCGTCATGGCCTGCCCCAGCCGTTCATCCCAGCCATGCTTTTCCATCACCTTCCGCATAAAATGGTATAAATCTGCCATCTGATTTCCCCGGTGCATCTGATTAAACTCAATCACAGCCACATCTCCGCTCCCCATCAACAAATGATGCTGATTCAAATCACCATGACACAAGAAAAGGCGGGCCGGTTCGGATGCTTCTTCCAGAACTTCCAGACCCTTTTGTGCTTCCATAGCCTGTTCATAAAATTCTGCAAAATGCTGCATAACACATAATTCAAATTCACTTTTTTTCCGTTTATTGCTGACAAAAGTTCGCACTCTCTTCATTTCTCTAGTATGGCGCCGCATTTCCTCGCTTAATCCCGGGGATATCATAGAGGCCAGATCCCACTCCTCCCGCCAGACGACATTTCGAAATGCCCGGTGAAGGCGGGCTATCCAGGAAACTGCTGCCAAAATTTCCCGACTGTCCTTTAGATTGCACTCTTTGTTTGCAAACCAGTCTTTCAGGATGTATTTCGTTCCATCCTCCGCAGTTGTAATCAACTCTCCCGCTAAATTCCGCACATATTGATCTACCGAGCGGATCCCCTGGAGCTTCAGCTCTTTTAGAATCGTCTCTTCAAACTCCAGGCGCTTTACGCTCCCTCGATATTCCTTCAGAAGTTTCATCCCACTCGAGCATTCGCAGATCCAGGCGCCTCGTCCCCGGCGAATCTCCAGAGCCTCTCCTTCATATTGTTGCATTACATCCAGATAATTGTCATTCAAGCCTACCCCTCCACTCATTGCCTAACCGGCTACTTCCAAAGTATGAGGGAACCGAAAAAAATATGCTCTCATGGACGAAACTTATAATAGGACTTTCCTGGTATCATGCCGCCTCTGTATGAAGACAACTCACTGACAGTCACCAACTGATATCCCCGAGCCGTCAGTTCTGGAATAATTACATCACTGGCATCTGCCGCAGTCTCATATAAATCATGCATCAAAATAATATCTCCATCTTGTACATGATCCAATACTGCAGAAATCGTTGCCTGCACATCTCTGGTCTTCCAGTCTAGCGTATCAATGGACCATAAAATCGCCGGCATGGAGATCGCTCCGGCAACTCCCATTCCCGCATCATTCGTGGCACCGCCACAAGGCCGCATCAGCACCGGTGTGACTCCTCCAGCATTGGAAACCACCTGATTGGTCATCATCAGCTGCCGTTCCAATTCTGCCGGGTCTACTTTGGTCATCAATGTATGATCGTATGTATGGTTTGCCACCTCACATCCCTGCTCTACCATCTGACGAATTACCGCTCCATTCTTCTCAGCCCGATTGCCAACCATAAAAAATGTAGCACGTCCGCCATTCGCTTTTAGGGTATCCAGAATCCGAGGGGTCGAATTTTTCGACGGCCCGTCATCGTAGGTCAAGGCAACCATTGGTTTTGATGGATCGATCTCTCCGGCAAAAGAAGTACCATCCTCCTGTTTTCTTGCCACAGAAACACGAATTCCATCCACCCGCAATCCTACCCCGGCTTTTCCTGCCTCCTCCCCGTTTCTCATCCAGTCCGTCCACTGCCCATTTTGCAGAACACTGTAAATCACATCATAATATTGTGCCAGTTCCCCTGTCAAACGCATGGAAACAGCCTCCAGTGGCATTTCCCCCAAAGAGTTTCCCGCTTCCCCGGCATCGGTTTGCCAATCCAGCCAACCACTTCCACTTAAATTCACCTGATATTCAATGGTTCCTGTCATTCCCTGTGGTTGATTATGTAATGTAGCCCGAACAGCAGTAATATAGCCGCCAGCTGGAGCCATCCCGTATGCGTTATCTGCAAAATAATTGCTCCAGCCTTTTCCTTGTACATGAATCCCAAACAATGCCCCCATCTCCGGTACCTCTACATAAGGGCGCTTTACCTCCGCTGTCTGACGTATATCCTCTTCTAATAGCGCACCCACTGTGACCGCTCTGCTTCTACGCATCCCATCACCAGCTTTTTTATTTCCTTTCCTGTCGCTCAAAGCATCTACCGCTAGCACTGCGGTTCCCACGCATACCACTACCATGCAAAGACACAGCATTCCCTGTAGCAGTCTTGCCCTTCGCTGCTCCCTTGCCTTTCTTTTTTCCTGCTTTTTGTGATACCCGACTGGTTCTCTGTCTTCCGTCATGTTTCCCTCTCCACCATTCTCTACTCTTTCTCTATTCATTACTATAAAAATTCATCCTCCTCATTGTATCGCATAAAAATTCCTGATGTCAACAGGAATTCAAAACCACATTCAAACAATGATTCACATCTTATAATTTATTATAAACCAAATCTGTAAAATAATTGCATCAAAATCCGACGATCTTGAAAATTTCACCTCTACTAATGCCAAAAAGGCATATCACAAAATAAGCCATCCATCATTTCCATACTCTGTGCTCCGACGGGTCTAGAATAGGAAAACGATGGAGGGCTTATTTTGTGATATGCCTTTTTCTTATCCCTGATGGGCGCTATCCCCTTTCTTTTCTGTCCCACAACCAGAACAGCCTGCACAGCCGGAACAGCCACAGCCGCTTTTCCCAGCTCTTATATCCATTACCTTCTTCCTGACAGTCATCACCAAAGCTCCTGCTATTGCAACAAGTATTATTAAATCTACCATTTATCGCACCTCTCCTGTGAGTCTTATTCCCGGTTTACGCATTCATTATAATCGTTCTCTCTTTGTTTGTCAATGATTTTGATATTCGTTTTCATTTATGAAATCCTAAACTTTTGTCTCTATCTAAAAGACATTCTGAAATCTACAAAGGGCAGACCCTTTGCCTGAATCCCGGCGGTCTGCCCATAACATTTATTTCTGAATTGTTTTAAAAGCTTTTGTCTGTGCAGTCATTCCTCTTTCTGAAGCCAGACGTTCAATAGAGGAAGCTCCGAAAAAGCCATCGATTTCTGGAACATTTCGAATGACGTAGGCAGCATCCTCTGGATCGGCTATGGGTCCTCCATGACAAATTACCATAATATCCGGATTTACCTCGCGTCCTGCTTTGATAATCGCACGAATCTTCACACAACAATCATCCAAAGTCAAGGCTGTTTCTGCTCCGATCGATCCTTTTGTCGTAAGTCCCATATGGGCAACCAAAATATCCGCACCGGCTTCTGCCATTGCCTTTGCCTGTGCTTCATCAAACACATAGGGACAAGTCAGCATGTCCAGTTTATGAGCTTCCCGAATCATCTCCACCTCCAAACCGTATCCCATCTCTGTTTCCTCTAAATTTATCCGAAACTTTCCGTCAATCAAGCCTACCGTCGGGAAATTCTGCACTCCATTAAACCCTTGCTCCTTCAATTGTTTCAGAAACAGGTCCATCACCCGAAATGGATCGGTACCACATACTCCGGCCAATACAGGCGTATGCTTTACAATCGGAAGTACTTCTGCTCCCATTTCCTGAACAATTTTATTGGCATCGCCGTATGCCAGAAGGCCAGACAGAGAACCTCTTCCTGCCATTCGAAAACGTCCTGAATTATAAATAATCAGCATGTCTGCACCGCCTTTTTCGCTGCACTTTGCTGTAATTCCCGTTCCTGCCCCCACACCAACAAGGATTTTTCCTTCTGCAACTTCCTTTTTAAACATATCCATGATTTCACTTCTTGTCATCCGGTTCATATTCATTTCCTCCATAATAATTTTATGATTCACGTTTTGCTTCCATCAGCTCAATCAACTTTTTTGCTGCGGTTTCACCAAAAACCGGGTCATTGATGTTTTGAGTCATTTCCAGAATTTCTACAGTTTCCTTGTTTACTTTTTTGCGCAATATCTCAAACAGAGCTTCATCCTCTTCCTTCCCATAAAAAGGCTGCCCCGGCATATCGATGCCGGATACTCCACCAAGAGGCAACATCAATATCGTTTTATCCACTGCCATATTCAATTTTTCTGCCAGCTTGCTGCCTATTTCGATATTTTCGTCAACAGTGGTTCTCATCAGAGTGACTGTCGGATTATGCTGGTACAAATTCCTGTCAGAGAATTTTTTTGGTACGGTATCCATAGGGCCAAAATTCACCATATCCATGGCTCCTACAGACACTACCTGCGGAATCCGTTTTTTCCCTGCTGCCTCACAGCGATGGGGGCCTGCCGCAAGTACTCCGCCAATAAGCTCATCGCACCACTCTGTTGTCGTCAAGTCCAAAACCCCTTGGAAAAAGCCTGCCTCTGTCAAAGCTTCCATTGTCTTTCCACCCGTTCCTGTCGCATGAAAAACAAGAACTTCATATCCCTGTCGCTCCAAATAATTTTGGGCATAATTGACACATGGCGTAGTCACACCAAACATGGTAGCTGCCACTAACGGCTTTTGCTCTTGTGTATCTTTCTTTAATTTATCTTTCATCTCAACCATTCCTGCCATGGCCAATACGGCATTTCGAAAAATTGTTTTTGATATTTTATTTAATCCCGCCACATCAACAATGGATGGCATCATAATGATATCGCTGATCCCCACATATTGCTCCACATTTCCCGAAGCCATGGTGGAAACCATCAACTTCGGCACTCCTATCGGAAGTTCTCTCATAGCCGGTGTAACCATAGAGGTTCCGCCGGATCCCCCAAATGACAGAATCCCATCAAACCTTCCTTCCCGATACAACTTCGGAACTAACCTCTGCATTCCTTTAGACAAAACCGCTGTCGCTAATGCTCTGTCTTTCTTCTCCACAAGCTCTTGCAACTCATACCCTGCTGCTTTTGCCACTTCCTCGTTTGATACATCAGCCGGAAATTCCGGCGGAAATACTCCAGTATGGATCATGAGCGTTTGTATTCCCAGCTCTTCCACAAGACTTTTTACATAAAGGTACTCTTTTCCTTTGGTATCAAAAGTACCCGCAATTGCAATTGTCTTCATTATTCTTTCCTTTCTTTGATGATCCTTCCTCTTTCCCTGGCCAGTTGAAAAGCAGTAGAACTTGTTGTTTGTTCCTGACAAAATTCTACTGCTTTTTATAGGCAAAGTAAATTTGTTTATATTGGCTCTATTTGTGTTTATTTTTTCAAATAAGAGTATCTTTTTTATTTTTCAATGTGTTTATATTATCTGAGATAAAATCACTCGGGGTAAGCCCGCTGTACTTTTTAAACATTTTAGAAAACTGCGCATAATCGGTATAGCCCACACGTTCTGCAGCTTCTCTACAGGAGATTCTTTCCTTAGAAAGAATCTCCCTTGCCATATTGATGCGAAAACGCACCAGATACTCCGTAAAGCTGCAGCCCACCTCCTTTTTGAATCTTGTACTTAGATAAGAATAAGATACATGCGCGACAATTGCCAAATCTCCCAGACGTATCGTCTTCATATAATGTTCCTTCACATATTGTTTTACAAATTCTACATAGTCTCCGGTATTCCAGTTTCCATTGACCAGCTTTGCCATCGGATCGTTCTGGTCGAATCCCCCGTAACTTTTAAATGCCTTGATTGTATTTAATATTGCCCGTTCTGAAGGAATCCTGTCAAAAGCAGAACCTCCAATATATCCTTGGCAAGCTGTATTTTGATACATATACTGCATATCAATAGGGGTATTTGCCGGTCCGGAATAGATTGTCTTGATCACATCGGGTCTCAGCTGATTACACCGAAGAAATATACTATCCGTTATCTTTCGCGCATCATCAATAGAGATATATTTTTTTGCACCCAAAAATCCGCCTTTCGTCAATCCCAAATGAGCACAGATAATGTCTGCACCAGCTTTGATCATCTGTTCTGTCTGATATTCATCTATCACAAAAGCAACCGTAAATAAGTCCAAATGATGTGCCAGCTTGATCGCCTCAATTTCTCTCGCGTAAGAATTTCCCTCCTCTGCCAATGCTTCCCCGAATTTTCCATCTATCATTGCAATGGTGGGAAAATTAACGATTCCGGAAAATCCCGATTCTTTGATTTCTTTCAAATATTCATATAAATTAATAAAAGGATCCCCTGCAAAAAGACCAAATAAGACAGGAACATCTTTAATCATCGGAAGAAGTTCTTCCCTTCCTAACTTCATCGCTATCTCATTGCTGTTGGCGTAGCAAAGATAGCAGGCATAAGAACTTCTCCCCATGACACGATATTTTCCCGCACTTAAAGCCATCAGAAAATCCGCGCCACCCATAGCCGTGTATTTTGCTGTCATTCCGGATCCAACCGCCGCTCCAATGATATGTCCATTAATATTTACCTGTGCTCTGAGACGTCTTAGTATTTCTTCTCGTTGAATCATGCCGTACCTCTTTTCACTCATTCACTTGGTATTATTGTATAAAAACGCTATTTTATTTTGATGAATTAAATTAAGTACCAAAGAGTACTTTAATATTCAAAAAGCACATCCTTGCCGACCCGATTTCAGCCTCTGCAGATGTGCTTTCTGTCTTATTTTACTTTAAAATACTACTTGTATTCCTGTGTCATAAATTACGTCTTCTGTTAACAGTTTTATGAAAAATTCTCCCTGAAGTCCATTTTTATTTATGAAAACATCAACATTGCGAGGATCTTCCTTGATGAAGGTTCCCACGCACATCGCCTCAAAGTTTTTATTATTCGAAGATGTATTGACATAATATCTGTGAACTTCATTGTTCTCACCCCAAAGAAGAATCATTGCCAACTCTCCTTTTTGGTAAGTCGCATTGATTAAAATTCTGTCTTCTTCTTCCGTGACAGACAGCCCATAATGATCTGGCACCATTTCCTTTGTATCTTTCGCCGGAATCTCCGTATCCACTTCCGGTGTTATGCTTAATTCCCCCAACAGCTTCCCCTCTCCGGTCTCCATAGTTTCGCCTGCATAGTAAAAAGGAATCTTCTCTGCACGAAATGCATTGGATGGCACTTGTAACTCATAGACCACCTGATCGTTTACGATTTCGCAAGTTATCGAATTTAAAACCGTATTCTCTCCCCCATCCATACTTCCCAGTCCTTCCAGAGGCTTTCCATCTTTATAGGCAATCCCGCCGGAATGAACCATATATCTCCCATCACCATAATATTCTACATTACAGATATATGGGGAAAAGAAATCGGCGCCCCGCTCCTTTCCATACTGCCAGATCTGACGGATTGTTCTCTTCTTTTGGTCAATTTGATATTTTACCCCCCTGGAATAACTTTGAGACGCCGGCATATAGTTTTCCTTTTTCTTAGAACGATAATGTCCATTGTCAAACATCATAATGTCCCCATCCGGACAAACTACCACACCATGCTGTTCATAAGACCATTCAAAATCATCTCCTACGGGAGTAAAAAAATACTTTTCCACATAATTTTCCGGCCACCCATCTGGATCTCCGATAATCCAGTTTAAATCCCCGCTGTCATAATCAATATTAATAATCGCATCTTGATGTCTTCCGGAAAGCGTTATAGAATTTGTTTTTTTGTCATACCAGACCGCATTATTATGAAACCAATCATGTGCACTTCCCGAGCCGGAATAGGTAGTTTCACACTCATAAGGCAATATTTTTTTATAATCCCATGTTTTTAAAATATTACCCGTTTTTCTCTCGACCAAAACCAACCAGTCCTCCACGGTTTGTCCATCTGGCTCCTGGGACAGCATCAGGATATTTCCATCTTCCATCTCAAATGTATCGTGGTGGTATCCTCCTGGAAGTCGAAATTCTTTATATATTTTCCCATGAACTCCCATTTCATAGACACCACTTACATAATAGGGTAGACGAATCAGCCGATCCGTTCCTGTCAACAGGTGTCCATTCCTTAACCGCTTCAGATCAAAAGATACATTGATCGTTAAATACCACCGAACATCCCCATTATAATCACATGCCAACGCATCTGCTTTTGATGTCTGTGTCAGGAAAATAACATTATCTCCCATATGTTCTTTGCTTCCCTTGCACAAAGTGGGACAGGGAACCTCTTTCGGAAGAGGTTCTGTCCGAATCTTAACTGTAGTGATCTCTCCTCCTGAAAGACGCAATTCTACCATGTTTTCATAATCGGGATATAATCCGTAAACAGGTAGGACATGTTTCCGAGAACGAGGAAATACATGAAGGATGTCTCCCTGTGGATTCTTTCCCTTCACCGTCACCTGAATCTCCTGCGCCGTATCTGTGTAAAACAAAATCAATGCTGTCAAAGGAGAAATCAGATATGGATTTAACTGGACCAGTGGATTTTCTGCCGTATAATTGCCCTTTTCCAATTGTTTCAGAAGCTCTGCCTCTCTTTTGTTTTGTTGGATAATTAGGTGTTCTTTGTTCTTATATTGAGCTGCCATAGCTATCAACCCCTCCTTTTATTTTAAAAATCCAGTTATCGACCAGTAAGGATAAATAATCAAAATTAAAAAAATCAGGCTCAAAATGGTACGTGTAGTGCAAAATTTAATTGCCTTTTTCATATCAAACACATCATAGCTGAACAGAATCAAAAATAATGCCCATTCATATGGGAAAAATAACTGTTCCACTCCCCATACAAAGCTAAAGGTAGTTCCGACTACGCTCAATCCCAATTTTCCTGCAATTTCTATAAACAATGGGGTAAAAGCTGCCATGCCAGCTAGCGGTGTCATCATTAAGTCTACCGCTACTCCCGTTACCCAGGCAAATAAAATCAAGCCCATATTTCCTACATTCTGAAGCAACGGCATCACCAGTTCACTGACCAGCCCGGCCACTCCCACGGCATTGGACATACTTCCGATCGACATGGTTGCCGCAACAAAAAATACCATGGGAAAATTAACCTTTTTGATATCTTCTTCTTTTGCCACCTCAATTCCAGGGAAAAAGCAGGCAATCACTGCCAAAGTGAACAGCCACCCAGCATCAATATCGGAAAACACCATTGCCAATACTAGACAAATTAAAATAACCAAAAACTTTATTTCTTTTTGTGTCATTTTTCCCAGCGCACGATATTTTTCCTCAAAAAAATCCTTTCCATCTATTTGTACATCTTGCTTATATAATATTTTTATCGTGATAAGCAGCAAAACTGTCCAGGCAATCATGATTGGAAAGTTACTTACAAAATATTGCATCCAAGTCACGCTCTTTCCCGAATCCTTCAAATAAGAATTGATTAACTGTAGGTTCTCACTTGCTGATAAATAAATCCATGCTGGTGCAATCGCTGCGGCAAAACCGGCAAACATGATTCCGGCACCAGTAGCGCTGTTCTTGGGTATTTTCAACGCTGTATAAATCCCATAACACAATGCACAATAAAGCGCCACTCTTCCCGTCATATTCGGTACCAGTAATGCTATGATAATTCCCGATAATACAATCCCATTTACAATCCCTTTATATGATCCCCCTGACTTTACAATAAAGAAATATGCGATTCTTTGCATCAAACCACTTTTCTCAAAAATAACCGAAAGTGTGAGTCCACCCAAAGACAGCCAAACTACCGATCCAGTCCAAGGTGACAAGATCACATTGGCAGGCGCTACGTTCCACAAAATTGCCCAGACAGTCAAAAGAAGTCCCGATACGTAAACAGGAAGCAAATTAAATGCCCAAGTCAAGATAGCCCAGGCAGTACATACAAAAAATTTACGCATTTCCGGAGAAACTGACTCCGATTGAGGAATCATCCCATATAAAACCAATGGTATTCCAACTGCTATAACCCACTTGATCATTTTCCCATTATCCAAACGTTTTTCTTTCACACTTTTCCCCTTTCTAATCCATTTTCAATACCTGCTCCTTAAACTTCCGAATGATATTCTTATTTTTCCTGTTAAAAATAATTCTTATTACTTTTCTTTTATATATTGGCCAATATATTCTTTGAATATCTTACTCTTATATTCTAAACGTTTTGCCTTTTATAGTAAATGTGTTTATATTTGATATCTTTGTAGTTATATGAATCATTATTATTGCTTTTGTAAAAAAACTTTGTGCTTATATTTTTTTACTAACAATTTTCTATCTTTCTGCCATTTTTCATTATATAAAAAAGAACCCCCTGTGGCCAATCCAGCCACAGGAAGCTCTCTCTTCTCTGTTATTTTATTCTTCTATAGGCTCTTGAAAATCATCCTCAGATCCACTCATATCATCGGTTTCTTGCAAATCTATGAGCTCATCTTCATCCTCCAGCTCCACATTGTCATCAATACCAAATACCTCAGAAGCCTCTTCCATCATCTCGTCCTCTGCCAGAATAAGCTCATCGTCGTCATCTCCCAACACGATTTCATCATCCATGGAAAAGTCCGTATCCAATTTCACTGAACGATAGCGCTTCATACCTGTACCTGCCGGAATAAGCTTACCTATCAACACATTCTCCTTCAATCCAATCAAATGATCTACCTTGCCATTGATCGCGGCCTCCGTCAAAACTTTGGTTGTCTCCTGGAACGAAGCTGCTGACAAGAAAGAATCGGTAGCTAACGAAGCTTTCGTAATACCCAACATTACCTGTTTCCCCTCTGCGGGAAGCTTCCCATCAGCAATCAATGCCTCATTCATCTCATTAAAGTCCAAAACATCCATAGAAGTTCCTGGCAGTACATCGCTGTCGCCGCTCTCCTCAATCTTGATCTTCTTTAACATCTGATGAACAATCATCTCTACATGCTTATCATTGATCTCCACGCCCTGAAGACGATATACCCGCTGCACCTCACGGATCATATAATCCTGCACAGCACGGACACCTTTAATCTTTAAGATGTCATGAGGATTGACACTACCTTCCGTCAGCTCGTCACCGGCCTCGATCACCTGCTCATCCTGAACTTTCATCCGGGAACCATAAGGAATCAGATACGTTTTGGAATTACCAGTCTCCGTATCTGTCACCACGATCTCCCGTTTTTTCTTTGTATCCTTGATGGTTACCACACCGCCGAACTCCGAGATAATCGCCAGACCCTTGGGCTTTCTGGCCTCAAACAGCTCTTCGACACGAGGAAGACCTTGGGTAATATCACCACCGGCCACTCCACCTGTATGGAAAGTACGCATGGTCAGCTGTGTTCCCGGTTCGCCAATCGACTGAGCGGCAATAATACCAACTGCCTCACCGACCTGAACCGGCTGTCCGGTAGCCATATTAGCCCCATAACATTTCGCACAAATTCCCACATGAGATTTACAAGTCAGAACTGTCCGGATCTTTACGGAATCCCGTCCGAGCTTTTCTAATACGCGCATCACATCAGCCGCTCGTCTAGGCGTACACATATGATTCGCCTTCACGACTACCTCACCGGTATCCGGATCCGTGATGGTCTCAGCAATATAACGGCCGGTAATTCTCTCCTGCAGACTCTCGATTGTCTCCTTACCGTCGGCAAATGCCTTGATCTCCATAAATGGAATATCTTTGCCTTCGCAGCAATCCACCTCACGGACAATCATATCCTGGGATACATCCACCAGACGACGAGTCAGATAACCCGAGTCCGCTGTCCGAAGCGCAGTATCCGAAAGTCCTTTTCTCGCGCCATGAGCAGAGATGAAATACTCCAGTACATCCAGACCCTCACGGAAATTGGACTTGATCGGAAGTTCGATGGTATGGCCCGTAGTATCTGCCATCAACCCACGCATTCCGGCAAGCTGTTTAATCTGCTTATCCGATCCACGGGCTCCTGAATCTGCCATCATATAAATATTGTTATACTTATCTAGACCACTGAGCAGATCATGCGTAAGCTGGTCATCTGTATTTTTCCAAGTCTCAATCACTTCTTTATAACGCTCTTCTTCTGTGATCAATCCACGGCGATAGTTCTTAGCAATCTTATCTACCGTTGCCTGAGCGTCTGCGATCAGTTTCGGCTTTGACTCTGGCACTGTCATATCCGAAATGGATACCGTCATTGCCGCCCGAGTTGAATACTTATATCCAATTGCCTTAATATCATCTAGAGTGATAGCCGCCTGCGTGGCGCCATGCACATTAAACACCTTTTCCAAGATCTGCTTCAGTTGTTTCTTTCCTACATGGAAATCCACTTCCAGCTTCAGCATATTCTCTTCCTGACTCCGGTCTACAAAACCCAAATCCTGAGGAACAATCTCATTGAAAATAAAACGGCCCACCGTGGACTCCACGATCCCACTTCTGACAGTCCCATCCTCCATCGTCTGCTCCATTCGGGCTTTAATCCGCGAATGCAAAGTCACAACTCCATTCTCATAAGCCAGAATTGCCTCATTGACACTCTTAAATGCTTTGCCCTCGCCTTTGCTACCCGGACGCTCCTGCGTCAGGTAATAGATACCCAACACCATATCCTGAGACGGAACAGCCACCAGTCCGCCGTCGGAAGGTTTCAAAAGGTTGTTCGGCGATAGCAACAAGAAGCGGCACTCAGCCTGAGCCTCCACGGAAAGCGGCAGATGAACTGCCATTTGATCGCCGTCAAAGTCTGCATTAAACGCTGTACATACCAGAGGATGCAGCTTGATTGCCTTACCTTCCACCAAAATCGGTTCAAATGCCTGAATACCCAGACGATGCAGGGTGGGCGCACGGTTTAGCATGACTGGATGCTCTTTGATAACTTCCTCCAACACGTCCCATACTTCCGACTGCAAACGCTCCACCATCTTTTTCGCACTTTTGATGTTGTGAGCTGTACCATTCTGCACCAGCTCCTTCATCACAAAGGGCTTAAACAACTCAATCGCCATCTCCTTAGGCAGACCACACTGGTAGATCTTTAACTCTGGCCCTACCACAATAACGGAACGCCCGGAATAATCCACACGCTTACCCAGAAGGTTCTGACGGAAACGTCCCTGTTTTCCTTTCAGCATATCGGAAATGGACTTCAATGCACGGTTGCCGGGTCCTGTCACCGGACGACCCCGGCGGCCATTATCAATCAGCGCATCCACCGCCTCCTGCAACATGCGTTTTTCGTTACGGACAATGATATCTGGCGCTCCCAACTCCAAAAGTCTGGCTAAACGATTATTACGGTTGATAATTCTCCGATATAAATCATTTAAATCCGAAGTCGCAAACCGGCCGCCATCCAGCTGTACCATTGGACGGATATCCGGCGGAATCACTGGAATCACTGTCATGATCATCCACTCCGGCTTATTGCCGGAATTGCGGAATGCCTCCACAACCTCCAAACGCTTGATAATGCGTGCCCGTTTCTGGCCACTGGAATCCCGCAATTCCTTGCGCAGCGTCTCAGAATCTTTTTCCAGATCAATTGCCTGCAAAAGCTCAAGCACCGCCTCAGCGCCCATACCTACCCGGAACGCGCCATACCCCCACTTCTCCAACTCCTCCCGATATTCTTTCTCCGAGAGAACCTGTTTATACTGCAGGCTGGTCTGGCCTTTATCCAAAACAATATAGGATGCAAAATACAATACTTTCTCCAACACTCGCGGAGAAATATCCAAAATCAACCCCATCCGGCTGGGAATTCCCTTAAAATACCAGATGTGGGACACGGGAGCCGCCAGGTCAATGTGACCGATACGTTCTCTGCGAACGCTGGACTTTGTCACTTCTACACCGCAGCGATCACAGATCACGCCTTTGTAACGGATCTTCTTATACTTGCCGCAATGGCACTCCCAGTCCTTGCTGGGGCCAAAAATCCTCTCACAGAACAAACCATCTCGCTCCGGCTTCAGAGTCCGGTAGTTGATGGTCTCCGGCTTTTTTACTTCGCCATGGGACCACTCCAGAATCTTCTCTGGAGAAGCAAGACCAATCTTAATCGCATCGAATGTCAACGGCTGATAAGTTTCATTTGTCTCTGGCATGAACGATACTCCTCTCTATATATTTCCCCTGTCCTGCTGAGTCTCTCTTTCTGCTCAAAGACTCTTTAACAGGACAGCGGGCCAAAAATCCTATTCTTCGTCCGAAGGCTCATCGAAATCGGAGTCGTCTTCATAGTCATCAAAATCGGAGTCATCGCCATCCAACTCATCGGCGGCGTCCACATCCACCAGCTCTCCGTCAGAGAACTCCTGCTGCTGATAACCATAATTCTCGAAAGATTCCTCCTGGCGGAAACCGCGATCTCCCTCAATGATTGAACGCAAGTCGGTATCGCTGTAGTCAATGTTCTCACCGATCTCCACCTCCGTATTATCATCCCGTAGCACCCGTACATCCAGGCAAAGAGACTGCAGCTCCTTCAGCAATACCTTGAACGACTCCGGAATTCCCGATTCCGGAATATTCTCACCTTTAATAATTGCTTCATAGGTCTTCACACGTCCTACCACATCATCGGACTTGACGGTCAGAATCTCCTGCAAAGTGTAAGAAGCGCCATAAGCTTCGAGAGCCCACACCTCCATCTCACCAAAACGCTGTCCACCAAACTGAGCTTTTCCTCCCAACGGCTGCTGCGTCACCAGGGAATAAGGACCGGTAGAACGAGCATGAATCTTATCATCCACCAAATGATGAAGTTTTAGATAATGCATGTGTCCAATCGTAACTGGACTGTCAAAATATTCTCCGGTACGGCCATCACGCAGATGCACCTTTCCATCCCGGTTGATCTGTACGCCTTTCCACAACTCCCGGTGTTCCAGATGGCTGCCCAGATAATCGATCACTTCTGGCTTCAGCGTGTCTTTATATTTCTCTGTAAATTCTTCCCAAGATATATTTACATAATCATTCGCCACATCCAGGGTATCCATAATATCAAGCTCATCAGCTCCGTCAAATACCGGCGTCGCGATATTAAATCCCAATGCCTTGGCAGCAAGACTCAAATGGATCTCAAGCACCTGTCCGATATTCATGCGGGACGGCACGCCCAAAGGATTCAGCACAATGTCCAAGGGACGCCCATTCGGCAAAAACGGCATATCCTCCACCGGCAGTACCCGGGAAACCACACCCTTGTTCCCATGGCGTCCCGCCATCTTATCCCCCACAGAAATTTTACGTTTCTGTGCAATATAGATACGGACGGTCTCATTGACACCTGGAGACAATTCATCGCCATTTTCTCTAGTAAATACTTTGGCATCCACAATAATACCATAAGCGCCATGCGGCACTTTCAGAGAGGTATCCCTGACTTCTCTTGCTTTCTCACCAAAAATGGCCCGCAGCAATCGCTCCTCTGCAGTCAGCTCCGTCTCGCCTTTCGGAGTCACCTTACCTACCAGAATATCTCCGGCACGAACTTCTGCGCCGATACGAATAATACCTCTTTCATCCAGATCCTTTAACGCGTCATCTCCGACGCCCGGCACGTCGCGCGTGATCTCTTCCGGTCCGAGCTTGGTATCACGGGCCTCTGCCTCATACTCCTCAATATGCACGGAAGTATAGACATCCTCCTGTACCAGCCGTTCTGACAAAAGAACGGCGTCTTCATAGTTATAGCCCTCCCAGGTCATAAATCCAATCAAGGGATTCTTTCCCAGGGCAATCTCACCATTTTGCGTGGACGGGCCATCCGCAATCACATCGCCAGCCGCCACCCGATCTCCTTTATAGACGATCGGTTTCTGGTTATAACAGTTAGACTGATTACTTCTTTTAAACTTGGTTAGATGGTAGACTTCACGGTTCCCGTTGTCATCTCTGCGAATGATAATCTCATTGCTCGCGGAGCGCTCAACAACGCCGGCATGATTGGCCAGCACGCAAACGCCCGAGTCCACCGCTGCTTTCGCCTCAATCCCGGTGCCAACCACTGGCGCCTCGGTCTTTAAAAGCGGTACCGCCTGGCGCTGCATGTTGGATCCCATCAGCGCACGGTTCGCATCATCGTTCTCCAAAAATGGAATCATAGAAGTCGCCACCGAAAACACCATTTTCGGGGAAACGTCCATCAAATCAATCGTGCTTCTCTGGAAAGAAGAAGTCTCCTCCCGAAAACGCCCAGATACATTATTTCGCACAAAATGACCTTCTTCATCCAGCGGCTCATTCGCCTGTGCCACGATGAAGTTGTCCTCCTCGTCAGCGGTCAGATATACTACCTCATCCGTGACCACCGGATTCATCCGGTCAGTCTTATCTACCACCCGGTACGGGGCCTCAATAAACCCGTATGGGTTGACCCGGGCATACGTTGCCAGAGAGTTGATCAGACCGATGTTCGGACCTTCTGGAGTCTCGATCGGACACATCCGGCCATAATGCGTATAATGCACGTCTCGAACCTCAAATCCCGCACGTTCTCTGGAAAGTCCGCCAGGCCCCAAGGCAGAAAGCCGCCGCTTATGGGTCAGCTCTGCTAATGGATTATTCTGATCCATAAACTGAGACAGCTGAGAACTTCCGAAAAATTCCTTTACTGCCGCTGTCACTGGCTTAATATTGATCAATGACTGCGGGGTAATCCCATCCATGTCCTGAGTAGTCATCCGCTCCCGTACCACTCGTTCCATACGGGACAGGCCAATACGATACTGATTCTGCAGCAATTCTCCTACTGCACGAATTCGCCGGTTGCCCAGATGATCGATGTCATCAGCAGTGCCAATCGCTCCTTCCAGATGCATATTATAATTGATAGAGGCAATGATATCCTCTTTCGTAATATGTTTGGGGATCAATTCTCCCGCATTTCGCCGTACCAGCTCCTTAAGCGCCTCTGGATCACCACCAGCTTCTTCCAGAATAGTTTTCAAAACGGGGTAATATACTAATTCCGTAATTCCCGCTTCCTCCGGATCAAAATCCACATAGCTTGCCAGATCCACCATCATATTGGATAACACTTTATAGTTGCGCTCCGGTCCCTGAATATAGACGAAGGGAATTCCTGCGTTTTGAATCGCTTCTGCCTGTTCTTTTTCGAGCACGGCTCCCGCCTGAGCCAGTACTTCTCCGGTTTCGGTATCTACCACGTCCTCTGCCAGCGTCTGTCCTTTTAGGCGGTTCTTGAAATTTAGTTTCTTATTAAACTTATATCTGCCAACCTTCGCCAAATCATAACGTCGCGGATCGAAAAACATGCTGTTGAGCAAGCTCTCGGCGCTGTCCACAGACAACGGCTCTCCGGGACGGATCTTTTTATACAATTCCAGCAAGCCGTCCTGATAATTATCTGAGGTGTCTTTGCCCAGACTGGCTAGAAGCTTTGGCTCTTCTCCAAACAACTCCAGAATCTCCGCATTCGTACCATAGCCCAGTGCACGGATCAGTACGGTCACCGGCACCTTACGCGTACGATCAACACGAACATAAAATATATCATTGGAATCGGTCTCATACTCCAGCCATGCTCCTCGGTTCGGGATCACGGTACAGGTATAGAGCTCCTTTCCCACTTTATCATGGCCAATACCATAGTAAATACCAGGGGAACGTACCAGCTGGCTGACGATAACCCGCTCTGCTCCATTGATGACGAAGGAACCGGTATCGGTCATAAGCGGAAGGTCACCCATAAAGATCACATGTTCATTGATCTCTTCTTTATCCTTATTGTAAAGCCTTACCTTCACCTCCAGCGGTGCTGCATAGGTGGCGTCGCGTTCTTTACATTCCTCGATTGAGTATTTTACTTTGTCCCGACATAGAGTAAAATCCATAAACTCCAGACTCAAATGCCCGGCGAAATCAGAGATTGGAGAGATATCTTCAAACACTTCTTTCAGGCCCTCATCGAGAAACCACTGATAGGAGACCTTCTGAATCTCAATCAGGTTCGGCATCTCAAGAACTTCTTTCTGTCTTGAGAAGCTCATTCTAACGCTTTTCCCGGACGACACCGGGCGCATTCTGCTTTTCTCCATTGACGTTTCACCCCTGTTTTTTTATCGATTTTGTGGCGCTTTCAGGGCGCAAAAAGCCCATGATTCCACAATAGAGCACATTCCATAATAGCATAACGTTGTCAAGGTGTCAAGTTTTTCTTCTTGCAAAATTCTTAAAATAATGGTATACTGTTTGGGCAGGTTTTTACCTGATACTTAACGAGTATAGCGGAGGTATTTCCCCATGGCGACAACGATTCTACATGTATTGACAGTAATCCTAATAATAGCGGTGATTGTCCTGGCTGTTCTGTATTTTCTCGGAAGAAAATTGGAAAAGCGTCAGGTTGAGCAGCAGGCCATGCTGGAGGCCGCGAAACAGACCGTATCTATGTTGGTCATCGATAAAAAGAAAATGAAGATTCGGGATGCCGGTCTTCCCAAGATGATTTATGAGCAGACTCCCAAATATATGCGGTGGGCTAAGGTGCCGGTGGTAAAAGCCAAAGTTGGTCCCAAAGTCATGACTTTGATGGCGGATGAACGCGTATTTGCCCTGTTACCGGTAAAGGCAGAAGCAAAAGTTGTTGTCAGTGGGATCTACATAACTGATATCAAAAGTGTCCGTGGTGGTTCCGTTGTACAACCGATAAAGAAAAAAGGCTTTTTCAGTCGTTTTAAAAAAGAAAAAGATGAGAAAAAAGACGACACTGCCAGCAAAGGCAAAAAAAGAAAATAATCAAAATGGTAAAAAAGTATCATAAAATAAATCCCAGCCATTTCTCTATCCTGTGTACGGGAACCGTCCGAATACAGAATAGAGAAATGGCTGGGATTTATTTTACAATGCCTTCTTTTCAAAGCTGTAACCGAGCCTTATTTCGGGAACAAATATCTATGACAATGCTGCAATCGGATACATGTTGATAGTTGAGTCCCAGCGAGTAATCCACTTGTACCCGCAAGCTATCTTCCTGTTCGTCCAGATGAATACGGGTAGTGGTAAGTTCCACCACCATATCCCCTAAAGGAGTCGCATATCGCGTCTGATTCCTTTTCCCCTGTTCAAATACCATATGTGTTCCAATAATGCCCTGTTTACGGATATCCATCATCTCCGGGGTGATTTTGATGGTATTATGAACATTTCCCTCAAATCCCTCCATGATCTCGTCATAAATCACATAGTGTTTCCCGTTCTTTAAAAAATAGTCGCCTGTCGTAATCATTTCAACATCATGACTTTCTCCATCCAGCGCCTGCAGGCCACTGATGCGGACCAATATATCTCTTGTCATATTCTTTTCCCCTATGCTGTAAATCACTCCCAGTTAGTATTCTTCAATATTAATTTTTTTTGTCTCCTTCACCTCTCCCGGTAGGATCGCCGTAGCAAAGCTGGTAAATTTCTCCGCCAGATCGCTGACAAAGAACTGATACTTTTCCCCTGTCAGAGATGCATCTGGCTCACGGTCCAAATTCTGTTTCTGCAATAATCCACGCAGCTCCACGGCCGTCTCGTAAGCCGGATTTACCAGCGTCACCTCCTCTCCCAGCAAACGCCGCAGGGTAGAACGCAACAAAGGATAGTGTGTACATCCCAGCACTAAAGTATCGATATATTTTCCTTTCAGACTATTCAGATAGCGGGAGGCTATTTCATCTGTCACTGAATCATGCAACAGCCCTTCCTCTACCAATGGCACAAATAACGGACAAGGTTTGGCAAACACTTCGATATCCGAGCGCATTTGCCGCATCACTTCTGTATAAATACCGCTACCAATCGTACCCTCTGTGCCAATCACTCCGATTTTTCTGTTACGAGTGGCCTGAACTGCTGTCCGAGCGCCGGCATTGATCACTCCGATTACCGGAATATCCGATTCTGCCTGGACGGTTTCCAGTGCATAAGAGCTGGCAGTATTGCAGGCAATCACAATCGCCTTTACTTCCATGACCCGCAGAAAACGGATAATCTGGCGGGAATAGCGGATGATGGTATCTCTGGATTTACTTCCGTACGGAAGTCTGGCTGTATCCCCAAAATAAATGATCCGCTCGTCCGGAATCTGGCGCATGATTTCCCGTGCCACTGTCAGTCCGCCAACTCCAGAGTCAAAAACTCCTACCGGTGCATTTCTGTCCATTACCTTCGTCCTCTTTTTTCTATATTTCTCTATCGTAGTTTCCGCTCAAAAGCTAGAGTAATCAGCCTGTCAATCAAAATGCGTTTGGACAGACCTCTAGCTTCCCACAACACAGGATACATACTGATGGCTGTGAAACCTGGCATTGTATTGATCTCATTAAATATGATTTCTCCATCTTCTTTTACAAAAAAATCCACCCGAGCCAGGCCATAACCATCTACAGCATTGAAAATCTGCTCAGCGGCCTTCTTTACTCTCTCAGTCGCATCTTTTGGCAGGTCCGGATCTATCACAGTACGAGATTCCTCATTAAAATATTTGGCGTCAAAATCATAGAATTCTGCAGCTGCCAAAATCTCTCCTACTCCGGAAGACAGTACTGGTTTGTCTCCCCCTCCTAAAACTGCGCATTCGATCTCATGACCTGTGATGGTTTCTTCCACTAGGATCTTACTGTCATGGTTGGCCGCCTCCGCAAGCCCTTCTATCAGTTGCTGACGGTTCTCTGCTTTTGTGATTCCTCGGGAAGAACCGGCGTTAGCTGGCTTGACAAATACGGGATAAGGGAAGCTTTGTTCTATCTGACGGAGGACCGAATCTGGATCTTTCCGCAACTTCCATACTAAGACAGGTACATAGGCCGCCTGGCGGATTCCCAGTGTACTGACAATCATCTTGGTATACAGCTTATCCATAGAAACGGCTGAGGCCAAAACACCACAACCCACATAGGGGATATGAGCCATCTCAAAAAGACCCTGAATGGTGCCGTCCTCTCCACAAGGACCATGAAGAATGGGCAATGCAACATCGATGGGTATCTTGCGGCTTTCTCCGTTTTGTGTTAAGATCACGCATTTTTGAGTGGCGTCAGGAGAGATAATCGCTTCCGTCTGACTTTCTCTCCAGGCGCCAGAACGGATCTCCTCGACAGAGTCTGCTTTTAACCAGTGTCCGGATTCGGTGATACCGATGAGTAATAAATCGTAGCGTAAAGTGTCTATCTGATCAATCACGTTGACAGCAGACATGCAAGAGACAATATGTTCGGATGACTGGCCGCCAAACAGAACTGCGATGGTTTTTTTTGACATATGAAAGATCCTCCTGGGAGTGTTTATGTTGTTTTTATGGGAGTGATTGAGGAATGGTTTTTCTCTATGAATTACCACACTGCTCAATCATTACGTTTAATTATACCATATCTGTCAATACTTCAAAGTGGAACTGAAAATTTGTATTTTTGGGAAAAAACATAAATTTAGGAGAACAAAAACATGAAATCTATCCATAGCATCCATCGATTCCGTAAATCTTTTCTAGCTGTCATTTCTCATCAGAAACATACTCTGACAGATAATGATTCACTGTTTCCGGAACATATTTCTGGTCAGGGATGCTTTGTGATTTCATTGGCTTGTTTTTTATTGGCTTTGCTACTTTCACAAGGATGGGTTCAAGAGAAGCGAGAAGCTTTGGCAGAAAGGTTGGCTCCTTCTGTGTTGCGGTTTCATGTCCTGGCAGAAAGCGACAGCACAGAAGATCAGCAGGTGAAACTGGAAATTAGAAGCTTAATTCTTGATTATTTGAAAGATCATTTGTCCATTTATGCAGATAAGGAAGATACCATTGCCTGCCTGCTGGAAAAAAAAGAAGAAATCGAAGATCTGGCCAATCGCTATCTGCAAAAACAGGGATTTGATTATCAGGCCAGTCTGCAGTTGACCAATTGTTACTTCCCTACCCGCGTCTACGATCGCTTTGTCTTCCCCTGCGGCTACTACGATGCCGCACGGATTACACTGGGAAAAGGGGAGGGACACAACTGGTGGTGTGTACTTTATCCACAGTTCTGTTTTGTGGATGCTGCTTGTGTGGCAGCACCAGCAGAAAGTTGTCAGAAACTGGAAACCGAACTGGAAACCAAAGACTTTCTTGCCTTGCAAGATCGTCGCCCTGATATCCAGATCCGGCTTTTTATGTTTCCTTGGCTTACCTCAACAGAAAATCTCTCTGTAGAGACTGTCGAACAAAAATATCAAAATGAAAATTTACCTTCCCGGCCTTAATCGCTCACCACTGCGAATCCCAATACTCCCCAATCATAGTTCTCCATTGCCTGCAAAAGATTTAAGTTCGCTGATTCCTTCGCTGCTTTCTTCTGATAATAGGCAAGCTGCGCTCCTATATACTGAGCTTCTGACAGCAACCCCAACTGGTACTGTCTTTCGGAAGCTTCCTGGTTTAATTCCGCCGCCGCGAACCCGGTCTGTGCTGCCTGATAAGCCGCCTGTTTGTCCTGCACCTCCTGATACAGACGCTGCATCTCGATGATCAGCTTCTGATCCCCTTCCTCAATCATCCGGCTGCGCGCCGCAACCTGATCGTTCGTATTGCCCTTTGCAGAGGTTCGCTGGGATATCAGTGTGTAGTTGTTACCAATCGCTTTTCTCGTATCTTCCTCCAAATTCATCCCTTCCAGACGAGACATATCAAACTCCGGAATCGGGCAGATCTCTGGCTGGGTTTCTGGGTCATAACCCAGCAACATACAGAATGTTCTTCTCACGCTCTCCTGTTGATTTTCCAGCGACATCAACTGGGAGCGGGCGGCCAAAAGGCTACTGTTGGCACTGGCCAAATCCGTTCCGGTAGCCATACCCAAAGACATCATTCGTCCCATCATATCCGCTTGTTTCTCATAAAGCTGTACCATTGTCTGCAGAGTAGCAATATTCTGTCGCATGGTTTCGTAGCCAATCATTGCGCTCTGAGTGCCGGCAATCACTTGCCGCTCTGCCCTGCGAATGGCGCTAGTGTTCTGTCGGTTAGTCTCCCATTTATTGTAAGTGTCCCGCATTCCCTGGATCATTCCTTTATAACCTTTATCTAGCTGACGACCCGTAGAAACTAAAAGTTGGCTTCCGGTAAGTTGCCCCAGAGAGACGTATTGATCTGCCAAATCTTTCACCACCTGCTGCTGACTTTCCATTTCTGTCACTACTTTGGCAAAATCTTCCCTGCTGTTCTTATAAGTGTTCCATGCTTTAGAAATATCAGGATTGTACTCATGCACAAGATCCGGAATCTCATCATACTCAATCCGGTTGTCCTGCAATCTCGCCAGTGTCGCCGCATCATAGCGCTCGGTCTCCGGCGATGCCCCCGGACCGGTAGGCGCCGCAAATACTGAAAATCTTGGAGTTATAAACATCGTGGCGGAAAGAATCAGCGCCAGAATTTTCCCTGGCATTTTCGATGACTTTTCCTCTCGATTCCGTGCTAATATTTTCATCTTTGCCTCCATTTCCTGTCCATTTCATAATAACACAAATACCAAAAGCATTGAGGGCTTCCTTTTCCTATGAAGTACCCGCCAACCCATTGACCGCCCAGTCATATGTCTCCATTGACTGAAACAAATTCAGATCCGCAATCTGTAATGCCAGCTCTTTATCCTGAACCACATATTGCTGATTTTCAAGCTCTGCACGACTGACATTGCCTTGCTGAAAGTTCACCTCCAACGACCGCAAATTCCGGTTTTCCAGATCCATCTCTGCCGCTGCCTGATCATAAGCCAGCTTTGCTGCCAACACATTCTGATAATTGGTCACCAGCGACGAACCTATCTTCTGTTCATTGTCGGCCAATGTCTTCTCCAGACTTTCTATCGTATTATTTGCAGTAGCATTTTTTAATTTTTTCTGATTCACCTTTCGGGTATAACTGTTTTCCACCGCTTGTTCCTTGTCCACCTGAGGATTCATTCCGGCAATCCGGTTTATATCTGCTTTCGGAACGGCACGAATCTCTGGCTTGGCATCGTATTTCCACCCTAGCATCACTAAAAGTTTTTGCCGTACATTCTCAACCCCCGAACGGGCAGATTCGATATTGCGGTTAGCTGTCATCAGCGCCTCCTGAGCATTTAACACATCAACCTGAGTGGCAAGACCATTATCCCGACGAATGTTAGCTGTTGTCATCGCCAATTCCGCCTGCTTGAGCGCCAGTTCCGCTTGCTTCAATTGAAGCTGACTTCTGGCGTAGCTCACCATATTGCTCTGAGCCACCGTTACCAATGTCTTTTCCGCCTGCTTATAATTCAAGTAAATAATCTCACTGTCTTCTAAATTGTCATCTGCCTGCTGCATCAAGTTCTTTGCCTGCACCTCTGCCATCACTACAGACGCCACCACATAACCATAAGTAGGATCGTCCGCATCCGGATACTCTACACTAGCATAAATCTCCTCCGCCATATCCCGATATTTAGCCGATATATCATCCTTCGTATTGCCATATTTTTTCTTAAATTCATTCAAATCCAACTGATTCGTCTGCACGGTAGCATTATACTCCGCAATCAACGCTTCAATCTCATCGTACTCCAGCACATCGTCCTGCAGTCTTGCCCACTCTTTTTCCGAGCGGGCAAATTCCGGACTCGACGCATAAACCTCCAACGGCACAGTCCCCGCCGTCACCAAAGCCACGCCACATGCAATCAAACATCTTCCGATTTTCATTCCCGTTTCCATTCCTTTCCCTTCACCCAAACACCAACTGTGGCCCTATAGCTCTCCTTCTCTCCAATCCCTCGAACTCAATCGTAATTCGGCTCCTTCTTTCTTTTTCGCCCGCTCATCAGCAGATAGTATCCCGGCAGCATCAAAAGCGCCAAAACGGTAGACGCTATCAGTCCACCCACATCCACTAATGCCAGTCCCTGCATACTCTCTCCACTATCGCCATAAGCCATCGCCATGGGGATCATCGCCACAATCGTAGTTAGTGTGGTCATTAATATCGGCCGCAGACGAGTCGCACCCGCTTCAATGAGCGCCGTGTGCAAATCCATCTCTTGCCGGTACTGGTTTACGGTATCCACATAAAGAATCCCATTATTTACCACCGTTCCTGACAGCATCAAAAATCCCAGTAAGGAAGCCATACTGATGGGCACATCTGTCAGATACAAAAGCCCAAAAGATCCAATCAATGCAAAAGGAATGGTTGTCATAACCATAATAGAAAATTTCGGTGACTCAAACTGAGCCGCCATAACCACAAATACCAAAAATACTGCCGTGCCGATCGCGCCAAACAAATTGCCGAACTCCCGCGCCATAGCCTCATCCATGCTATTGACTGCACGAGAAAGCGTCGGGCTCATATGCTTTGCAACCACCTCGTCATAGAACCGATCTTCCATTTCATCGATCAGCCGGGGATCATCCGTCTGTAAATCCCCAGTGATCGTCACCTGATATTGTCGGTCTGAGCGAATAATTGTAGCTGGGCTATCCTTAAAGCCAATGTCTGCCACATCTGTCAGCGCCACGGAGGCGCCTGCATTATTGGTCAGTACGATTCCCTTCAGCTTGTCGATCGTATCGTATTCATCCTCCGGATACTCCACCTTGACGCTGATGTCATCACCGTTTACCTCCAGAGTCGTGGCTTCCACCCCTCCTAACATATTGCTCACGCTGCTCGCAATCTGCATGGGAGTAATATTTTCTGCATTCGCTTTCACTGCATCAATATCCAGTCTGACAACTGGCGCCGCATTCTCCAGCGTACTATGTACTTTCGTCACCTCGCTGTATCCCAAAAGTTCATTGACAATCTGGTCTGATACTTCTTTCAATTCATCATACTGCGTGCTCTGCAGGATATATTCCACGCCATTGGCAGAAGACATCATGCTCATCGAAGAAGATGCTGTTACCGTTATATTAGCACCTGCAATCTGGTTCAGCAAGGGTTTCCATTCTTTTACAACCTGATCGGTCTCCCGCTTCCTCTCATCCAGCAGATAAGCGGTCAGACTGGCTCCTCCTCCCCCCATACTCATACCGCTGCCGCCAGAAGTCAACATATAAGACTCCAGATCGGGATCCTCCGCTATAACCGCCTCCACCTTCCGCAAGATTTTATCCGTCTCTTCTACCTTAAGTCCTGGACGGGTATCAATGTTGATACTGATAGTACCCGTATCATCTGCTACCATCAATTCCATCCGCAGTTGGGTTGCCATCCAGATAGAGATTCCCAGCATGACGACTGAGAGCACCACCACAGTAATCTTTTTCGGCAAAATCACCCGCATCATGCCCCGGTATCCGTCTTGCATCTTTACCAGCAGCCACCCCACCGGTGAACTGTCCTTTTCTTGTGGACGAAAAACACAATAACACAGAGGCACAATCGTCATGGCACTAACTAGCGATGCCACCAGACAGAAAATAATTGTAAAGCCCAGAGGCTTGAACATCTGTCCTGTCATCCCCTCCAGAAGTGCCAGCGGCAAAAACACTACACATGTGGTGGCGGTACCGCCAATAATCGACTGCAAGACAATGTTACTACCCTCTAACGCTGCCTCCCGATATCCGACAATCCCCTTGCCCTTGGTGGAACGGAAGCAGCTTTCCAACACCACAATGGAGTTATCCACCATCATACCCACTCCCAGCACCAAACTGCTCAGCGTGATGACATTCAGGGTAAAACCCATGGCCTGCATCAAGATTAATGCCGCCAGGATCGAAATCGGAATGGATGTACCCACAATCAGCGATGCCCGGATTTCTCCAAAGAACAGGAAAATAATCACCATGGATACCAACACTGCCATAACCATAGTCTGCATCACACTCTTGAAGGAGGACTGAATCGAATCACTGGTATCATTCACCACCACAATCTCTAAGTTTTCATCCTTGGCCTGCAAAGCTTTAATGACCTTATTGACCTCTTTCGATACTTCCATCGCCGTGGCACTCTGCTGCTTCTTTACACCGATAGAAATGGTGTCTCGCCCATCATAGCGTGCCACGCCACTGGCATCTTTTAGAGCATTCCGAACATTTGCCACATCCTCTAAATAAATCACATTGCCATTACCAAGAGAAATCGGAATCTTCTTTAGCAATTCCATAGTGTCATATTCGATTCCGGCGCTGACAGACAGTTGTTGCCCACCTACAATCGTATCCCCTGCCGGATAAGTAAAGTTCGCACTGCCAATGGCTTGAGAAATGGAACTCATATTCAGATGGTATTGCTGCAACTTCTCCGGAATCAGTTCTATCTTGATATATTCCTCCTGTCCGCCACTGACATCCACATCCGTCACTGTGGTAATCTTTTCCAACTCCGGAACTACCTTATTATCAACATAATTGTAAAGGTTGGGTTCCGTCTTGTGATTCACTGACAGAGATACGGATGCCATATCGTCTAGGTTTAACTCTACCACCACGGGTGCTTCACAGTCGTCCGGAAGCTTTGCCTCCAGCACATCCATCTTTTTCTTCAAATCATCGTAAGCATCGTCAATGTCCTTGCCATAATCATATTGAATGATTACCATAGACATATTCTCCATAGACATAGACTGAATCGTGTCTACCCCACTTAGAGAACCAATAGTATCTTCAATCTCTGTCGTCACCAAATCATTGACATCCTCCGGGCTTGCCCCCGGGTAGATGGTGGCAATGATCAGCATCGGCATATCCATAGTCGGCATAAGCTCCATCTTTGCCGACAACACGGACTGTAAACCAAACACAATCAGGCACAGAACCACCAACACGGTGGTAACCGGCCGTTTGAGGACTGATTTTGTTAATCCCATAGCTGCCTTCCTCCTACTCCGCCTGTGCGTTCTCTGTCTGCATGTTTCCTGCCTGCTCATTATCTTCTTCTGCTGGCTCTGCCTGCCCGCCTCCTGTCTGTACCTCACCCGACAGCTGGACCTTGGCTCCTTCTGCAAGTTCCGAACTCCAGGTAGTGATCACCAGGTCATCACTCTGGATGCCAGACAAAATCTCCGCTCTCTCGGAATCGTAAATCCCCACTTCCACCGGAATGTGATGTACAGTTCCGTTATCATAGGTGTATACATAAGCATCCCCTCCAGTATAGTAAACAGCATCCACAGGAATACTCATGGCCTGATCTGCCCGGTCAGATACCACAAACAGGCTGACCGCCGATCCGGTGGGCAAAGCATCTCCGTTCTCCACGGATGCCTTGATCTTAAAAAGCCCGCTAGACGCGTCAATCATGCTGCTGATTTCCGTTACACTCCCCTGATATTCCTTACCATTCTTCTCAATCGTCACCCGATCCCCCACTTGCATCTGATCCACCACCTTCTCCGTCACGGAAAAGGTGATTGCCTTGCTTCCTTCACCGGAAATCACACAGATTAGCGACTGCTGAGCCACATTATCATGAACCTCCACATCGCATTGCTCCACCGTACCGCCAATCGACGCGGTAATATTGCTGAATTCCATCTGATAATCATAATTCAGTTTGGCCTGTTCGTACTGAATCCGGGCGCTCTTAGCCTGCACCTCCGCCTGTTCATAGGCAGCTGAAGCAATATCCCCCACCGCAAACAATGCCTGCTGCCTCCGGAAATTGTTCTCGGCATTATCCATGGCTGTCTTCGCCGCTTCCATACTGAGTCGCGCCGCATCCACCTGCTTGGTATCAATCTTACAAATCGCCTGTCCCTCGGCAACCACATCACCAGCCTTCACAAATACATCCGTAATCTCCCCAGCGGCCTTCGGATAAATATATACCACATCTGATGGCTCCACCGTACCGACCAAGTTCCGGTATAACACGATATCCCCCGGCTCTAATCGCTCCGCCTCAACCACCGGTACCGGCGCCTCTTCTAGTACCGCCTTCGGCTTCATCACCCGCGGCACAATAATAGCGGCACCCACCGCCACCACAACAACGCCTGCAATCATTACTCCCTTATTCATTGCTGTCTCCTCTTGCCTTTTTGTTTTTCTGACTAAATGAAATGTTCTTTTTGGTTATGGTTCTTCTCTCTTATATACCCCATATTTCAGGATATCCAGGGATTTACAAAACATTTTCCGGATATTCTCTAACTGTTCCGGATACTCATAATACTGTTTGAGCGAAGTTGCCAGCGAAGACATCGCTAGGACTGCCAGAGGAAAAATTTCCTCCATGGTTTCAAACCGGAAACGACTTCGGTCAATATTTTCATACATCCATCTGGCCGGGCTGTCCGGCATCGCTACACAATCCGGGCTCGGCCACCGCCCCATTCCCACCAATTCATTGTTCTCCTTGTTGAAAAATATATTCCTTGCGACTGTCACCATATCCGGATTTTGGCGAAGTTCACCCACAAAATAATCAAACATCATCTCCACCATGGCAAAATAGTCACCACCGTTATGGTTCAACTCTTTCTTGCAGATGTCCTCCATCTTCTCAAACGTATCCTTCAACAGAAACTCCACCACATCCTGTTTATCCACAAAGTAAGTATAAAAACTTCCTCGGGAAATATCCGCATTCCGGATAATCTGATTAATCGAAGCCTTGTCAAAAGGAACCCTTGCGAATTCCTTCAGCGCTGCCTCTCGTATCGCCTGCCTTTTGGCCTCTGGCAACCGGTTAAACCGCTCTGTAGGCATACCCATCCTCCTCTCCCCTGTTAAATAATGCCACCCGCTTCCGACACAATGTCATTTAGATTAAGGAAACGAGAAAAGCAGCCAAGGGAGAGGGGAGAACAGCAATAGAAAATGATCTGTGAATTTTGACTTTGCAGAGATTTAGAAGTCCTTAAATCCCTGAATTTAGCGTCGAAAAAAAATATACATTGTTTGAGCGGAGCGAGTTTGTATATTTTCTTTTCGCTTTTAGCAAAAGTCAGGGGTTTTAGGAATTCTTAATCTCGAAACCGGAAAAAGGAACAGATCATTTTCTGTTGCTGTTCTCCTCTCTTCTTTGGCGTACCTTTTGTCACTACTTATCTTAATGCCACCCGCTTCCGACATCTGTCATTGCATCGGAACATGACAAGATGTCATTTTCTCAGTGACAATATGTCACTCATTATAATGACACCTTGTCACATTGTCAATAGACGTTAGAAAAAGTTTATAATTTTTTACAAAATCTGCACAATTTAGAAAAGTCCTTTTGCTTTATTTCTCAAATATGCTATACTATCCACGCAGGTTATTCAATCCTGCAAAATACCAATGAACGAGGAAATTTTCCATGGGATACTTATATCTTTTATGCGTTGCTCTGATGTTCAGTTTCGGAGGCACCTGCGTCAAACTGATCAGCCCTCATTTTGGCCCAGCCTACATTACCTTTTTCCGCTTTGCCGTTGGCGTCTGTTTTCTCCTGCTTCTTAAAGTCGCCAAACGGCAACGCTTTCAGAAAGACTTCTTTTCTGCGGTACGTTTGTTGACCGGTTGGCTTCTCTTTGGAGCTACCGCCAAATGGGTGGCCTATCTAACCGAAAACTACGCACTCTCCCACGGCCCTTCTTATGGCAATATCGTGACCCAGCCCGCCCAGACAGTTTTTCTGACCCTGTCTAGTGTCCTTTTATTCAAAGAAAAATTGCCGCCAAAAAAATTATTTTGTATTTTGTTATGTATGGCAGGGGTATTGTGCATTTCCTGGAATGGTCGTCCTTTGGAAGTCTTTTTCCAAGAAAATATTCTGCTGACTGGTCTCTTTATCCTCTCCGGCTTCTGCGCTGGTTGCCATGTATTGTCCCAAAAGATGATCGCCGACCAGATGGATATCATTGACAGTAACTTGTCTATCTTTGCTGTATCCGCAATCCTTGCTTTTATTCCGCTAGTTCCGGGCATGACAGGCGGGGACTTAGCAGGCGTCCGGCCCGATCTCGGTTGTATCGCAGGAATTTTGATATTTGGCTTTATTACAGGGATCGGATTCTACCTCAACGCCCGCGCCATTTTACTTGTTCCCTTTTATATGGTTCCAGTCATCCAAAGCACTATGGCTATTTTTGCTATCCTGTGGGGCGTGCTATTCTTCCACGAAAAAATCAGCGTCTATATCGTTGGCGGAACCGTAATGTTTATTACAGGATTGATTGGTTTGCAATTAAAAGAAAAGATACGAAAAAAAGAGAATGCCAAATAAGTGATCCGCCTGTCCGCAAACACACTGTCTACATATTGGATGGACTGTGTCTGCGAGCCATCCGCACACAGGATATGGAAATGGCTGACTGCTTAAGATAGCTATAGAAATAGGCGTTTGCGAAACTCAAAAACTTGGTGAATATTCAGACGATTCTATCCACGCAAAGCCAGTACGCCGGACATTTCACTGAGCCCAGTAAAGCAGAAACCAGTCGGGTATCAACCCAATGTCATTAAGTTTAACTCTGAAAATACTCAGCCATGGAAAAAGGAGTGGAAAGAGACCAGAAATGGCCTGCGGATTTTGACTTTGCAGGGATTTAGAAATCCTTAATCTCTGAATTTTGCGTGGAAACGAAAATCCACACTGTCTGAGCGAAGCGAGTTTGAGGATTTTCGTTTCGTTTTTCGCAAAAATCAGAGATTTTAGGAATTCTTGATCCCGAAACCGGAAAAATCCACAGGCCATTTCTGGTCTCTTTCCGCTCCTTTTTCCATGGCGTACCTTCTGAAAAAATTAACTAAATGACATTGGAACTATTCCCTTACGTCCTTTTGCGCCTCATACATCTGATAATAAATCCCTTTTTTCTCCATCAATTCCTGATGGTTCCCCTGCTCGACTACTCTTCCCTGATCTACCACTAAAATCCGGTCGGCATTGCGGATCGTAGACAGACGGTGTGCGATGATAAAACAGGTTTTCCCTTCCATCAATCTTCCCATGGCCTGCTGAATCTGCACCTCCGTCCGCGTATCCACATTGGAAGTCGCTTCATCTAAGATCACCATCCGGCAATCCTGCAGCATGGCGCGGGCAATGGTCAGAAGCTGTTTCTGTCCTTGAGAAATGTTTGCCCCATCCTCCTTAATCACTGTGTCATAGCCATCGGGAAGCTGAGTAATAAAGGTATGGATACGAGCCGCCTTCGCCGCGGCAATCACCTCTTCTCTTCCCATCCCCTCCCTTCCGTAAGCTAGATTCTCGTAGATCGTGCCGGAAAACAACCAGGTGTCCTGCAGCACCATGGCATACGCGTTTCGCAGGCTCGTCCGAGATATTTCCCGGATATCTCTTCCATCTATCTGGATTACCCCTGACCAGGGATCATAAAAACGCATCAACAGATTGATAAAAGTTGTTTTACCCGCCCCGGTTGGTCCTGCAATGGCAATCGTCTCTCCTGGAGAAACCTTCAGGGAAAAGTCCTCCAAAATCACTTTCCCCGGCTCATAACCAAAATTTACATGCGATAATTCTACCCTTCCCTGAATTTTTCTCGAGCTTTCTGAATTCTTTCTTTTCTCTTCTTCTGGCAGTTCATCCATCAGCGTAAATACCCGCTCTGCTGCTGCTACCGCCGATTGTAAATCACTGACAATATTCGCCAGTTCGTTGATCGGACCAGAAAATTTGCGAGAGTACAACACAAAAGAAGATATCTGCCCTACCCGCATCTTCCCGGCCAAATACAAAAAAGCACCACACACACTGATCAAGGATAGCGATAAATTATTGATAAAATTGACCATCGGCCCCACTGTGCTCCCATAATACTCAGCCTTATAATACGCCTCCACCGCTTCTCGATCTTTTTTTGCAAATTCTCCAATGGCTATCTCCTCACCACAATATGCCTTGATAGTCTTCTGCCCACTCACCTTTTCCTCCACGAATCCATTCAAACGTCCCAAAGACGCCGAGCGCGCACGATACAAAGGCCGGGTTTTTCCAGTGATAAAACGAGTAATCGCGGCAGAGAGCGGCACAGTAAAGCAAAATACCAGTACGAGATATGGCGAGATCACAACCATCATTGCTAACGCCCCGCCCACGGTAATCGTTGTAGTCAGCATTTGGATTAAATCGCTAGACAGCGACTCATTGACTACATCGATGTCATACGTAATCCGACTCAGCACATCTCCGGTCTGATGACAGTCAAAATATCCCACAGGCAAAGATAGCAACCGTTCAAACACATCCTCCCGCATTTTCCGGATCACCTTTCGACTGACTGTCACCATTAACACGGTGAGCCCATAAGACATCAATGCTGACAGTACATAGAATGCCACCATCCATCCGGCATAGAAAAACACCTGCTCAAAGTCCACCTTCCCCATTCCTGGCTCTAGGGCATCCACCGCATATCCGGAAAGAAGCGGTCCGATAAGAGCCAAAGAATTACTCGCAATGGTCATAAAAACCTGCTAACAAAAGTCAAGACTTTTTGGCAGGTTTTTTATAAATTTTTAATATGAATTTTTCCCACGACAATTAGACCGGTGGAAAATCCG
>JAAWNY010000080.1 GCA_022799175.1 Lachnospiraceae bacterium | reverse complement strand
CTCCCCGCAAAATCCGGTAAGAAGCGTTGCGGTCTCCTTCAAAATACAATACCGTATCTACCATATGTTCCAGAACACGGGGACCTGCTACGACCCCTTCCTTTGTCACATGCCCTACAATAAATACCGAGATTCCCATCCCCTTGGCAATCTGCAGCAAGATATTGGTGGATTCCCGCACCTGACTGACACTTCCTGGCGCTGAAGTTATATCATCCCGATACATGGTTTGAATCGAATCAATGATCACAATCTCTGGTTTGGTCTCCCGTATCGCTTCTTCGATTTCATCTAAGCTGGTTTCACACAGAAACAATAATTGACCGGTAACTTTGCCAATCCGATTTGCCCGCAATTTAATTTGTTTTAAAGACTCTTCTCCAGAAATGTACAATACTTTATGGCCAGAAGCAGCTAAGTTCCGACATACCTGCAATAACAAAGTAGATTTGCCGATTCCCGGATCCCCTCCAACCAAAACTAGGGAGCCGGCTACAATGCCGCTCCCCAGTACCTGATCCAGCTCCCGATATCCGGTAGATATCCGATCCTGTTCTTCAATCGATACCTCTGCCAAAGTTACCGGCTTAGCTGCTGCTTTTCTTTCATCAGCCATCCTACGCCGGGATGACTCCTTCTTTCCCACTGGCTCCTCTACCATCGTGTTCCATGCCCGGCATGCCGGACATTGTCCCGCCCATTTGGCGGATTCAAAACCGCACTCTTTACAAAAAAATGCCGTGGTTTTTGCCTTTGCCATATGTATCTCCTACCGTTTCACTACCTTTACCCGGCTTCCGACTCCTTCATTCAACTCTACACTAGCTACCAGTTTGCCGCTCATATTCGTCTTCATACCACCTACAGCCATATCATCTACGAATACTTCATACTCGGTATCATCCTCCAGCTGGATCGTAATCTGTGCATCCTTATTTCCTTCTACCACAAATTCCACTCCGTTATTGCTGACAGAAAAATGTTCTACTGCTGTTCCTGGTACCGATTCATAGACAAACATTCCGTTACGTTCCAGCTTAGTGATCTCATAATAGGTCTTGATCTTATAGGAATCCCCATCATGCTCAAAATCCTGAAGCTTCGATTTGGCGGCTAATTGGTAATTGCCAAAACTGATGGTTCCATCTGCTTCCGAACGAATTAAAGATTCAACGACTGGCATAACTTTGCCCTCCTGTAAATATGTGTAATAAATAAATGTTACAATCCGGATGCACGGCAAAAATCTAACCGTACATCCGAAGATTATACTATGAGTATACTCCAAACAACCGAAAAAGGCTAGTTTTTTACAAGCTCTTTGGTGAAAAATTTCAAAGCATCACTTTCCACTCCTACAAAAACCTGCTCATTGCTGTGAATAGTTCCTTCCAGAATTGCCTCCGCCAGCTTATCTTCCAGATGATTCTGAATCGCCCGGCGCAACGGACGTGCACCGTATTTCTCATCGTATCCTTTTTCCACCAAAAACGCTTTTGCCTCTTCTTCTACTACCAGATCCAATTCCATCTGACGTGCTGTTCGTTTGATAATATTGCGCAACATGATAGAAACAATCGCTTTCATATGTTCCTGATTTAAGGGATGGAAGACCATGGTCTCGTCAATGCGATTGAGAAATTCTGGTTTAAACAGGCGTTTTACCTCTCCCATAACCCGATCCTTCATCAGCTTATAACGTTCCTCCTCATTATCTGAGGAAGTAAAGCCAAGACGTTTGGGAGAAATAATACTTTCAGCCCCCGCATTGGACGTCATAATTAATACGGTATTTTTAAAATCGATCTTTCGCCCTTGGGAATCTGTAATATGCCCATCGTCCAATACTTGCAAAAGAATATTGAACACATCTGGATGTGCTTTTTCAATCTCATCAAACAAAACCACAGAATACGGATTGCGCCGGATCTTTTCGCTGAGCTGTCCTCCCTCGTCATAACCTACATATCCAGGCGGAGAACCGATAATCCGTGATACGCTGTGTTTTTCCATATATTCCGACATGTCCACCCTTATCAGAGCATTTTCCGTACCAAACATCGCTTCTGCCAGCGCTTTACACAGCTCCGTTTTGCCGACGCCAGTGGGACCCAAAAATAAGAAAGAACCAATCGGACGTTTGGGATCCTTTAAACCAACCCGTCCCCGCCGAATTGCCCGGGATACCGCTCTCACAGCCTCCTCTTGGCCAACCACCCGCTCATGAAGAATGGATTCCAGCTTTTTTAGACGCTCTGACTCTTCCTCCTCCAGTTTGCGAACAGGAATCTTCGTCCATCCAGAAACCACATCCGCCACTTCACTCTCCCCGACAGTCAACTTTCGGGATTTCTTTTCCCGCTGCCATTTTGAGCGAACCTTTTCCATCTTCTCCCGCTTTTTTTCCTGCTTTCGTTTGATATCTCCCGCTTTTTCATAGGCTTCTGCCTTGATTGCCGCCTCTTTCTGCTGTTCTAAAACCTCAACGTCTTGCTCCAGCTCTTTGATCTCTGCCGGCTCCACATAAGTAGTCAAACGGACTTTGGAGGACGCCTCGTCAATCAGATCAATCGCTTTATCGGGAAGAAAGCGATCATTGATATAACGGGCAGAAAGCCGTACTGCCGCTGTCAAAGCCTCGTCCGTAATGGTTACTTTGTGATGATCTTCATATCGGGAACGTAGTCCTTTCAAAATACTGATGGATTCCTCTTCTCCTGGTTCTTCCACTGTCACAGGTTGAAAACGTCGTTCCAACGCCGCATCTTTCTCGATATATTTGCGATACTCATCAATAGTCGTCGCTCCAATCAGCTGAATCTCACCACGTGCCAGAGAAGGTTTTAAAATGTTGGAAGCATCAATGGCCCCCTCTGCGCCACCGGCGCCGATAATCGTATGAATTTCATCCAGAAACAACAACACTTCCCCGTCTTCCTTCACCTCTGCTAACACTTTTTTGATCCGTTCTTCAAATTCCCCTCGGTACTTAGAGCCGGCCACCATCCCAGAAAGATCTAATGTTAACACCCGCTTGCTGGCAATGGTCTCTGGAATGTCACCAGAAACGATCATCTGTGCCAGTCCCTCTACTACTGCCGTCTTGCCGACGCCAGGTTCCCCAATCAGACAAGGATTATTCTTAGTCCGACGGCTTAGAATCTGAATCACCCGGCGAATCTCCTGCTCTCGTCCGATCACCGGATCCAATTTGCCTTCTCTAGCCAGTGCTGTCAAATCCCGGCTGTAATTATTAAGCGTCGGGGTATTGGACTTTCCTCTTGTCCCCCGGCTAGAAGAAAGCTCTTCTCTTCCAGAGGGCGCATCCTCTCCCATAGCTGATAAAATTTCGATATACAATTTTTGAACACTTACTCCGATCGTATTCAAAAGCCGGGCCGCCACACAATCACTTTCCCGAATCATCGCGATCAGCAAATGTTCTGTCCCGATCAAGGGCGCTTTGAAACGCACAGCTTCCCGATAACTGTTTTCCAAAACTCTCCGGGCGCTAGGAGTATAGGTATTTTGCTCCACCAGTCCTACATTTTGATTGGGGGAAATCAGCTGGCTGACCAGCTCAATCACCTTGTCCGCATTTACTCCACAACCAGAGAGCACTTTCGCGGCTACGCCGCTTCCCTCCTGCAAAAGTCCGATCAACAGATGCTCTGTGCCCACATAGCTGTGATTCAGCTCTTGTGCAGCATCCACAGCAAGGCCGATCGCCTCCTTTGCCTGCTCTGTAAATCTGTCTATCATTGCCAATTTCGTCCTCCGATCTATGTCTTTATTTCAGCTCCGGAAGTTCTCTCCGGATATATGCGGCTCTAGCCTCATCCAACTCCTCTTTTTCCAGAGGCCGTTCCGAAATCTTTTGTAAATTTGCCGGCTGAATTCCTAACATAACGCGATAAATTGCACAGTTTCCTTCTGCTTCCAAAATCCCATCCACAATGCCTGACATAATCCGCGACAAAAAAATCATCGCATCTTTGGCACTCATTCTCCTGGCATATTTTAATACGCCATAAGATTTGTAAACTTCATCTTCATATTCCAACCGGCGTTTCTCCAGTGTTATCTTTCTTACCTGCCTCTCTTGAGCAAGCAGTTGTAAGGCAACCCGATTCACTAAATCCAAAATTTCTTTTTCCGTGAGCCCCAGCGTCTTTTGATTGGATACTTCATACAAAGCGCCATAATTTTCACTGCCTTCTCCATATACCCCGCGAACCACAGCTCCAAAGCGTCCCATCTCTGTTACCAGACCATTAAACTTTTTTCCCAGAGACAGCGTCGGCAGATGTAGCACCACGGAAGCTCTCATACCAGTCCCCACATTCGTGGGAAACGAGGTCAGATATCCATATTTTTTATCAAAAGCATAAGGAAAACGGGCATTGATATAATCATCCATCCGATCGCATTGTTCCCACAGTTCTCCCAAATGAAGTCCTGGAGAGATCATTTGCAAACGAATATGATCCGTACCATTTAAAACGATCCCGGTATCCTCCTGCTCTGACAAAATCAATCCCGTAGGGGTCTTCTTGGATGCGATTGTAGAATTGAATACCCGACGTTCTCCAAGAGCCTTGCGATCCAGATCACTCAAGTCTCCCAGATACCAGTAATCATAATGTTTCCCATCCAGAGAACCCAAATTTTGTAGACCTAATTCCAACTGGCGAAGCATCTTTAGACTTTCCTTTTGTGGCAGGCGGGAAGGAAACGCATATTGATTCCAATTCCGTACCAATCGTACCCGGCTGCTGATGATCCCAGGACGTTTCGGATCTATACATTCAAACCATTTTAACATTTTCCAATTTCCTCTTTCAATTCTCTGATTTTGTCTCTGCACTGAGCTGCCACTTCATATTCTTCTCTGGCAATTGCCTCTTGCAGCCTAGCATCCAAAATCCGGATCTGCTCTTCAATATCTAGTTCTCCTTCCCATACATTCTCCCCCTGTCCGGATAAGGTTTCTACAGAACATTGCTCTCCCTCCTCCTGGTAATGATATCGGGGACGTTTTCCCTTATGGGTATCACTGCCCTGAAGCTGTTTAATATTTTCACCAATCAGCAAATCAAAAATGCCATAACACTCCGGACAACCAAAACGGCTGTTTTTAATAAATTCTTCATAACTGGTCCGACAGGCCGGACAGATCACCTGATGCGCCTTTTTTTGTTCCTCCTGTTCTTCTCCAATTCCTAAAAGACCAGACAACAACTTCCCCAAGGGAAACTCACCGTCAAAAATAGCGGCATAAGGGCCGAAATCCATCTCCTTGGCACATTGCGCACAAAAATGATGCTCCGTTTTTACGCCATTAATCACTTCTGTGTACTGAATGTTGGCCTCTCTGATCTTGCAGCGTTCACATAACATAATTTTCCTCCATCGCTTTGTTCCTATCTATTTTCCGGCATAATTATTATAAATCTCATCCACCAGCTCATGTATTTCCCGGCGACTGACACGCCGGCAGATGGAACGGGCCAAAAGCACAGCCAGATCCTGACGCAACTCTTCCACCGCACGGATTTTATCTATATCCAGAGCAATCACAGCTCCCTTTCTGCGATCCAGTTTGATAAATCCCTCCTGTTTTAATACAGCATATGCTTTATTCACTGTATGCATGTTAATCCCGATATTCTCTGCCAGTTGACGTACGGAAGGCAGAGAGTCCCCTTCCCGGATCTGTTCGGCAGCAATTCCAATAATAATCTGATTCCGCAGTTGGATATAGAGCGCCTCATCACTCTCAAAATCAATTGTCAGAATCATTTCCTCACCATCTTTCGTTCTTGTTATATAAATAATATAACAATTATAAATCAAGAAAGCGGCGAAGTCAATACGCCGCTTTCAAATACCTGCTTTTCCCTATTCATCTAAATCAAAAAATTCAAAATCATCCTCTTTTTCTCCCGATTTATTTTCCGGATCTTCCAAAGTAGCCGCCTCCCGAGCCATACTGCCGGCAAGCGTCTTTTCCATATTCACCATGGGAGTTGCTGGCCGTTTCCGAACAGATAGCGAATCTCCCGTTTCTTCTGTCATTTGTTTTCTTTGTTCTGGTTTTTTTGCTTCTTTTACCGGTTCTGGACGGATTTCTGGTTCTGCCAGTTCTGGCTGATAGGCTTCGGGAGAAAGTTCTTCTTCGTAATAGTCATCCTCATAGTCTTCTTCCAAGTCCTCTTCCTCACCTATCATATATCGTTCTTCTTTGCTCAAACGACGATTTTTTGTCCCTGACCGAGATGACGCGCGAGAAACCGCATCATTCTCAAGACGGGATGTCGTCTGCCCATAGCTGCTACGGCTACGTCTGGCGGCAATCAGAAGAATGAGCAGAATCAAAATCAACACCAACATTGCCCCGCCGCCGCCAAGGGCAATCCATTTCAGCTGATTATAATCATCAACCAGTTCATTATACTTCTCTCCTGCTTCTAATAACTCCGGATTAATCTTTTCTCCATCATCAAAGTACCGCTGCAACGTCTTATCCTGACGATCAAAACGATAAAAATCAGCTTCTCCATTTTCATTGATTCCATAAAATACACAGTACGCCGGATCTTCTTCGCCTTGCGGAACCCATCCGATTACTTTGGCGGAACCAATCGTAATTTCACTCTCCTTCAGTCCCTCCGGAACCGTCACATCGGCTGACAGCGCAATAATTTGTACTTTTTTAGCTACGGAACTCAACTCTGCAAGCACTTCGGGTGCCTGTTCTGGTACTGTTGTCTCTCCGCCATTCTCTCCCCCTTCTGCCTTGGTAACCAGAATGGTATAGTTTTTTACTGTTGTCCCATTCTCTGCTGTCACCCGACAGACAACCGTATTCTCTCCTTCTTGCAGTCCGGAATCCCCTTCTAACGCCACCGTAGCGTTTTCATTATTGGGAATGGCGCTGACTGCCAGACTCGCAGTATCCAAACTTACTGATGCCGTATAATTCTCTACACTGGGAGTAAAAGCTGGTTCCAGTGTCCCAGGAGAAATCTGCAAAGATTGTAGAGTAGCATCTTCCGAAGAAGTCTCCAGCCCCTGAACTGTGATTGTAGAAGAACCCGTCTTTACCTCCGCTAGCGTCTGACCATTATTATCATAGCCTTCCCAGTCACCCACAGTAATGTTTGCCGTTCCAGCCCGCAACGCCCGAAAACGAAGTTCGGTTACTACCTCTGTTGTTCCGGATCCCCCACGCACTTGAAGAATCCCGTTACCTCCACTTACCGTGCCAGTGGCATCGATATATTCCAACATGGTGGCATCATAATTCAGGGTGACTTTGGTATCACCCAAAAGCTGACCATCCGTGGAACTGAACTTCATCGTTACCCGAACCTCCTGGCCGGCTTGCGCCGATGGATCGGAAAACGCAATCCGTGCATTTGCCGCAAAACTTTGAAATGCTATTCCTACAGTCAAAAGCAATACTGCTAACAGTCTGCTCGTCCATTGTCTTAATTGTTTTTCCATAATTTCTCCTGATTCCTTCTTCTATTTCTTATTCCCCGAAATCTATCTGTCAATATCATTCTGTTCAAGGGCTGATAACAATGACATTACTGCCGCCCGGCGTCGGCGCACCCCCTGGCTGTCCTCCCGGACTATCACTTACACCTGGTCCCGTCATGGGACCCGATTGTCCGCTTCCTGCCGGATTGTTATTGCCGCCGTTGTAAGAAGCTCCTCCGTTTTGACGGACCACATGAATTACATAATCACGTTCACTGCCATTCTGAGCCTTCACCCGCACCCGAATCTCATTCGTTCCGGAAGAAAGCTGGAAATTACCAGTACCACTGACAGAAGCCGTATTATCAATGGCATTCGCGTAAATGGATATTGTATTTACCGATCCATCCACAATGAGATTGTAAGAATAGGTATCCCGGTGAAAAGTCGGCGTCAGCGAAAATCCATTGGCGCCCAAAGAACTTAATTTATTATTGGGACTTCCATCACCCGTTGGTCTTGCACAGGGAATATCTGGCATATTGGTATATACAGGAATTTTAAAACGCAGCGGCATAGATTTCAGGGTATCCGAATAACTTTCGGCAAAAATGGATCCCTCCGATGCCGCACCATCCACATTCGTCATATATTGATGCTTATACAGATTATTGCCCTGCACATTATATTTTTTCAGATAAAAGGTATCCTGTCCGGCACGGACATAATTATCGCCATAAAACTGAGCACCGCCGATAATGGATTTCTCTGGTGTGTTCCAGGGACGTCCATAATTTCCGGACTGGGATGCATACCAAAGTCCTCGTTCGACCGGTCCCATGCCATCTGACGCATAAGCCCCTACATTAAAATAATTATAGTAACCCGGATAAGCTGAATTTTTCCCGCTGATAGAGTTTCCTCGGCCATCCGATCCTTGCTCCTGAAGAATCATTGCCGTCAGCACATAGGGATTCACTCCGGAAGCCGATGCCGCCTGCATAATAATATCCACATAGGGAATGCTACTTCCACCAACAGAGCCGCCGACGGAACCGTTCTGGGAACTGCCACCTGGAGAAGGCGACATTGTCCCCCCTTGAGAATTATTTCCCGGAGAAGGCTGCGTTCCTCCCTGCATGCCGCCCGGAGACGAGGAAACGCTTCCCCCTGGTGAAACCACCGGGGAAGAAGTCCCTCCCTGAGATGGACTGCCGGGGAATGGGGAGGTTCCTCCTTGAGAAGAATTGCCTCCTGAGGTGTCCTGGCCTGGTTTTACCCCTATGCGAACAGACGAAGTAACTCTTGACGCTTTGTGTTGGCCGAGCGAAACTTGAGGCCCCCTCAAATGCACTTCTGAATCATTCGAACCTCCGTTTCCTCCGCTGTTCCCAGAAACACCAGGCCCCTGATTATTTCCAGAAGCTCCTGGAGACACCACCACCCCAGAAGAATTCCCTTGGGAAGAACTTCCTCCTGGTCCCGTAGACTGCGAACCGCCACTACTCCAATTTCCCAAGTCGCCACCTGTCGTGTTACCATCCAGAAATGTTCCCTGAACCAGTTTCTGTAAACCTTCTCTTGTCTGAGTGGAAGCGTCATATCCATGACTCATAAACTGAAAAATATATACATCATCCAAAAAATTCCGCGGATCCATATAATAACGAATAATATCCTCGGAGGCAGCCACCCAGGTGCTTCCGTCAAAACCGGTCCATGTACCATTATCCCAATTATAGGCCCCGTCTGCCGTGGATTTATGAGACGAAATACTATTTTTATGTATTAGGCTGCGGGGAATAATACTCTCATTCTGTATCACCGTATTCCAGTCTAACCCTGTCTGTTGAGCCTCAAACACCCAGTTTGGATACTGTGCATGAAGCTGCCGCAACCCTGTCTTATAGCTTTCCGGAAAGCCTTGAGACGTAAGATATGCCTCAAAATTAGAATCCTGATTATAAGTTACTGGAAAGCGAATGTAGGTTCCCAAAACATAACCAGTACCACTAGAAAAACGAATCTGATACCATCGTTTGCCGTCAGAGCCAATCACCTCATTGATTACGGTAATCGAAGTCCCTTTCCCCAGGCTTGTCACCCGGGAATAAGAAGTACCAGGACCACTTCGTACATTGAGGGAGGAAGCATTTGTCACTGCCTGACGTTCCGTATAGGCATAAGCATGTCCCAACGGAGCCGGAATAACAAAAGGTGCCTGAAAGCTGAGCAAACCTGCCATCAGAACCGCCATTCCCTTTTTCCATTTTTTTTGTCTCATCTATATTCTCCAGTATTTTCCCATGTTGTTACTGCTCCACATCTTTGCAGTTATCTTTTTATAATCCCCACTATTATAATGACAAAAGGTGGGATATGTCAACAAAATCAGTGAAAGTTCACAGTTTTGGAATAATTCGTAAGAAACTATTAATAGATAACCGTTCCTATTGCCTGAAATATTCGATACCACTGATATCCAATATAATAAAAAAGTTCCCGTGCAAGAAAAGGTATTTTTGTCTTCAAACTACGATATCTTGTCGTCGGAGTGGGTGAACTGTAAACCTCCATTCCCATATCCTGTGCCAATAACATCGCACGTTTCATATGCAACGGATCACTGATAATAATAGCAGCCTGAAACTTTTCGTTATTCATAATCTCTTTCGCATTTTCTAGATTTTCCTGCGTAGTCGTAGATTTCTCTTCCATTAAAATATCCTTTGGAGGAACCGGCTCGGCGGGGTTGCGCTCAATCTTGCGGCGGATGTTGGCCATGTTGACCCGGAGGATCTGGTTGCCGCTTCCCGCCCGGGGGC
>JAAWNY010000015.1 GCA_022799175.1 Lachnospiraceae bacterium | reverse complement strand
CGAAAATATACAAACTCGCTCCGCTCAGACAATGTATATTTTCGTTTCAACGCCAAATTCAGGGATTTAAGGACTTCTAAATCTCTGCAAAGTCAAAATATCACAGAGGATTTCCCGTGGCTTTTCTCCCCTCTTCCTGGGCTGCGTTTTTTGTTTTCTTGTCTATATGATATTGGTTGCGGCATTTGGACTTGAGAAAAACAGTTGAAAGAATAAAGAAGGTATGAGGATAGTGTAAATGGAACCAAAGAAAGAACAGAAAAAATCTGGCTTTGTAACGCTGATTGGTCGGCCCAATGTAGGAAAATCTACATTGATGAACCATTTGATTGGTCAGAAAATCGCTATCACTTCAGCAAAGCCCCAGACCACCCGCAACCGGATTCAGACGGTATATACGGATGAGCGGGGACAGATTGTATTTCTGGATACTCCGGGGATTCATAAGGCAAAAAATCGACTGGGAGAATATATGGTCAGTGTGGCAGAGCATACGCTGGCGGAAGTGGATGTAATTCTGTGGTTGGTGGAGCCGTCTACTTTTATCGGGGCCGGGGAACGGCATATTGCGGAGCAGCTGAATAAGGGAAAACAACCGGTGATTTTGGTGATCAATAAGATCGATACGCTGAAAGACCCACAGGAAATTCTGACTTTTATCGAGGCTTATAAAGATATCTGCCCCTTTGCCGAGATTGTACCCGTATCGGCGCTGAAAAAAAAGAACACAGATATTCTGACAGAAATGATTTTTAAATATCTGCCTTATGGACCATTGTTTTATGATGAAGATACGGTGACGGATCAGCCCATGCGTCAGATTGTGGCAGAGCTGATCCGGGAGAAAGCGTTGCGGCTTCTAGAAGAGGAGATTCCCCATGGGATCGCGGTGACTGTCGAGAAAATGGCGGAACGAAAAAATGGGATTATGGATATTGAAGCCACCATTGTCTGTGAGCGGGATTCTCACAAGGGGATTATTATTGGCAAGGGAGGCAGTATGCTAAAGCGAATCGGATCCAGTGCTCGGCGGGAAATCGAGGATATGATAGAGACAAAAGCGAATCTCCAGCTGTGGGTGAAGGTGCGCAAGGAATGGCGAGATAATGAGTTGTTGATGAAGAATTATGGATATCGGAAAGATGGGTGAAGAAGCTTTTCTCGTTTCCTTATCTAAATGACATTGGCCATTTTTGATGTGGTGACTAAACGATAACACAAAGGTAGTATCTCTGCTTTTTAAATATTCAGTTATAACATATGTATTGTAATCCTACAAGGAACTCTTCTATTATTTCCAAAAAGAACTTGCTAACATATCTATAAAGGAATATACTAATAAAATATAAGAATAAAGGAGAGAACCATGATCATTGATTTTAGTATAATGGAAGAGAAAAAACTTACTGAATTTAAAGGAGGCAAAGGAGATACGATTGCTCGGATGCATACAGACGAGATGGGGAAAATCATGTATGGCAAATTAGAGCCAGGCGCCTCCATTGGATTTCATAAACATGAAACCGGCAGTGAGATTATCTATATTTTAAGCGGTAAAGCTAATTTTTTATATGATGGGGAGACGGAAGAAATCACTGCGGGAGGATGCCATTATTGTCCGAAAGGCCATAGTCATTCGATGATCAATAATGGCGATGAAAATCTGATATTTTTTGCGGTAGTGCCGGAGCAGTGAAGGATGAAAGGGAATGATGAAAGCCATGTAAGAAAAAGAAATGATGCTGTGCTGGCCATGATTTTAATTGCATTGGCAATAGTTTTTGGCGGCGGGTATTATTGGATGCATCGAGCGCCGGCGCTGTGGGCAGAAATTAAAGTAAACGGAGAATTGGTGAAGACATTGGATTTGTCAAAGAATCAGGAGGTGACGATTCCTGGTGCGGGAGGAGGTGAAAATCGTCTGGCAGTAGAGAATAGGACGATCTGGTGTGTGGAGGCGTCCTGCCCGGACAAGGTGTGTGTTCATCAGGGAAAGCAGTCGCGGGATGGGGAACAGATCGTTTGCTTGCCGAATCGAATGGTTGTGAAGGTGATAGGATCAGAAAAATGAGAATAAATAAGGTTCAGAAGCGTTAAGGGAAACGGCAGAAAGCACTGACGGAATGATCGTGATTAAAAAAAAGGACGGAGGGAAATGGTGAGAGAACTAGTGAACCTGGCAGGAATGGTCTTGAAATCTAGCCCAGTAGGGGAATATGACCGGCGATTGGTGATTTTGACCCGTGAGCGGGGGAAGATCACAGCTTTTGCCCGAGGCGCAAAAAGACCGGGAAGTATTCTGATGGCGACGAGTCAGCCATTTGTGTTTGGGAATTTCCGCCTGTATGAGGGAAGGGATTCTTATAGCCTGGCTTCGGCAGAGGTGAAAAATTATTTTACAGAAATTGCCGGAGAGATGGAGGCAGCATGCTATGGCTCTTACTTTCTGGAATTTGCCGATTATTATGGACGGGAGAATGTGGATGGTACAGAACTTTTGTTGTTGCTCTATCAGTCTCTACGGGCACTTTTAAAGCCGGCGCTTCCCAATGCGCTGGTGTTGCTGGTGTTTGAGTTGCGGGCGATGGCGGCCAACGGAGAGTATACCGCATATCCCCCAAAGCCAGTCAGCGATTCGGCGACTTATGCGTGGGAGTTTATCCTTTCTTCGCCGTTGGAACGTTTGTATACTTTTGTGTTAAAGGATGAGGTGCAACGAGAATTGCGGGAGTGCGTGGAGATCAATAAACGAAGGTTTGTTGATCGGGAATTCAAATCGCTGGGAATTTTGCGGGAGGTTGGTCAGTTATCTGTTGTTGGTAACTGACCGTTTTGGTATTTCGGCATAGAATTTGAAATAGGGGTGAGTTTTCTTCCCAATTTCATTTCAATTAAATAGTGATAGAAAGTACGCCAAGGAAGAGGGGGAAAAGGCAATCGAAAATGGTCTGTGAATTTTGATTTTGCAGAGATTTAGAAGTCCTTAAATCCCTGATTTTGGCGTTGAAACGAAAATATACACTGTCTGAGCAAAGCGAGTTTGTATATTTTCGTTTCGTTTTTAGCAAAAGTCAGGGATTTTAGGAATTCTTAATCTCGAAACCGAAAAAAGGAACAGACCATTTTCGATTGCCTTTTCCCCTCTTCCTTGGCTGCTTTTCTCGTTGCCTTATCTAAATGACATGGGTTTTCCTCCCTTGTTTCTTTTTCGATAATTTTTTGGCTGTATTCCTTTCAGAATACCAAAAGTACTTATCTTTTGCCAGAGAAGATTTCAAGTAAGGTATTGAAAATATGACAAATTGAGGATATAATAGGGCATACTGAGATGGAACCAGGAGGAGTTTATGAAAAAACGGAAATTCCTAAGTTGCTTGATATTGGGAACAGCAGGACTTTTGATGGTTTCCTGTGGGAAGCTGGGAGGCGCTAAGTGGGCAGCTGATGGAAATAGTATCTATGTGACGAAGGATCTGCAAGTGCAAAGTGCGATGGTATTTACTGCGTCAGAAGCCAATGAATTGTATAGTAAGGAAGAGCTAGCAGCAGAGGCCGGGGAGTGGATTCGGGATTACAATGTGGCAAACGGGGCGGAGGCGATTTCGGAGAATACCGATGGTAAAGCGAAGCTTCCGGTGGCTCTTAAAGCTTGTAGTTTAGAAGGACAGACCGGAAAGCTAATATTTGACTATGGCAGTCCGTCGGATTTTGTGGGATTTGCGAGAGAGACTGGAGATACTACCCATACGGTTACAACACTGCAGACAGGTACGGCGGCTGCCGTGCTGGCGGCTGGCGGGAGCGAGGAGAGCTTCACGGCGCCAGATGGCAGTACGGTGGAATCAGGCAGTTTGACGAAGGATGGTTATCAGGCGGTGGCTGTGGAAGGCGCTGCGATGGTATGCATGGAGGGAAAATTGGTTGCTGCATCGACTAAGGTAACGGCAGTTTTGGATGAGCATACGGTGATGACCGGTGAGGGAATGAATTACATCATATTTAAATAAGAGAGGATGACTACCATGGAAAAGACATTGGATAAGATTGTGGCATTGGCAAAGAGCAGAGGGTTCGTATATCCAGGTTCCGAGATCTACGGCGGGCTTGCTAACACCTGGGACTACGGGAATCTCGGAGTGGAGTTAAAGAATAATGTGAAGAAAGCCTGGTGGCAAAAGTTTGTGCAGGAGAGTCCCTACAATGTGGGGGTGGATTGTGCGATCCTTATGAATTCCCAGACCTGGGTGGCTTCTGGCCATCTGGGCAGTTTTTCCGATCCGCTGATGGACTGTAAAGCATGTAAAGAACGTTTTCGTGCCGACCAGCTGATTGAGAACTATATGGAAGAGCATGGTATTTCGATCGAGGGTTCTGTGGATGCGTGGTCTCAGGAGGATATGAAGAAGTATATTGACGAGAACAACATCTGTTGTCCCAGCTGTGGCAAACATGATTTTACGGATATCCGGCAGTTCAATCTGATGTTTAAGACCTTCCAGGGTGTGACCGAGGATGCTAAGAATACTGTATATCTGCGTCCGGAGACGGCCCAGGGTATTTTTGTGAATTTTAAAAATGTGCAGCGGACTTCTCGGAAAAAGGTGCCATTCGGCATTGCACAGATAGGGAAATCCTTCCGCAACGAGATCACTCCCGGTAACTTTACTTTCCGTACCAGAGAGTTTGAACAGATGGAACTGGAGTTTTTCTGTAAGCCAGATACCGATTTGGAATGGTTTGCCTACTGGAAGCAGTTCTGTATCAACTGGCTGAAATCTTTGGGTATGAAAGAAGACGAGATGCGGGCCCGTGACCATGAGCCGGAGGAATTGAGCTTCTACAGCAAGGCAACCACGGATATTGAGTTTTTATTCCCGTTTGGTTGGGGGGAACTGTGGGGAATCGCCGATCGTACAAATTATGATTTAAGCCGTCATCAGGAGACTTCCGGACAAGATCTTTCTTATTTTGATGATGAGACTAAAGAACGGTATATCCCTTATGTGATTGAGCCATCTCTGGGGGCTGATCGGGTGACATTGGCATTCCTCTGCGCCGCCTATGATGAGGAGGAGATCGGTGAGGGCGATGTGCGTACGGTGCTGCATTTTCATCCGGCGCTGGCTCCGGTGAAGATTGGAGTGCTGCCGCTATCTAAGAAATTGGCAGAGGGTGCGGAGAAGATTTACGATGAACTGAGTAAATACTATAACTGTGAGTATGATGATCGGGGAAATATCGGCAAGCGTTACCGCAGGCAGGACGAGATCGGAACGCCGTTTTGTGTAACGTATGATTTTGAGTCTGAAACGGATCAGGCAGTGACCGTGCGAGATCGGGATACTATGGATCAAGTGAGGGTGCCGATCGCAGAGTTGAAGGCGTATTTTGAGGATAAATTCCGATTTTAAGATAAGAGAGGTCTGAGAATTCCTTTTACAGGAATTTTCGGACCTCTTCGATTACCAAAGAAATGATGTCATTCAGAGATAGGCCACTGCAGCCGATCACCTGATGATTGCAGCGATTGACTGGCATAAGGAGTTGGCGGGCTTTGCTCTGTCCTACGGCCACTGCCATGGCAGGAGTCACTTCACCACAGAGAGAGTCAGCGATGACAATGCCGATGGGACCGATGATCAGATCGGAATCCCTGGCAGCGACGATTACCGGATTTTCTCCGGTGGCACCGAAATCAGCGCCAGCTTTTAACATGGCAGCGGTGGCAGTGGTATTGGTGCCAATGGCTAAGATCTCTTGTCTGGGAAATTGTTTTTTCAATTGTTCGATGATACTGCGTCCCATCTTTCCGCCCTGGCCATCAATAACTGTAATTTTTTTCATAGATATACTCCTTGTCTGTTTTCTTAATCTGTGCTTTGGGATATTATAATATCCGGGAAAAGCCTCTGCATTCTTATCCCTTATGACTGCGTTTGCGCCATACATTCGGTGTGAACAGGATGATGGTTTGATAAAGGCGCAGGTGAAAAGAAAGTGGGTAAGATAGCTATTTATTATTGTGGTCCTTGATATTGGGAACTACCAAAGGCCAAGATTAAGATAAAGATAGGTTTGAAAAAGAACAGTCCTAAGGTAAAACCGATACCATGTCCGAAAGCTTTTGAGAGCTTATGAGTGGAGATGACTTGGAGACCAAAAAAAACAATGAAAGCGGGCAAGGACAACAACAAGGCCAGAAGCGAGCGCGATCCCATATATTTACAAATAAGTAACAAAATAGAACTCACCAAATAGAATGAAAAATATTGAGTGGACCAGGTGAATTTGTACTGGATATAGGTGGAATAAAAAGGAACTAGGGATTTCCAGCCGGATTCACCAGCTTTTTCAAAAATCTTACAGTATGCGCCAATTTGGAGAAAGATCCAAATAAGCGCAAAAACAAAAATAACAAGAGAAAAAATGACAGTGAAAGGGGTATCCATAGTATGACTCCTTTATTTTATTGTGGCCCCTCATATTCGGAAGAGCCAAAACCAAGAATCATGAGAAAAATAAACTCTAGAAAAAAAAGTCCCAATGTAAAACCAATCTCATGTCCGAATGCTGTTGAGAGTTTGTGTGCTAAGATAATCTTCAGGAAAAAGATGACAGCATAAGCGATCAGGACTAAGGGAAAGAGGAAAACGCTCAAAAAATCGATGAAGGTGACAATCAAAATCGTACCAATGCAGCCAAGAAACAGGAAAAAATATTGGGTTTTCCAGGCGATTTTGTACAGGATATAAGCGTTGTAGAATGGAATCAGAGCTTGCCATCCCGGTTCACTGGCTTTCTCAAAAATTTTCCAGGTTGCAATAACCATAAGAATCGGTATGGACAATGCGATCAGTCCAAGAATCAAAATAGTAAGTGCTAAGGCATCCATGATGAAAATCCTCCCTTGTGTTGTGAAAATATTTTAAAGATGATTATATTTTATCATAAAATCTGTAGAATTACCATCAAAATCGCAATGTATTTAGTTTGGTGTCTTAGCTATAGAAAGATCGAGGAAAAAGCCAGAAACGAAAGACTCTGTAAGTTCCGGATGAAGAATCTTATTAGAATCTGTCAAATGATATGGTTTTCTCAGAAATAATCTGGTAAAATACTCAATAGTATTATGGATTCGGAATTCCAAAATTCTTTTTTGGATCTTTGGGAATATCCGAATATAAAGAAAAGGAGGAAGTAGCATATGGCAAAAGTATATGCAATGATTGCAGATGGAACCGAGGAAGTAGAGTGTCTGGCAGTGGTGGATATTCTGAGAAGAAGTGGGATCGAGACGGTGTTAGTCTCTGTGAGTGGGACAAAGAACGTGGTCAGTTCTCATAATGTAAAGATGGAAGCAGATGCCATAGTGGAAGAAACGGATTTTTCTGACGGAGATGTGATTTTTTTGCCGGGAGGGATGCCAGGGGCAGAGCATTTGTCAGTATGTAAACCTCTGATTGATGCGCTGGCAAAGGCAGATGCCGATGGCAGACGGATTGCGGCGATCTGTGCAGCGCCGGGAGTAGTGTTGGGACGACATGGATTCTTAAAAGGAAGAACCGGAACTTGTTTTCCGGGATTTGAAAAAGAGTTTGTGGGAGGGGAGTATACCCGGCAAGGCGTGGTGACAGATGGAAATGTGACAACAGCCAGGGGACTGGGGTTTGCCATAGATCTGGGAATCGAACTGGTGCGTTTGCTGGTAGGTGAAGACGCAGCAGAAGAGGTGAAGGGAAAGATTCAATACTGCTGAGGGAAATGATTTCTGTTTGTGTATCGGCAAACAATACCGTTTGTGAACAAGGGAATGCATCGTTTAGTAAAGAAGAACACAGAATCGTATATGCGAACAAAAACCACATATCCGAAAAAGACAGAATATGAAAGTATTTTCACAAAAATTAGCAGAATTTTGGTTGATTTTTTTCCATTATTTTGAAGAAAAAAACTTTACTAGAAGTTAAAATATGTTATACTTATAACAGACCGTCAGAGGGCTTTTTCGTCATGTCTATGATTCATGATGGTGCGTTTTATGGCGCACGGGAGTTTTACCAAAGACGGAGAAAACCTGTAGAAAATATCTACACATCTTATTTAGGAGGAAAACACTTATGGCAAACAAGTGGGTGTATTTGTTCACCGAGGGAAATGCCGACATGCGGAATCTGCTGGGCGGCAAGGGTGCCAACTTAGCGGAGATGACGAACCTGGGTCTTCCGGTGCCTCAGGGCTTTACCATCACGACCGAAGCATGTACCCAGTATTATGAGGACGGCAGAAAGATCAATGATGAGATCATGGGTCAGATTATGGAGCATATCACCAAGATGGAAGAGATCACCGGCAAAAAATTCGGTGATAAAGAGAATCCGTTGCTGGTATCCGTCCGCTCTGGTGCGAGAGCATCCATGCCGGGTATGATGGACACCATCTTAAACCTGGGCCTGAATGAAGAGGTAGTGGAAGTTCTGGCGAAGAAGTCAGGGAATCCCCGTTGGGCATGGGATTGCTACCGCAGATTTATCCAGATGTTCTCCGACGTGGTTATGGAAGTCGGAAAGAAATATTTCGAAGAACTGATTGATAAGATGAAAGAAGAAAAAGGCGTGATCCAGGACGTAGAACTGACGGCTGATGATTTGAAAGAGCTGGCCAATCAGTTTAAAGCCGAGTACAAAGAAAAGATCGGGGAAGATTTCCCTACCGATCCGAAAGTACAGTTGATGGAAGCGATCAAGGCAGTATTCCGTTCTTGGGACAACCCTCGTGCCAACGTATATCGCCGCGACAACGATATTCCTTATTCTTGGGGTACTGCGGTTAATGTACAGATGATGGCCTTTGGTAATATGGGTGAGACTTCCGGTACAGGTGTTGCGTTTACCCGTGATCCGGCGACAGGAGAGAAGCACCTGATGGGTGAGTTTTTGATGAATGCTCAGGGTGAGGACGTTGTAGCAGGTGTCCGCACACCTCAGAAGATTGATCAGTTAAAGGAAGTTATGCCAGAGGTTTATGAGCAGTTTGTAGGTATTTGCAACAAGCTGGAAGATCATTACAGAGATATGCAGGATATGGAGTTTACCATTGAGGATAAGAAGCTGTACATGCTGCAGACCCGTAATGGTAAGAGAACAGCAAAAGCTGCGCTTAAGATTGCCTGCGATCTGGTAGATGAGGGCATGATCGATGAGAAGAAGGCAGTAAAGATGATTGATCCGCGTAATTTGGATACTTTGTTGCATCCTCAGTTTGACGCGGATGCGCTGAAGAAGGCAGAGCCGCTTGCCAAAGCATTGGCGGCATCACCGGGCGCTGCCTGCGGCAAGATCGTATTCTCTGCCGAAGATGCTAAAGCATGGGCAGCTAGAGGCGAAAAGGTAGTGCTGGTTCGCCTGGAGACCTCTCCGGAGGATATTGAAGGTATGAAGGCGGCTCAGGGCATCTTGACGGTTCGCGGTGGTATGACCAGTCACGCTGCTGTGGTTGCCCGTGGTATGGGTACCTGTTGTGTATCCGGCTGTTCCGAGATTACTATGGATGAGGCCAACAAGAAGTTCACTCTGGCAGGCAAAGAGTTCCATGAGGGTGATCCATTGTCCATTGACGGCTCTACTGGTAAGATCTATGACGGTATTATCCCGACGGTGGATGCTACCATCGCTGGTGAGTTTGGTCGTATCATGGCATGGGCTGACAAATATAGAAGATTGAAAGTAAGAACCAACGCAGATACTCCGGCTGATGCGAAGAAAGCCAGAGAGCTGGGCGCTGAAGGTATCGGCCTTTGCCGTACCGAGCATATGTTCTTCGAGGGCAATCGTATCGATGCATTCCGTGAGATGATTTGTGCAGAAACCTTAGAAGAGAGAGAAGCAGCTTTGGAAAAGATTCTTCCCGAGCAGCAGAGCGATTTCGAGAAGTTGTATGAAGCATTGGAAGGCAACCCAGTTACTATTCGTTTCTTAGATCCGCCGCTGCATGAGTTCGTTCCCACAGAGGAAGAGGATGTCAAGAAGTTGGCAGATGCTCAGGGCAAGAGCGTGGAGCATATCAAGGCGATGATCGATTCTCTGCATGAGTTTAACCCGATGATGGGTCATCGTGGTTGCCGTTTGGCGGTAACTTATCCGGAGATTGCTAAGATGCAGACTAAGGCTGTGATTCGTGCTGCTATTAATGTAAAGAAGGCTCATCCGGATTGGAATATTGTTCCGGAGATTATGATTCCGCTGATTGGAGATATCAAAGAGCTGAAATATGTGAAGAAGTTTGTGGTTGAGACTGCTGACGCAGAAGTTGCAGCAGCAAATATTGACCTGAAGTATGAGGTTGGTACCATGATCGAGATTCCCAGAGCAGCTCTGACGGCTGACGAGATTGCCAAGGAAGCTGAGTTCTTCTGCTTTGGTACGAATGATCTGACTCAGATGACGTATGGATTCTCCCGTGATGATGCAGGTAAGTTCTTGAATGCTTACTATGATGCCAAGATTTTTGAAAATGATCCGTTTGCCAAATTGGATCAGACCGGTGTGGGCAAGCTGATGGAGATGTCTATCAAGCTTGGCAAGCCAGTACGTCCGGACATGCATGTAGGTATCTGTGGCGAGCATGGCGGCGATCCGACTTCGGTAGAGTTCTGCCATAAGATTGGTTTGGATTATGTATCTTGTAGCCCGTTCCGGGTGCCGATCGCGCGTTTGGCGGCAGCACAGGCGGCTATTAACCTTGGATAGGTAATCATATAGTGGTATTGTAGTGTGACGACTACTAGATATAGTTTAATGTAAAAAAAGAGAGAGATTCAATAGTAAAATATTGGGTATCTCTCTTTTTATGTGCGCCTAGCGGAGCACGTTTCTAACGGGTTAAAGGCCCGAATCCGCCCAGTAGTGGGAAGGGTATAGTCGAAAGCAACAGTGATAGACCGAACACTTCAACAGGCAATAACTGGGCAGTTAGTGCCAATCTAGGAAACACTGTTTATGGATGGTAGCTTTGGCTACCGTCCAAACAGAAGAGCAAAAGACGCAATACAAAAAGTGAAGGCGTATGCAGAGCAAAGCTACACATTTGCAGTAGTATTGGATTTATCGAAATATTTTGATACTCTCAATCACGTAATCCTTATCAATTTCCTTCGAAAGAACGTGAAGGATGAACATATAATACAGCTCATTAAACGCTATCTGAAAAGTGGGGTAATGGAAAACGGAGCGGTGGCTTTTATGATTTAGCCACAGCCTATCAGTCGGTGGTACATATGGGCTGACAAGTTGGAGGTGAGATGATATAATAAAGTTGTAACACCAAACCGGAAATAAATGATATATTTAGTGAGACGGAAGGAGAGATAGTCACTCATGGCAGATACAAATAAGCGGGGAGAGAAGCCATAGAAAATGGTCTATTCCTTTTTTCGGTTTCGAGATTAAGAATTCCTAAAATCCCGCAGACGGTTTGGCGTTGGTTTTCGCCTCATTTCCTTGACTATGCTTTTCGTTTCCTTATCTTAATGACATTGGAGCTCTCTCTTTTTGTTTTTGATATTATGGAGTTAGTAGCGATTATATTTTTAAATTTTACTTATTAAAAAGGAAAAATGTGCCGATATATTAATAAAAATGCTGTATGAAAAATAAGTAGGATAGAATATAATGATTATTTTTCATAATTGGCAGCTATGGGAGACGGAATATAAAAGGAGGTTGGAGATATGATCCGTTACATACAAAATTTAAAAATCAGATTTAAACTTTATGTCCTCATAGGAGTCGCGTTGATTGGCATGTTGATGATTGGCGGTATGTCATTTTGTCTTATGGGCCGGATGAATGACATGACAAGTGATATATCAACCAGTTGGCTTCCCAGCATTAATACGGCAAGGGACTTGAATACTACCCTTTCGAATATCCGTTTGAATGAATTAGGATATTTGACTGCAATTTCGGATGATGTAGAGGCATCTAGCCTTCAGTACCTCCAAAGTGAGAAAAAAGAGATGAATACCCTATTAGCCACTTATGGGGGGTTAATCGATGAAGAAGAAAGAAATTTCTATGAAAATGCAATGAATCTGTGGAATCAGTATGATAAAGCAGATGAAGAAATGATGACCTTAGCCAAGCAGGGTCGCTCGGAAGAGGCACGTGCTATTTTGGAAGGTGAATGTGTAGAACTTTACAATTCTTTAAACAGCGCTTTTCATGACATTATCGTCTACAATACAGAAGGTAGTGACGCTGCAACAGAGGAAAGCTTTTTCCTATACAAAACGGCCATTTTCCTTATGGCAGCAGTTATCGTGGCAATTATTCTTGTGGGGGTTTTCTTCTCATTTGTGATTATACGCTTGATTAAGATCCCGATTTCTGAAATCGAGAACGCTGCTATAAGAATGGCAGAAGGCGATTTGGATGTGGAGATTTCCTATACTTCTAAAGATGAACTGGGTGTTCTCGCTGCGCAGGTACGCAGATTAATTCATAAGCTTCAGCTTATCATTGATGATGAGAATAAATTTCTTGCTAAAATGGCTACCGGAGATTTTACGGTGGATTCTATCTGTGAAGAAGAATATACTGGGGGCTTTCATCCACTGTTGATTTCTTTCCGGGGCATTGCAGAAAAGCTCAACGACACGATGTTGCAAATCAGCCAAAGTTCCGCTCAGGTTGCAAGTGGGTCAGCACAGGTATCCAACGGCGCCCAGGCTCTTTCCCAGGGGGCAACCGAGCAGGCAAGTTCTGTGCAGGAACTCGCTGCTACTATTAATGAAATCTCCAACAAAGTGAAGCAGAATGCAGATAATGCAGGACAAGCCAATGAAAAAGCAGGTAGCATCCGTGCGGAAATGAACGTGAGCAACGAAAAAATGCAGCAGATGATACAGGCAATGGGTGATATCAGTAATTGCTCCAATGAAATCGGTAAAATCATTAAGACAATTGAAGATATTGCGTTCCAGACCAATATCCTTGCTCTTAATGCTGCTGTAGAAGCCGCTCGGGCAGGTGCTGCCGGAAAAGGTTTTGCTGTAGTGGCCGATGAAGTCCGTAATCTGGCAAGCAAAAGCGCAGAGGCATCTAAGAATACTTCGGTTTTGATTGAAAATTCATTAAAAGCAGTAGAAAACGGAACCCGCATTGCTGACGAGACAGCACAATCCCTATTCCAGGCAGTAAATGGCGTAAATGAAATGGCAGGTATTATCGGACAGATTTCAGAGGCCAGTAGCATTCAGGCTGATTCCATCTCTCAGATTACCATGGGGATTGACCAGATTTCCAGTGTGGTACAGACAAACTCGGCAACGGCTGAGGAAAGCGCGGCCGCAAGTGAAGAATTGTCCAGTCAGTCACAGCTTATGAAGAGCCTTGTGGAAAGGTTTAAGTTAAAGAATCGTTCCGGGGGAGTTTAAAGATAAAAGAGGTATTTTATGAAAACAGATTGAGGATAGGGGACAATGTCATTTGGATAGGTATTGACAAGAGGAGGACTTATTTTATAACACCCTTTAGTGTGACTTGCTATAGACGGAAAATCCTGCTATGTATGCAGGATTTTTTTAATGTCAAAGAAAACGAGGATGTGTTATCAATACATTAACACACCCTCGTTATGTAGCCCCAAAATCTATGGGACGAGACTTTTGGTTTTGGGAGCCGACCTTTTTTAGGACTTAGTGGGTTATATCTACAAAAACAATACTGGAATCTCCTTTCCGGGCTTGCTCCAGAACAGCCTGAGATAGTGCCTGAAACGTTTTATGGGAAGAGGATGCTCCTGTAATAGCATCGATCTCATGTTCGCCCTGGCCTTCTAAGAGCTGATTCGCGTAATAGCGGGTATATTCGTTGGGATAGGTGCCGTTGGAATGGAGCATTGTCTGCATATATGCGTTATCCCAGCTTTTGATAAAGCCACTGGCATTTTCCGCGTTGTATTCTACAGAGATAATGTCTCCACCTTTTACCAGAATGGTGATATATTCCTTCCAGCCATGGCTGAACTCGGATACCTGGGCGGTATAATATCCGTCTTGAAGCTCCGTCTGGTTTTCGCAGGCTGTCAGCAGCGATGTCATCAGCAGAAGGATTAAAATTATAGAGAAAATTCGTTTCATCTGCTGTGTGCCTCCTTTAAAATAAATTTTTGCACCTGGGACTGAAGCGATGCGGCTTCTTTTGCCAGCGAGCCGCTAGATTGCTCTGTTTCCCCAGCGTTTTGCAGATTGCGGTCTGCAATGTCGGAAATGGTTGCGATCCGTGCTTCCATAGAAGTCAGAGCAATTTCCTGACTCTGTATTGCTGTTGCCAGTTGATCCGAAATGGTGCTGATCTGTGCAGAAACATCAGAAATTGCATGGAGCGAATCAGCGGTATCTGCAGTCAGCACTACACCAGTCTGGATGATTGCCTTGGTGTTGTTGACCATGCCGGTTGCTCTTTGTGCGGCCTCAGCGCTCTTGGCAGCCAATTGTTTTACCTCATTAGCCACAACCGCAAAGCCTTTTCCGGCGGCTCCGGCACGGGCGGCCTCCACAGAAGCATTGAGCGACAGAATATTGGTTTGAAAGGCAATGTCCTCAATATCTTTTGCTATTTTTGTGATTTGCTGTTCGTTGGCGCTGATGTCATCCATCGCGGAGGATAGGGCGTCCATCTGCTCGTTGGCACTTTGAATGCGCCGCGTGATCTCCTCCGTCTGGGAACGGGTCTGGCGACTGCTTTCCGTGACATCGGCCAGTCGTTCTTTCACGTGCGTTACCTCGTGAACTAACTCCTCTGTAGAGCGGTTCTGATCGAGAGAAGCCTGATGCAACTGTACGGACTGTCCGCTTAAGTGTGTGGCCATTGTAGTAAGCCGATCTGCGGCGGCGCGGAATCCAAGGAGGGTTTCGTTCATCGATTCTGTGATTGTACATAAGCTACCACGGATCAACATGAAGTCGCCTTTATAATCTACCTGGGGTTCTGTACGCAAATCACCATCCGCAACGTGTGTCAGCACTTGCTGGATATCCGATATGTATCGATTCAGGCTTTCCAATGTGGCGTCCATCGTTTGTGTCATGACCTCCAGCTCATCTTTTGTGTTAACGGGGAGTACATCTGTATGCAGATCGCCGTTGGAGAGAGCCACCATCCGGTCCGTTACGCGTTTCACTGGGCGGGAAATAGAACGAGCAAGGCGCAGGATCAACAGGATGGAAACAATCAGAACCGTTAGGGTGGCCAGAATTGACACAAGCATTGCCCCATTGATGAAATGGTTGTAATCCGACTTAGGGATTTGAATGACCAGTGACCATTGGGTTCCTCGAATTGGGGAAAATGCCACGAGCATCAGTTCCCCATCGATGGGAAATTCGGTTGCCCCTGTTTCTCCAGTGGTCACGCGTTCCACTGCAGTTTCGTTGCCGTCACTGAGCTGAACCAGTGAGCTTTTGTTGAGGGCCAGAGAAGAATCGGGATGGCCGGTAACGATGCCTTCTTGATTAACCATATAGGCCATGCCGCTTTTTCCTAAATTGATGCTGCTGATAACATCATTGAGCGTGTCATATTTATATACTCCCATCACATAGAGAACTGTTTCGCCATTCTCTTTTACTGGCATACCCATCGTAATGCCCAGTTTGTCTTGATAAGTGGTGGAAGAATCGATCGTCAGATTGTCCGTTTCTTTTAAAAGCGCAAAAAAACGGCTGTCTAAGTTTTCCGGCGCGTTCTCGAGCCCCTGTACCAGCTGCCCATCTAAGCCATACAAAGCAATCGTGTAAAATTCATAAATTTCGGCTGCTTCTTCCAGTACTGCCTTGCGGTTTTCCATAGTTGCCACAGTATCCGGATGAGAGGTTTGTGTTCCGTCCGAGCGGGTGGTAGTCGCTGTGTTCATCCGAGGGTTGCTGGCAATGGTCATCATGCGATCCGCTAGCATATGGATGTTGGCTTCCACGGTCTTAGCCGACTGCCGAGCCATTGGCTGAAGGCTATCCAACAAAATATTGTTGGCAAGCGATTGCAAGGAAAAAGCCATAATACCACAACATATGACCACCAAAATTAGAATATTAAGCGTAGTGTTTTTTAATATCCTTCCATTCAGGCTTTGTTTTATCCCTCGGCTGGCGAGGGAATCCTCTTGCTTTCCCGTCACGTTCTTAGTGCTCCTTTTCCTATATAGTTTTTGTCTATAGACAGAATAAAAGCCGCTCGCACTTTTGTTCATGGGTTCTATACCTAAGGAACAGATGAGCGATAGACTTTAAAAATAATATACCATAAATTGTTAATAAAAGGAAGTGCTTTTTAAACGACACAGATCAATTAGGTTATCTCGATGTTAAATAACAAAAAAATTTCTTGACATTTTTCCTATTTTCGTCTATTCTATCACCAAGTCAATTAGTTACAAACCAGTGATCGGGAAGAGTAGCTGTCCGGAATATATACAGAGAGCCGCAGATGGTGGGATTGCAGCGATAGGAAAGACAGGGAATGGCCCCGGGAGGGCGAGCTGAACGAGTATTTTCAAGTAGGTGAGACGTGTCTGCACGTTATAGCAGAGCCGGTATGTCAGTACACGGTATTAAGTGCATTCGTAAAGAATGAATTTAGGTGGCACCGCAGAAGTGAGAACTCCTGTCCTATGGTTGATATAGGATAGGGTTTTTTTTAATTAAAACTAATTGAATAAAAAAGACCCAAGGTGGAGAAAGGAAACAAATATGGAAAAGAATATCCCGTACAAAATTTATCTGGAAGAACAGGAGATGCCGAAACAATGGTACAATGTACGTGCCGATATGAAGAAAAAACCGGCGCCCATACTGAATCCTGGAACTTTAAAGCCAGTCACTTTGGAAGAATTGTCGGCAATTTTTTGTCAGGAATTGGCAAAACAAGAATTGGATGATACGACACCATATTTTGATATTCCCCAGGAAATTCGAGATTTCTATCGGATGTACCGTCCATCCCCATTGGTGCGTGCCTATTGTTTGGAAAAAAAGTTGGGAACTCCGGCCCATATTTATTATAAGTTTGAGGGAAATAATACTTCCGGCAGCCATAAACTCAATTCGGCAATTGCTCAGGCATATTATGCCAAGAAACAGGGATTGAAAGGGGTGACTACGGAGACGGGAGCCGGTCAGTGGGGGACAGCTCTTTCTATGGCTTGTGCATATCTGGATCTGGATTGTCAGGTATACATGGTAAAATGTTCTTATGAACAGAAACCGTTCCGCCGCGAGGTGATGCGGACCTATGGGGCCAAGGTGACTCCTTCGCCGTCTATGGAGACAGAAGTGGGCCGCAGGATGAACGCAGAATTTCCGGGAACTACCGGAAGCCTGGGCTGTGCTATTTCTGAGGCGGTGGAAGCGGCAGTGAGTCAGGAAGGATATCGTTATGTACTGGGATCGGTACTGTCTCAAGTATTGCTTCATCAGTCGGTGATTGGTTTGGAGACGAAGGCGGCTTTGGATAAGTATGGGATTCAGGCAGATATGGTTATCGGTTGTGCAGGAGGCGGTTCCAATCTGGGAGGACTGATTTCTCCTTTTGTCGGTCAGATGCTGAGAGGGGAAGCCGATTATCAGATTGTTGCGGTAGAGCCGGCATCTTGTCCGAGTCTGACCCGCGGTGTCTATGCTTATGATTTTTGTGATACGGGAAAGGTGTGTCCGTTGGCAAAGATGTATACTCTGGGCAGTGGATTCATTCCTTCTGCCAGTCATGCCGGGGGACTTCGCTATCATGGAATGAGTTCTGTAGTATCCGAGTTGTATGATCAGGGTCTGTTGACAGCTAGAAGTGTGGAACAGACGGAAGTGTTTAAGGCGGCCCAGATGTTCGCAAAGGTAGAGGGGATTCTTCCAGCTCCGGAGAGCAGCCATGCAATTAAGGTGGCCGTGGATGAAGCCTTAAAGTGTAAAGAGACAGGAGAGCAGAAAAATATTGTCTTTGGACTGACGGGTACCGGATATTTTGATATGATGGCATACCAACGATTTAATGATGGGCAGATGAGTGATATGATTCCTTCTGAGGAAGAACTGGCAAAGGCGATTCAGGCATTGCCAAAGGTGGAGCAATAATAAGCGTGGATGCAGAAACGATTTAAGTAAGAAAAATGAATATGCCGTTGGGATTTCATTGGTAAATCCTGGCGGCATTTTTAATTGACATATCAGAAACATGTAGATATAATATAAAAGAAGTATGAAAAAAATATTAAATAACAGCAAAGGATTACAAAAAACATGAAGAAAAAGCAGAAGGCAGTTTCCTCATTTACCGCTGTTATCGGACTAAGTTTGGCTATGACGATCGGTTCTCTAGCCGCCTATTCCGACGGTGGGCCTGGGGTTGTCAATCGCTGGAAACAGGATGAGAGAGGATGGTGGTATGCCAATCCAGATGGAACCTATCCCACCGATCAATGGCAAAAGATTAACCGCAAATGGTATTATTTTGATGCGGAAGGCTACATGAAAGAAAACTGCTGGATTGTGACAGATGGGAAGTATTACCGATTGGGAAATAACGGAAGCATGTTAAGTGCCCAAGAGATTGTGGTTGACGGAAAAAGTTATACCTTGAACGAATCGGGAGAGGTGGTGGATGGGGAACCGCAACAGATGTCAGAAGCAGAACAGGCAATCTATGCGCACGCGCAGGGAATTGTTGCCGAGATAACCAATGACAGCATGTCGAAGCAACAGAAAGCGGCGGCCATATATAACTGGGTGCGGGCCAATACCACTTATACTACCAGTGGACCTATCGGAGATCCAGTGGAGGCGGCTGTCTATGGTTTTCGCAGACATTCCGGTTGCTGTTATGAATATTATGCGATGTCCCATTACATGCTGATGGCGGCCGGGATGCCAAACATAGAGGTGGTGCGGGCCAGTGACAATCACCATTACTGGAATCTGGTGGATGTAGACGGGACTTGGTATCATTTTGACGCGACTCCCCGTAGATTGGGCGGTAACTGGTGCTTGGTACCTACCTCGTATTTGCAACAGGTGAGCTGGCGTTCTCATAACTATAATATTGAAGCCTATCCGAAGACGCCATGAGGAAATACAGAAAGGGAAAATGGAGTCGATACGGGATTTTGGCTGGCAGTTTGGCAATATTTTTGTGTGTTGTGTTTTTCCTGCAGATGCTTCTGACTCCTAAGTATATGGGTACTGTGATCGAAGGGAATTTCACCGAGGAATATTATCGGGATTCTACCAGGCATGAATTGCTGATCCTCGGTAATTGTGAGTCTTATGAAAATATTTCTCCTATGAAATTGTGGGAGGAGTATGGAATCACCAGTTATATCCGGGGAAATTCCAATCAGTTAATTTCCCAATCGTATTATTTACTGCGGGAGGCACTGCGATATGAACAGCCAAAGGTGGTACTTCTCAACATACAGGCAATGACTGTGGCAGAGCAAAGCTCAGAGGAATATAACCGGATGGTTTTTGACGGTATGAAGTGGTCAAAGGACAAACTGGAAGGAATCCTAAACAGCAAGCGAGAGGAAGAGTCTCTGGCAGAATATCTCTTTCCGATTCTTCGCTATCACAGCAGATGGAGTGAGCTTTCTGGAGACGATTTTCGGTTTGTATTTCAGGAAAAACCATTAAAGAGCTATCAAGGTTATTATCTGCGGGCGGACATCCGGCCTTACACCGAGTTTCCAACGGAACGAAGACGAAGTGATTATACATTTCCAGAACAAAACATGAGATATTTGCAGGAAATTGTTACACTGTGCCAGGAGAATGGGATCGAACTGGTGCTGATGAAGGCACCAAGTATGTATCCGGTGTGGGTGGAACCCTATGAGGAGCAAATCACCGAGTTTGCAGAAAAAAAAGGAATTTATTATGTCAATACTCTGTTATATGCAGATGAGATAGGGATTGATATGTCCACGGATACGTACGATGAAGGATTGCATCTGAATGTTTATGGGGCAGAGAAACTGTCTGTATGGTTGGGGGAAAAACTGAGGGAACGATACGATCTGACCGATTTTCGTGGTGAGGAAGGATTGGCTCAGGCATATAACCAGCGCCTAGAGGAATATAAAAAAGAGAAGATAGAACAAAAGGAAGAGTTTGAACGATTTGGCTATATCAGTAAATATACCATGCAGGAGGAATAAGAGGATGAGAACAAGAAAAGGAACAGGAAGAAAAACAGTCGCAACGGCTCTGGCAATTTTGATGGCATGGGGTGTTTCTTTTAGTTCATTGGCAGCAGAACAAAAGACGAAATATGCCTTTGTCTATCAGGAACAGCAGGTAGAGGTTGGGATGGCGGCCGATGCTGCTTTTAAGATTCTAGGTAAGGAGAAAAGTTCTAAGATACTGGTAAACTGTGCAGATGACAGTGGATCGGAGAAAGCATATATTTACGATAATTTTGAGATCGTTACGACGAAACAGGGGAAGAAGGAAGTAGTGAAGGAGATTCTGCTGACTGGCGGCGAGGTAAGCACAGAGGAAGGGATCAAAGTAGGAGATCTGCCGTCTGCGGTAAAGAAGGCATATCCGGAAGCCAAGGGAGAGATGGGACTTTATACAGTGACTCTTGGCGAGACGCAGTTGCTTATTGATTGTGGTCTCAAGGATGACAAGGTAGTGACGATCACCTATCTGGCAGCTGAGAAGAAGTGATGAGTTATACATCGTATGGTTTTCTCATTCTGACCGTGGTGGGGCTTGTGATCAGCAGGATGGTGAGGCCGTCAGGAAAAAAGTGGATTTTGCTGGTGATGAGCCTGATTTTCATGGCAGCAGCCGGCGGATATGGGACGATAGTGTTTTGGTTTATCAGCACGGCGGCGGGATTTGCCGCCGCGCTTTTGCTTGCAAATGTTGCAGATACCAAAGAAAAGCAAAAAAGAATAATTTTATTAGCCGCCGTGGCTTTTCAGTTGGGACTGTTGGCGTATTTTAAATATGCGAATCTCCCGGCTTATACAAAGGAAGCGTTTTATGAGCTGGCAGGCCGGGTATATGAATTTGAGGAGAAGGAGCGGTTGGCGCTAGCAGGAATCTCCTTTTATATATTGATGATTATTGGGTATGACATTGATGTGTATCGGGGAGAGACGTTGGCAATTCGCTCTTTTCCGGCATTTTCTCTGTTTACGGGATACTTTGGACATTTTGTTCAGGGGCCGATCGATTCGTGGCAAGAGGCGGGAAAAAGTCTGGGAGTCCCCTCACCCGTTTCATTTACTGATTTTCAGGATGGTTGTCTGAGGATTTTATCGGGATTGTTTAAAAAGTTGGTGCTTTCGGAGCGTTTGGCGATTATGGTAGATACCATATACGGAGATTATGCTTCTTATGGTGGATGGTATTTGGTGATGGCGGCCGCTGCCTTTACCTTACAGCTATATACCGATTTTTGTGGTTGTATGGATTTGGTTTTGGGAGTGTCACAATTGTTTGGCGTTCGATTGGCTGAGAATTTCCGGCAACCTTTCTTTTCCGAATCGGTGTCAGAATTCTGGCGCAGATGGCATATTACGCTGGGAGCATTTCTGCGAAAATATGTCTATATCCCTTTGGGAGGAAACCGGAAAGGAACGCTGCGAAAGTATCTCAATACGATAGTGGTATTTTTGCTGAGTGGACTATGGCATGGAGGCAAATGGACTTTTATCATTGGCACGGGGCTTTTGCAATGCGTCTATATGATTGCTGGAGCGATGTCAGAGCCGTTGACGGAGCAATGTTACCGGATACTTCGAATAAAGCGGACAGCGCCGGTTTTGCGATTTTTGCGAAAAGTTCGCACTTTTATACTGATTATGATTGGATTTGTACTGTTTCGGTCGGATTCCCTGACTATGGCAGGAGAGATCTTAAAAGGAATGTTTCAGCGAGGGCTGCATCCAGAATATGCAGAAGGGATATTTTATTCCGGGTTGGGAACGGCAGATTTTGTGATTTTGCTAATTGGCTTGCTACTGCTTTTTTTGATTTCCCTGTGGCGGGAGAAGAAAGGAGAACAAAAAATTCTAAGTACAGAAGGAATGCGGACGATGGCATGTTTTGCAATATTACTGGTGATTCTGGTATTTGGCTGTTATGGGAAGGGATATGATATATCTTCCTTTATCTATTCGCAGTTTTAAGGCAGAGGGCGGAACCAAGGAGACAGAAATGCTGTATCAGATCAACGATGGAACCGTGTCCCTGGGCGGACATCCGATTTTGTCACATATTCATTTTGAAATCAAGGGAAAAGAAAAAATTGCTGTTGTAGGGAGAAATGGAGCGGGCAAGACTACGCTTCTTCGCCTGATCGCCGGAGAGCTCGAGCTGGATCGGGAGGATCGCAGAAATGGCCCAGGAATCGAACAGTCCCGCCGTCTCACAATAGGCATGTTGAAGCAACAGGCTTTTTCAGACAGCAGCAGAACCGTGGAGGAAGAACTTTTAGAGCATTGTCCGGGCGGAGCCGAATATGAGCGGGAGCGTTTTGCATACGAACGGGAATACGATATGCTTTTTACTGGCTTTGGGTTTTGTAAAAAGGATAAAAAAAGACGGTTGACAGAATTTTCGGGAGGCGAGCAGACGCGAATTGCGCTGATTCGTCTGTTGTTGCAGAAGCCAGATATTTTATTATTGGACGAGCCTACCAACCATCTGGACATGGAGACGGTTCGGTGGCTGGAAGCGTATTTAAAGCAGTATGAGCATGCAGTGGTGATGGTTTCTCATGATCGGTTTTTTTTGGATCAGGTGGCGAATGTCGTTTGGGAACTGGAGAGAGGAGCAATGGTTCGCTATCCAGGGAATTATACCCAGTATCGGGAACAGAAAAGAAAGAATGCCCGTCTGCAAATAAAAGCCTGGGAGCGGCAACAGCAGGAGATTGCCCGTTTGGAACAGGTGATTGAACGTTTCAAACATAAGCCAACCAAAGCCGCTTTTGCCCGTGCGAAAAGAAAGCAATTGGAGCGAATGGAAAAGGTGAATTTGCCCATGTTGGATGAAGCGCATCTGTTTATGGAGGAGATTCATCCGCTGATTTTTGGTGGAAAATGGGTGCTGGAGGCAGAACATCTAAAGTTGGGATACGATCGGCCTTTACTGGAGCTGTCGTTGCGGATTCGGCGGGGGCAAAAAATCGGGCTTTTGGGACCAAATGGTGTGGGAAAAAGTACTTTTTTGAAGACAGTAGCCGGATGCCTGCCAGCACTGGAAGGAAAGTGGAAGTTAGGGAATCAGGTGACGATCGGTTATTTTGATCAACATTCGTCGCAGATTCAGTCAGAGAAAAGTGTGCTGGAACATTTTCATGGCTGTTTTCCGGTATTGACGGAAAAGGAGGCCCGTTCGATTTTGGGTGCTTATCTTTTTCGGGGAAAAGAGGTTTCCCGGCGGGTTCAGGATTTGTCTGGCGGAGAAAAAGCCAGGCTGGTACTGGCAGAGCTTTTACAAAATCGGCCTAATTTTTTGATTTTGGATGAGCCTACCAATCATATGGATGTTACGGCGAAGGAAACGATGGAATCTTTGTTTCGCGCCTATAAAGGGACGATTCTTTTTGTGTCCCATGATCGTTATTTTATTCGGCAAGTGGCAGAGTCCATACTGATTTTTGAAAAGGGACAGGCTTTTTTTTATCCTTTTGACTATGAACATTATCTGGAGAGACGCAGACGAGAAAGCCAGGGGTCAGATCTGTCAGCTGGGGTACGGGCAGAGGATCAGGCATTGATCGAATCCTTACGTGCCGTTCCCCGAAAGGAACATCACTGCTTGAGAGAGATTCCGGAAGAAGAAGCCTATGAAGATTGGCGTCTGCGGCCAGGGAAAGAACAAATGGAGGCGGCCAGGGAGGATTATGAAAAGAAACAAGCCATGGCTGAAAAATGGCAGAGGAAATGGCAGGAAAGCCGAGAATACTGGGAATTGGCTGATGGTTGTGGCAGATGGGAACGTGCGGATATAACGGGGATGAGTGAGAGACAAAGCGGGGCAAACAAAGATAGGGAAGAGTATGAACGGTTACAGGCAGAAGCACAAGAGGCATGGAAGAAGTGGCATGAAAGCTGCTTGGAATGGGGGGCTATCTGGGAAGAGATTTTCTTTTCCGATGAGTGTTAAAAGGTAAAAGAAGGAATCAGAGACCGCATTTGGAGAGAAAAAACAGTTGAAAATTAAATATCTATGTGGTATTATTTGAACATTAAGGTAAAGTTCCGACATACATGCGCAGGCGCAAAGGTGCAACCCAAGGTGGAATTGCACCATTTTTTATCATATCCGATACAATACCGATCTCTTTTATTCAAGAGAGTATCCTATAAAAATCCGGCGTTTTAGCAGGTATGACGAAGAGAATGAGGAGGATGGAAATTATGAAAAAGAAATGGAGCCTAGCGCTTGCCACAGCGATGACTCTGGGGCTGGTGTTGTCTGGCTGCGGAGGCGGCAACGATTCTAATGATACAGGCAAAGCGGATACAGAGCCTGCTTCAGGAACTGCTACAGAGACGACAGAAACTGTGGCGGCTGGAGATTCGGCGGTGGATACCACAGGATTTATGATTGATGTGTTGAATGCCGATATTCAGACAGCAGATGTGCAGAAGACGACAAAGGACTATACATTGCCGCAGAATATTTATGACCGTTTGTTGGATATTGAAGTGGAAGATGGGGGCGTTTCTAAGATTGTACCCAGTCTGGCAGAGGATTGGGAGATTTCTGGAGACGGCTTGGAATATACCTTTCACTTGCGTCAGGGAGTCAAATTCCATAATGGCAATGATTTTACGGCTGACGATGTGGTTTATACCTTCCATCGCTTGCTGACAGTGGAAAATGGTGTGAACACAGAGCTGTTAGATCAGGTGAAAGGTGCGGCGGAAGTGATTGAAGGCAGTGCGGACACGTTGGAAGGCGTGGAGAAAATAGATGATTATACGGTTAAGATTACGATGAAGGAGCCTTTTGCTGCATTCCTTTCCTGCCTGACTGCCCCAGGATTGTCGATCTATGACAGTGAGGCGACGGAAACAGCAGGAGATCAGTTCGGTATGGATCCGGCAGTTACAGTAGGTACGGGCCCCTTCCGCTTTGCTGGCTGGACGTTTAATGACCAGCTGGTACTGGTGAAAAATGAAGACTATTGGAGAGGGACTCCGGAATTGCCGGGAGTGGTGATCAAGATCATTCCGGATACCGAGACTCAGACGATGATGTTTGAGAGCGGGGAGTTGGATCTGTTAGATCTGGATTTTGTGACCGATGCGGCCGATCGCTTCTTGGAGACTTATCCGGATCAGATTGTACAGGGGCCTCGGGTGGGCATCACCTATTTTACTTTGAATTTTAATATTGAGCCATTCCAGGATGTGAAGGTACGTAAGGCAATGCAGATGGCCATTGACCGTCAGGCGATTCTGGATGCTTTGTACGGCGGACGCGGACAGGTGGAGCAGGGGATTTATCCTTATGGTCTGATTGGTTTTAATGAAGGACAGACCAAGATCAGCTATGATCCTGAGGGAGCAAAAGCATTGTTGGCAGAAGCCGGCTATGCCAATGGTTTTACTATGGAACTGGCAGCAGATGCTTCGGCTTCGGATACGGTGACGATGGCGTTAGAGATCATCAAAGAGCAGCTGGTGGCCGTGGGAATTAATGCTGAAATTAAAAATTATGATGAGTCTACCTGGCTGGAAACCCGTAAAGCTGGCGAGTTGGGATCCTTTATGTCCACCTGGACAGCAGATTTTAATGATCCGGAGAATTTTATTTATACCTTTTTTGGCAATGCAGAGAAGACAAAAATCCGCTCAATCAATTATCCAGATACAGCGGTTATGGAGCGGGTCAGCGGGGCGCGAGGAATTGTCAATGAGGATGAAAGATTAGCAGAGTATCAGGCATTGGAAGAGAAACTGATCCATGAGGATGCCGCCTGGGTGCCGATGTATTCCCGGATGCATCTGTGGGCAGTGAGCAAACGGGTGCAGAATTTCAAACCTGTTTGGAGCGGAGTCAGCGATCGGTCATATTATGGAATTTCTCTGAGCGAGTAAGAGACTTTTGGACAAAAATGCAATCATGAGGAGTGAATGCCGCAGAATGGAGAAATCGATTTTGCGGCATTTTTTCATGATAGGAAAAGGCAGGTATCTGCAGAAGAAATATTTCTGATAGCAGAGTTTCTGAGACAGAAGGGGGAAAAACAGGTGTTGAGCAGAATACTGAAACGAATTGCCATATCCATTCCTGTGCTGATCGGGGTAGTGTTGGCAATTTTCATCATGCTGCGGATTGTGCCAGGAGATCCGGTCACTACGATGATGGGAGAACATGTGAATCCGGCAGTGATAGAGAAGATTAGCCGGGAGATGGGCCTAGATCAACCGTTGTTTGTCCAGTTTTTCCGGTATGTGGCAAATGCCTTGAAGGGGGATTTTGGCACTTCCTATCGGCTAAACCGGAATGTAACTCAGATTATCCTGGATGCATTTCCCAATACGGTGCGTCTATCGCTGCTGGCGGCAGCTGTGGCGTGGGTGATCGGAATCGTGGCCGGGATTGTAGCGGCAATTCAACAAAATAAGTTGTTAGATCGACTGTTCATGGGAAGTGCGCTGCTGGGAGTTTCTATGCCAGTGTTTATGACAGCGCTGGTGCTCCAGTATGTATTTGCCTTCCGTCTGAAATGGTTTCCGGTATCGGGATTTGATTCTTTGCGGGCGATGATTTTGCCGGCGATTGCGTTGGGATGGAACTCGGCAGGTAGTATCGCCCGGATGACTCGTTCCAATTTGGTGGAGGTTATGCAGAATGATTTTATTCGGACAGCGCGGGCCAAGGGGCTTCGGGAGAATGGGGTGATTGTAGGACATGCGTTAAAGAATGCCATGTTGCCAGTAGTCACTATGATGGCTTTGCAGCTTTCCAGTATGCTTTCTGGGGCCGTATTGACAGAAAGCGTATTTGGGGTACCTGGGATTGGACGGCTGGCCGTTAATGGCATTGAAACTCGGGATATGCCGCTTTTGCAGGGAACGGTGGTATTCACCACGATTTTGATTATATTAGGAAATTTGATCGCCGATCTGCTCTACAGCGTCTTGGATCCAAGGATTCGGGAAGGGGCATAAAAATATGGCAATGGCAGAAGACAATAGCTGGCAGATGAAAAAGCCGGGAGGATGAGAATATGACAGATGAGAGAGCACGGTTGACAGGGAAGAGCCGGGAAAAGAAAAAAGAGGCGACGGCTGTGGGAGTCGGAGGAATGGCCAGGGCTGGTATGCCGGATCGGGAAGAGACCAGTGCACAGTTGGGCGAGTCCGATACCTGGGCGGATAAGTTGAGGACGCTGATGCGACAAAATAAAATGGCGGCGTTCTCAGCATTGGTGATTGTGCTGATGCTCTTGGCGGCAGTGTATGCGCCGCTGGTAGCGCCCTATGATCATCTGGCACAAAGTTTGACTGACCGGCTGCAAGATCCCAGCATGGCTCATTGGCTGGGGACGGACGAATTAGGGCGCGATGTGCTGAGCAGAATTATTTTTGGTGCGCGGATTTCGCTGACGGTAGGACTGGTTCCGACCTTGATTTCCATGACAATCGGTACGATATTGGGACTTTGTGCCGGATTTTATGGGGGAAAGACAGATTTTATTATTATGCGTTTAGCCGATGTGATGTTGGCTTTTCCGTCTTTGTTGTTGGCGATGGTGGTCATGTATACGATGGGAGGCGGCTTAATCAATATTTTTATTGCTTTAAGTCTGGTGAACTGGGCAGGAACAGCCCGGATTGTACGTTCACAGACGCTATCGTTGAAAGAAAAGGAGTTTGTGGAAGCAGCGCGCTCGATCGGAGTGAAGAAATGGACGATCATGTTCCGGCATATTCTGCCAAATTGTCTGCCTTCGCTGATTGTTCTGTTTACCTTAAATATTCCGTCGGCGATTTTGTCGGAGGCGTCATTAAGTTTTCTGGGAATCGGGGCCCAACCGCCTTCGGCGAGCTGGGGACTGATGGTGGTTCGGGGCAAAAAGTACTTATTTTCAGAACCGTGGCTTTCCATTGCCCCCAGTGTGGCGATCATGATTGTGGTATTGGCGTTTAATTTTTTGGGAGATGGCCTGCGGGATGTGCTAGATCCCTATTTGAAGGAGCAGTAGGGGAGGAGAACGGATGAGGGAAGCAATGGTATTGGACATCAGGAATTTGCGGTCTCATTTCTTTACGGCCAAAGGTGAAGTGCCGGCAGTGGATGGAGTCAGCATTCAGGTACCGCCAGGGAAGATCGTCGGTATTGTGGGAGAATCCGGTTGCGGAAAAAGTATGACGGCAATGTCGGTGATGGGACTTTTGCGCTATCCGGGCCGGGTGGTAGGAGGAAACATCATTCTAAATGGACGAGATATTACTCATTTGACGCGAAAAGAACTTTCACAAGTGCGTGGAAATGAGATTTCAATGATTTTTCAGGAGCCGATGACTTCTTTAAATCCGGTCTATCCGGTGGGAAAGCAGGTGCAAGAAGCGATTTTGTTGCACCAGAAGGTGACTAAGAATGAAGCAAGAGAGCGGGTACTTGATATTTTCCAGGCAGTAGGAATTCCGGAGCCAGAGAAGCGCTATTATAGTTACCCGCATCAGTTATCCGGTGGGCTGCGCCAACGGGTGATGATCGGCATGGCAATGGTTTGCCGGCCGAAGGTGATGATCGCGGACGAGCCGACGACAGCGCTGGATGTGACGATTGAAGCGCAGATTTTGCGGCTGATGAAAAAGTTGTGTGAGGAGCAGGGAACGTCGATCATTCTTATCACGCACAACATGGGGGTGGTGGCGGAGGTTTGTGATTATGTGTATGTGATGTATGCTGGGAAGGTTATGGAGCAGGCAGAGACGTTTGCTCTCTTTGAACATCCCAGCCATCCTTATACGCAAGGTTTGCTGAAATCCATTCCGAAACTTGATGAGAAAGCAGAGAGACTTTATACTATCGAGGGCGTGGTGCCAAACCTTTTGCATCTGCCAAAAGGATGCAGCTTTTGCACTCGTTGTGATCAGGCGCAAGAGAGATGTTTTGTGGAGAAGCCTTGTCTGTATGAGGCGAAAAATGACCATGAGACAGACAGCCATGGAGTGAGATGTTTCCAGTATGAAAGTGGAGGACAGTTGGATGAGTAGCAAAGACAGGGAGAGCCGGGTGCTTTTGGAGGCAAAGAAGCTGGTGAAGGAATTCCCAGTTGGCGGGAGTAGAAAAAATCCTCAGGTGGTACATGCAGTGACTGATGTCAACCTGAAGATTTATGAGGGAGAGACACTGGCCTTAGTCGGGGAATCCGGTTGTGGAAAAAGCACTTTGGGACGAGTACTGATTCGACTGTTGGCGTCGACGGCTGGCGAGATTTTATATCAGGGACAGGAAATTGTCGGGATGAGCGAGGCGGAGTTTTCCAGGATTCGCAGAGAGATGCAGATTATTTTTCAGGATCCGTACGCGTCGCTAAATCCGCGGATGAGTGTGGGACAGATCATTGGCGAGCCGCTTTTGACTTATGGCATGAGAGATAAGAAGGAGCGGGAGGCGCGGGTGCGGGAGCTGATGCAAGAGGTGGGAATTGCTCATGAATTTTACAACCGTTATCCCCATCAGTTTTCCGGTGGCCAGCGGCAGCGGATTGGAATAGCCCGGGCAATTGCGCTAAATCCACGACTGATTATTTGTGATGAACCAGTATCCGCGTTGGATGTGTCGATCCAGTCGCAGGTGCTAAACCTTTTGAAGGATCTGCAGGCAAGATATGGTCTGACCTATCTGTTTATCTCCCATGATCTGAGTGTGGTGAAATTTATTGCCGATCGGGTATGTGTCATGTTTTTGGGAAGTATATGCGAGATTGGAAATACAGAAGAGTTATATGAACAGCCGTTACATCCTTATACCCGCTTTTTACTGAATGCGATTCCCAAAGCGGATCCGCGGTTGCGCAGCCAGGAGAAAGAACTATTGTCCGGAGAGATTCCTTCACCAGTGAATCCGCCTTCCGGTTGCCGCTTTCATACCCGATGCCCATACGCAAAGGACATTTGCCGCCAGAAGGTACCGGGGTGTCGGGAAGTAAAAGAGCGACAAGTATTTTGTCATTTCCCATTGGGGCAAGGAGAATGACTAATACAAAAATGTAACAAAAGAGAATCTGTGAAGTGGCAGAGAGGATTGGGAAGAGAATGACAGCCAGAAAATGTCAGAAAATTTTAAAATTTGAGATAAAGCTGTTTTGGAGGGCGGCAGGATTCCTGCTGCTTTTTCTGATGCCGCTGTTCTCTTACATAATATTTGAAACCATTACTGGTAATCTGCAAGAAATCGGGGAATCGCGGGCGCTTTTGAATATTTTGTGGATTGGCGCTTTCTATTTATTTTTCTTTGCTTTCAGTGGCACCAGCCGTATTGCCGTACCAGTGGTTTCTTCGATGCTATTTTTGCTGGCGGTGGCAGAGGCATTGGTGGAAGAATTTCGTGGTACGCCGATCATGGTGTGGGATATGTTGGCAATTGGAACGGCCATGACTGTGGCAGAGAATTATGTGATTGAGCTGACCGATGTTATGCGGGAGGCAGGTATTGCTATGCTATGGTTGAACTTGTTGGTAATGCTTTTTCCTGCGAGATTGCGGTGGTGGAAAGAATGGCTGATTGGTGGGATTGGATTTGCCGGAATAGCGGTAGGATTTGTGTTTTATTTTTATCTGTCTATCGTGCCAGGACAGGGTTTGGAAATCAATATGTGGGAAATGAAAGATACTTACCAGCACCAGGGATATATCTTAGTGACGGCAATTTCTATGAAATATATGGTAAAGTCACCGCCCGAGGGCTATTCGATGGCACGATTGGAGGAGATCTATGAGCAGGTGGTGGGAGAAGAAGCATTCAAAAACGAAGCAGATACCCAAAAAAACGCGCGCGAGTATCCAGGGAAGGAAATAGAAAGGATTTTACAGGAAGTCTTTAGAGAAAATGAAGAGTCCTGGGAAATGGTTAAAGAAGAGGGGAAGACGGAAGAGAAGGGAAAAAGAAAATCCACACAAGACCAGATACAACCGGTAAATCTGATCTGTATTATGAATGAAAGTCTTTCGGATCTGCGGGTTGTGGGAGATTTTTCCACGAATCAGGAATATTTTCCCTATTTGAAAAGCTTGAAAAAGAATACTGTCCGGGGCAATCTGTGCGTACCAGTGTTTGGCGCCTGGACCAGTAACTCTGAGTTTGAATTTTTGACCGGAGATTCCATAGCGCTACTGCCCTCGGGAGTGATTGCTTATCAGTTCTATGTCAAACCCGATACGAATTCTTTGGTCAGCACATTAAAGAGTCAGGGTTATGAAACCGTGGCTATGCATCCTTATCCAGCAGAAAACTGGAATCGTGATCGGTGTTATACCAATATGGGATTTGATGCGTTTGTGGCAGGGGATGATTATAAGGGATGTGAAACAATACGCAATTATGTCAGCGATCGCGGTGATTATCAGAAAATTATCGAGCAGGTAGAGCAGAAAAAAGATCCTCGAGATAAGCTGTTTGTATTTAATGTTACCATGCAGAATCATGGGGGGTATGAAGGCACTTATGACAATTTTCAGGAAGAGGTATGGCTGACCGGCCCTCTGAGAGGAAAGTATCCCAAGACGGATCAGTATCTTTCTCTGGTCAGGCGGTCGGATGAGGCGTTTCGAGAGCTTACGGAATATTTTTCAGCCTGTAAAGAACCAACGATGATTGTTATGTTTGGGGATCACCAGCCAGGAGTGGAGGATGCGTTTTTTGATGAGATTTATGGGATTCCCAGTGAAGAAGTACCGGCGGCAAAGCGCCTGATGTGGTATGAAACCCCCTTTGTGATCTGGACGAATTATGAACAACCAGAAAGAGAAATGGGACGGTTAGGAGCTGTGTTTTTGTCTTCACATGTGTTGGATCTGGCCAATCTGGAAATGACGCCTTTTCAACAATTCTTGCTGAAAATGTCGGAGAGCATTCCGGTAGTGCACCCCATAGGATGTCTGGAAAAGAACGGAGACTTTTATAGCTGGGAAGAGGCCCGATCCGAGACATGCCCTTACCAGAAGCTGATAGAAGATTATGAATGTCTGGTGTATAATCATAGTATGGAGGCGAAGACCAAAGAGAAGAAAGAATTGTTTACGTTACCATAGTGAAAAATGAAAGAAGATGTAAACTTGTTTTACTAGGAAGAATAGCAGTTGAGAATGGATGTATAGCAACTGATTTTGGAAATCAAAGAAGAAAGAGGCGAAACGAACGATGAACATTGCTTTATTATTATCCGGGGGAACCGGGAGTCGGATGGGCTCCGATATCCCCAAACAGTATATTATAGCAGGCGACAAACGGATTTGTGCTTATTGTATGGAGACATTATTTGCCCACCCAGACATTGACGCGGTTCAGATTGTGGCCGATCCCGAGTGGCAGAAGACGATTGTCCAGTGTGGAGAGAGGCTGTCGCGGGGGCTGTGGGAGTCGAAGTTTCGTGGATTTTCGCTGCCAGGAGAAAATCGGCAGTTGTCGATTTTTCACGGCCTGGAAGATGTGAGCGGTTATGGCGAGGAAGGGGCTTATGTGTTGGTGCACGATGCGGCGAGACCGCTTTTGTCGATGGAGCAGATTTCGTCTTGCCTGCAGGGAGCAGTGGGACATGACGGGGCTATGCCGGTGCTGCCGATGAAGGATACCGTCTATTACAGTCGGGATGGACAGAGAGTGGAGAAGCTTTTGGATCGCAGTACTATTTACGCGGGGCAGGCCCCGGAAGTTTTTGTTCTGGGACGGTATTATGAGGCGAATCGGCGACTTCTGCCAGATGATATTCTGAAGATTAATGGTTCGACGGAGCCAGCAATTCTCGCAGGAATGGATATTGCCATGATTCCTGGAGACGAGGGGAATTTTAAGATTACAACCAAGGCGGATCTGGAGAGATTCTGTAAAATGATTGCTGAAGGAGAGTGGAAAAGATGAAAGCGTGGGTATTACATGGAATCGATAATCTAGTATTTGAGAATGTGCCGACGCCGACGCCGGGATTGGGGGAGGTATTAATTGCTGTGAAAGCAGTCGGAATCTGTGGTTCTGATATACCTAGAATCTATCGGACTGGTGCTCACAGGCATCCGTTGATTCCGGGACATGAATTTTCGGGAGAAGTAGTAGGGCTGGGAGAGGATGTAGATAAGAAATGGCTGGGACAAAGAGTGGGGGTATTTCCGTTGATTCCCTGTCGAGTTTGTGGTCCTTGTCAAAAAAAGCAATTTGAAATGTGCCGGAATTACGATTATCTGGGATCTCGCCGGGATGGCGGGTTTGCGGAATATGTGGTGGTTCCGGTGTGGAATCTGATTTCGCTTCCGCAACAGGTGAGTTTTGAGGAAGCAGCGATGTTGGAGCCTATGGCAGTAGCCGTTCATGCGATGAGGAGAATGTTACCAAATAAAGACATGGGGGCGGCCGTTCATGCGACAGGTAAGATGGCGATATCGGATAGAGAAAATTTGCCGGACGAGGAGCTTTTATGTAAAATAGCCGTTTGCGGGCTGGGAACCATTGGTCTGCTGCTTTTGATGTTTCTCAAAGAAGCCGGAGTTCGGGAGGTTTATGCCATAGGGAATAAAGACTTCCAGAAGGAACTGGCGTTGAAGCTGGGACTGGAAGAATCCTGTTATTGTGATAGCCGCAGGCAGAATCAGCATCAATGGCTGATGGAGCGCACAGGTGGAGTGGGAGTGGACCGATACTTTGAGTGTGTGGGAAAGAAGGAGACGTATGCTTTGGCTGTAGATGGTACGGCACCAGCAGGGAAGGTGGTGTTGGTGGGGAATCCTTATTCGGATATGACGCTGGAAAAAGAGGTGTATTGGAAGATTCTGCGCAATCAGCTGACGGTTTTTGGCACTTGGAATTCTTCTTATACTCGGGAATTTGAGGATGACTGGCATTATGTGATTGAAAGGTTGGATCGAAAGAAAATCTTTCCGGCAGCGATGATCTCGCAGCGGTTTTCTTTGGAAAACTTGGCAAGAGGTCTGGAACTGATGCGGGATAAGACAGAGGATTATGTAAAGGTGATGGGATTGTTTGAATGAAGAATTGGGGATGTTTCGTTTGGAAGAGAGGGTGGTAAATGGCAAAGGGTACGCCCAGGAAGCGGAGAGCGAAACAGCGAGAAATCGTCTGCTCCTTTTTCCGGTTTCGAGATTAAGAATTCCTAAAATCAGGCATTTAAGGACTTCTAAATCTCTGCAAAGTCAAAATCCACAGACGATTTCTCGCTGTTTCGCTCCCCGCTTCCTGGGCTGCGTTTTTTTGTTTTCTTGTCTGAATGAGATGATGCTGGGGGTAAAAGGTCACGAATATATAAAATGCAGCAATTGTTTTTGAATTGTGTGTTATTTTGATATATTTTGTAGGAACATTTGAGAATATAATTTCAATTAATTTTAATACAATTAAAACAATTCAAATGTAAACTACCTTTTGACCCCAACATCATGATATTGAATTTATAGTGAGGATTTATTAAGTAACTGTTTAGGGAAAGTAAATTATTGTAATTCTAGATTAACATTCCAGAATGTCACTTCGGCGCTTCTAGCCACAAACATTCCAGCATATACATATTCGGAATCAATCGTTGTCAGTGGAAAATCAAAACCTGCGGATATGGGGGCGTTATCGCCAAAGGTGCAGGTATAGCCATCGGAAGTTTTGCGAATTTCCACATGAACGATCTCTCCCGGCTGATAGATCCGGGAAGCGGTTCCTCCTTGAGTCAGCACGCCGTTTTTACGAGCGAAACAGTTCCAGGGCGTATCGGAACCAAGCATCAGTGGTCCGGCGGCTACATAGTCGCCTAAAGTATCGCTGGTCACAGTGTCAAGATAAATGTCATCACGTACCATCAGACCAAAGGAAGCCTGGTTGTTGGGATCGAGATGATAGATAGTCACATCGGCCGAAAGAGTGAAATTGCGGTCAGCGGGAATCTCTTGGTAATACATGGCAATTCCATCGGTGGTGGTGGAGATCTTTCCCACCCTGGCACCTACGGTGGAGCTGTCATTTCCCTCAAAACGGCCAGCTTTCATCCAGATCATCTCATCTTCATAAGGAGACAGATGGAAGTAAATGTCATTGAGATATTCATAGGCATCGATATCTCCGAATACCGTGCCTTTCCAGTCTCCGATAGTGGGCCAATGGGCGCTTTCTTTATCGGGGCGCTGAAAAGTACGTTCCTGGTAGAGCGGGTTTACAGACAAAAGGGAAGGATCGGGTGCGGTGATATTTTCAGCAAGATAATTTTTCAGAGAGCAACTGGTCTTGGCAAGCTCGTCGGCGATCAGCCAGGCATTGTAGGCAGCGCCGTAGAGATTGGTATGCGTGTTGTCGATGCTGGCTTCCCGGGAGGAACTACGGGCATGGCGATCTTTGACACCCTGGGCGCCTAATTGGGTGTAAATGTCACGAGTTCGCTTCGTCAGATCGAGAACTGGTACATTTTTGGCAACACCGGCACGCTGGATGGCCTTGGCGTAATCGCCGCCCTCGAAAGTGCCTTCAATGGTGGTCTGTGGATTGGTAATGTGGCCGCTGGCGCCCGTGTAATTGTTCCCTAAGTCGCGACGGACGATCGGGGTGCACAGCAATGGGGATACGCCGCGCTCCTGTGCTGGACGGATATAAGATTCGTATAAATAGTTCTGAATGGAGCCAGGGGTGGAGATCGAGGTGTTGGGATTGGTATAGCGAAGGGATTCGGGTTTTTCGTCGTTGTGTCCGAAGCCGATCAGCAGATAATCTCCCGGCTGCATTTCCTGGAGTAATCGCTGGTATTGAGCAGTCTGCAGAAAACTCTGTGTGCTGGTACCGGACACAGCCAGGTTTTCAATGGAGATTCCCTGGAAATATCGGCTGAGTTGCGTACCCCAGCCATAGCGGGGATAGTAGTAGGTAGTATCGTCAAATGCGGCGGCCGTAGAATCGCCAACGATCCAGAGCGTTGGCGAAGGATCGGAAATAGCGGTGTTATCTACAGCATTTCCGGGATCATCAGGGGACGCGAAGGCCGGGAAGGAAAAAAGTGTCAGAGTGGTGGCACAGAAGATGAGAAACTTTTTCATAATATGATGTATTTTCATGCGAATCAGACTCCTATATTATTTGTGTACAGATGATAATGGTTTGTCATTTACAGAAATAGTATAGCGAATTTTGGCGAAAATGGGAATGGAATTAAAGAAAATGTAAGAGAAGTTTTTTATAGAAATGTTACAAAATGTGATAGTCTTGTAACTATCGTAAGAATAACGTTAGAATTGTCGGAAAATATTCAATATTCTCTAAGGTATCATTAAAGTCTTTTGAAAATTTATATGATATAATGAGAACATCAACAAAAGTCAGAAAGGAGCGGTGATTCTATGAGATGGAAAAATTTATTTCGGGCTGCGATTTTGTTTGTAATGAGTGTGATGCTGCTAGCTGGTTTCACCGTTGCCGGACAGGGATATGAGATGTATCGCGATGCGACGGCAGAGATGAGCCTGGAGGATAAGGTCGCTGCTGTTCGGAATAAAGAAGGCTATACGCCACTAAAGGAGCTGCCGCAGGTTTACCAAAACGCAGTGATTTCAGTGGAGGACCATCGATTTTATCGTCATTTTGGGATCGATCCGATTGCGATCGGGCGGGCAGTACTTCATGATATTCAGGCAGGACGTTATGTCGAGGGAGGAAGCACGATCACGCAGCAGCTGGCAAAGAATCTGTATTTTACTCAGGAGAAAGAACTGACGCGGAAGGTGGCTGAGGTATTTGTGGCGTTAGAACTAGAGCAGAAGTATACGAAGGATGAGATTCTGGAGCTGTATGTGAACAGCATCTATTTTGGTGATGGTTATTACACAGCTGGAGATGCTAGCCGCGGATATTTCGGGAAAGAACCGGTGGAGATGAATGAGTATGAGTCCACACTGTTGGCCGGCATCCCGAATGCACCGGGACGATATGCACCGACGAAGAGTCAAGAACTGGCAGAGAAGCGACAGATGCAGGTGCTTAGGAGAATGAAAGCCTGCGGATATTTCTCGGAGGAAGAAGCAGAGACCGTAGCGGCTCAGATGGTGGCGTTGCAGTAGAGAATGATTGTAACAGACGGAATGGTCAGTGAATTTAAGAAAGAGAATAAAAAACAAGAGGGGTGTTGTCCCATCAATGGCAATCAGTCAATGGCATTGATGGGGCAACACCCTTTTAAGCAATCTCATTTAGACAAAGGAACGAAACCGGAAAAAGGAACAGAGAATTTCCCGTTGCTGATCTCCCCTTTCCCTTGGCGTACCTTTTGCCACTGCTTCTCTAAATACATTATCTTTTAAGGGAATTTCTGGCGATATATTGACTATAACGAAATATTGTTTTATTATATAGTTACGTAACTTTATAACAGAACAAGAAAGGAGTAAACGATGAAAAGAAAAATCAATTTGGGGGCAATGACAACAGCAATGGCGGTATCTCTGGTGATAGCGACAACATCCGGATGCAGCACCCAAGGGAAGTCTCCGGTTTTGCAGGAGTCTACTACAGTACAGGAGAGCTCTGAAACATCAGCGCCAGAAAAAGAATTCTCTCCACGAAAGCTAAGAATCGCCTATATGCCAAACATGGGAAGCGCCTCTGCGATTATCGCTGCCAGGGACGGAGGATTCTTTGATGAAGTCGGGATAACGGCGGAGCTGGTGCAGTTTCAGGGCGGTCCGGCAGAGATAGCAGCTATGGCTTCCGGAGATATTGACATTTCCCAGATCGGCCATGGGGCACATGCGCTTTGCATTGAGGGACAGGCACAGATTTTTGGGTTGGATCTGTATGGAAAGTCTGATGAAGTGATAGCAAATCGGGAGAAAGGAATAGAAACGATTGCAGATTTGGCAGGAAAGAGAGTGGCAGTGACAGCAGGAACGTCATCAGAGATTGTTTTGGATCTGGCCTTAGAGAAGGCAGGAATGAATAGAGAGGAGCTGGAGCTGGTGGAGATGGACGCCAACGGCGCTGTTACAGCCATGATCAGCGGCAATGTGGATGCCTGTGCCAGCTGGTCGCCGAGTACCAATATTATCCATGACCAGATGGGAGAAAAGGCAGTTACTCTGGCAGGAAATGCGGACTTTTTCGATCAGGTGGCATTTCCGGGGAGTTTTATTGCCACGGAAAGTTTTGGAAAAGAGAACCGGGAAACGCTGGTTCGCTTCTATGCGGCAATCCTCAAAGCTATGGACTACCGGAAAGAGAATGTGGAGGAGGTATGTCGGTGGCTGGCAAAAGAGATTGAGGCAGAACCGGAAGATATCCTGGCAACCAAGGATAATTATGAATGGCTGATTGCCCAGGATATTAAGGATAGTCTGGATGACGGATCGTTGAAACGCTGCTATGAGAGTCAGCAGCAGGTGTTTTTGGATTCTGGAAGAATTCCCGAAAAGGTGGAAGCAGAGAAATATGTGATGTTTTCTGTCATGCAGGAGGCACTGGATTTATATCAAAAGCTGCAGTGACATAAGAAGGAGGGAATATGAACCAAAAAGAAAAGCTGCTTCGGGAACGCAGAGATTTTTACCGTCGGACATTATTGAAAGAGATCCTTCCTTATTGGTTGAATAAGATTGACAGAGAGAACGGAGGGTTTTATACTTGTTATAATGTGTTTGGCGATCAGCTGATATCAAAGGACAAATATGTGTGGTCCCAGGGAAGGTGTGTATGGCTGTATGCTAAGCTGGCTCTTGCTTTTTGTCTGAAGATGACAGAGGAGGTAAGAGATATCTGCCGGGAACGGGCCCTGTGGGGCTGTGATTTCTTGGAAAGATATTGTTTGATTGAGAATCAGGGAGCAGCTTATGTGCTGAATGAGTGGAATGAACCATATCGGACGGGACCGGAAAGGGAGCTTTGTGCCAGCTCCTTTTCCGATTGCTTTGTAGCTATGGGAATCGGAGCTGCCGGAATGTTAAGCCAGGATGGGGTGAGGGTAAGAAAAGCGGTAAAGCTGCTGGAACAGGTAACAGAAAAGTTAAAAAACCATGAGTTTCGAACCGCGCCGGATGTTCTTCCTAAGGGATGGAACAGTCAGGCTCCCTATATGATCCTGATTAATACGGCGCAGGAGATCGCACAGGCATGTCATGCTGTGGGACTGAAGCCGGAAGAACGGCTATGCAGAGAGATATGCCGATATGGGGTGGACATGGAGAAACGATATTTTATGGTTGGAGATCGATTTCTCTATGAGTGTTTGGATGAGAATTTTCAGGCAATGGAAAGTCTTTATGGCAGGCATATTCATCCGGGACATACCATAGAGTGCATGTGGTTTCTTATCCGGGCTTCCCGATATTTTGCGTTTGAAGGAATCGAGGAAAATGCCTGGAAAATCATAAAGTCCATGGATGCGATAGCCTGGGATAGAGAGTATGGCGGTATGTTCTATTACCTGGATAAGGAAGGAAAGACTCCTCATGGGGAATTCTGGGAATCCGAGAAGACTCTGGCGGATGGCGTTTTGAGAGATTGGCAAAATAAGATGTGGTGGCCGCAACTAGAAGCCATGTATGCCAATTTGCTGGGGTATTTGTATTATGGAGACGAGGAAGGCTTTGCGGAATATGAGAAATATCATCAGTATGCGTTTCATACATTCCCCCATCCGGATCCTGAAGTGGGAGAATGGATTCAGATCCGTGACCGCCAAGGAAATCCACGGATGGGAGAAGTGGGAGGGCGTCTTCCAGTTAAGGATCCGTTTCACCTGATGAGGACGCTTCTGTTTTTGGTGGAAAGCATTGATGAGAGTATGAAAATAGAGGAACCGTTTCAGGTGCGGGAGACGATTGAAAAATAATAAAAGGAGTTAAGGAACCGTATGCAGAAAAAGGCGGCTTTGCCCAAGGATCTAAAGCGAAAAAACAGAAATGAGATTTTAAAGGTTTTTCGAAAATGTGAGAAAAAAGAGTGGTCTTTGGCAGAGGTGTCGGAGTATACGGGAATCAGCAGGGCAACGGTTACAAAAGCTGTGATGGCTTTTGTTGAGGAGGGGATTTTGCTTTGTAGAGGAAAGGGAAGCTCTACGGAGATCGGAGGAAAGCGGCCGGAGGTGTTTGCCTTTCACGAGGAGTATCAGTTTCTGGCTTATCTAAACATCGGGATCGGCTGGCTTTCCGTTGCCGTGCTGGACTTAAAGCTGAAAGAACGGGCGCGGGCAGAAGGAAAGCTTGCCCTTAGCTCGGACATAGAGGAGTTGATTGCCATCAGCATGGCCTGTTACCGGCAGGCAGTGGAGCAATCGGGGGTTTTGGCAGAAAGGATTCGTGGACTTTGTATTGGGACTAGCGGAATGGTGGATCAGGAAACCGGGATACTGCGTCATATTCTTTCTTATCCCAAGTGGGGCGATGAGTTACCGATCAAAGAGATCTTTGAAGAGAAATTCCCCGGATTGACGGTGATGGTGGAAAATGTGGCAAGAGCAGCGGGACGAGCAGAGCTGTATTTTCACAGGGAACTGGAGACAAAAAAGGTTTTTACTATATTCACGTATCGGGGCATATCTGGCTGTCTGATTGACCAGGGAATCGTTTTGAACAGCAGAAATAGCCTGATCGGTGAGATCGGACATATGATCATTTGTCCACAAGATACGGAGAATTGCCGGTGCAAAAGCAAGGGCTGCTTTGAAAACATGGTTTCAGAAGAACGGATTTTAAGAGAAATGAGGGCGGAGCCAAAACGGCTGGCAGATTCTGTGCTGGGGAGAAGAACGGAAATTACGTTGCAGCAAATTCTGCAGGCAGCAGAAGAGGGAGATGCCTATTGCCAGGAACTGACAGATCGCGCCGCCTGGAGATTTTCTCTGGCAATTCGCAATGTGATTCTCACGATCGATCCGGAGGTGATCGTAATTCAGGGGAATTATTCGGTCGGAAAGGGGTATTTTCATAAAAAAATGACAGAATATCTCTATAATGAATCGTATTTTCCAGATTTGTCGGCGTGGGAGTTTCTATACGATGAGAGAAATGTTCTGGATCTGGCAAGGATCGGACTGGCGGCGGCGATGGCGGAAGAACTATGCAGCCGCCCGGAGGTTTGAACCAGGGGAAATAAGGAGAATGGCTGGCAGACCATCCAGGAGGAAAAGCTTGCAAAATATATTGATTGTTCATGGCTGGATACATTCGGCAAAGCGTTACCAGCGATTGAAAAAAGATCTGGAACGTTTGGGCGCTTATCACGTCGAGTTGTATGAATTTCCCGGTTTTGGAGATACCCCGGCCAGATATAAGAGAGATATTTTAAGTGGTTATGTGGCTGAGATGCGCCGGTATCTAAACGAACATGATTTTGATGGGATTGTGGCGCATTCTATGGGTGGCAATGTGGTGCTGCGGGCCATTCTGGGAAAAGATGGGGTCAGGAGGAAACCAGCTCTTGTTCTCTTGAGTCCGGTTTATCAGGGGGTAGGTATTTTAAAACCATTGATGCTTTTTTATCCGCTTTTGTTTCCGGGAATGTGGCTGTTACAACGGCCGTTTGCTGGCTGCCGGCTTTTGGTAAAGCTTGCTTCTCTGTTTACCGTGAATAGTTGGGCGGACATTGACGAGAGGATCGTGGTGGATGCGAGAAGGGCAGATACCATGGTGGCGGTTCGGACGTTGCGGGAACTGACTTTTGATTGCTGGCGCGTGGCAAAGAACAAGGGAATGAAAGGGAATATGACAGAGAAAATCCCCCCATGTCAAGTGACTCTTGTTTGGGGGAAGAAAGACAGAGTGATTACCAAAAGAAGTATGGCGTTGCTGGTAGGGGATCTGGGTGGATGTGATGTCCGGGTGTTTCCAGAGATGGGACACACGATGGTGGTGGAGGATTACGACGAGTTGCTGAAGTTATTTCAGAAGGGCGTAGCTTGCAGAAAAAGATTTTCTGGAGCAAGCGATGGGGACGCTTGCCGGACTGATTATAAATCCAAAAACAGCTCAAAAAACGAACGCACGAAATAAGGGGAATATTAGAACTATGAACACCGTCCATCGAGATATTTTTAAGGCAATCCATGAAGGAAAATGGATGACAATTGAGTACCGCAACCGGCAGGAGCAAATGACACGGTACTGGATTGGCATTCGTGATCTTAATGTTGCCCACAGAACCTTGATGGTAGAAGGACTTCATCTGGGAAAATATTCTTTAAAAGAGTATGACCGGATTTATATTGACTCGATTTTGTCCTCTCAGGTGCTGGACGGTTCCTACTGCGAGGTTAATCAAAAGCTGGTGCGGGACATTCATGAAAATCCGGGAAAGTATAAGTCTCTTTTTGACCATGTGGTGAATCTGAAGGTTTTGGATTATCTGGAGGATTGCAGCCGGATGGATACGACCGTGTATCGGAAGGATTTTGCGCTGGTACGCTATTTGGATCGGGAGAGTTTTCATGGGGAGATATATCCGCTCAGTGATGAGCAGTTTCGGCGCATCGTGCAGGAGTTTCAGAGCCGGGCAGAAAAAAGGCAGGAAATATCTGGCCAGATGACAGAAAAACAGCTGAGCATTCAACGCCTGGCGATGAACGTCATGAGTATTCATACCCCCCGGGGGCTATATGTGTTGGCTTACCGGCGGTTGGACTTGGATGTGCGGCGGCGTTGCCTGCGTGCGGATAAAGACATCACCATTTGTACGGAATTCACCGTAGGAGGTGTGAAGGAGAGCATTCGCAAGTATCTGGATGCAGAAGATTACGAACTGCTGCAGGCGTTTGAGATAAACCAGGAGCGAATCAAGGATGCGATTACCCGTTATTCATGTCGGATTTATGGGGTCGATGATATGCCTTATGTGATCGGATTGGGAATGGATTTGGTGTTAGATCTGCATCGGGAGTATAATGCGATTCTGGAAATGTACCAGCGGGAAGAGGTTCCTGTGCCGATCCGCGCATTTTTCGGAGACTTGCTGGATCGTCCCCGCAGCCGACGCATGGTTCCCATTACCCTCTTGGATCGCCGAATCAATCTGGATCAGTTGTTGGCGATCAATCATGCCATGAAATATCCGGTGGCTTATGTGCAGGGACCGCCGGGAACCGGGAAAACCAATACCATCATTAATACGATCATCACCGCATTTTTTAATGAAAAAACGTTGCTTTTTGTGGCATACAACAATCATCCGATTGACAGTGTGGTGGACAAATTGACGCATCTCAGCTATCAAGGGCAGCAAATCCCATTTCCGGTGGCGCGGCTGGGAAATGCAGGAAAGGTGCGGGAGACACTAGCGGCGCTGGCAGAACTGTATGAACAGGTACGGTCGATTCCTGTTTATGAGCGGACACTCGACCGCAACCGGGACAGTCAAGCGGGGCAGATGCGCCAATTGTCGGAGCTTCTGCGCCGGTATGAGGATATGTTGGAGCTTAAAGAACGCCGGGAGACGATTGAGCAATTACTAGAATACAGTCGCGGCCGCAGCCGTTCTATGCAGATGTTGCCTTTTGAGACGGATCTAGGAGGCCGACAGCTGCAACAGCTAAACCGTCAGATGGCACGGTTGGGGGAGATCACAGATCGAGATGCCTGGTTGCTTTTGAATGAGGATGTGGAGGAACTGAAAAAATTTCTTTATTATGCCTCAGTCCAGTGCATCCGTCGTCTGGATGAGCCCGGCAGCCGCCGGTTGAGGGAAATTCTGTTGACAGAAAACGAGGATCAGCGTCTGGAAGCTTTTCACGAATACTTGAAAGGCGGGGAAGGGATGAAACGTTTTTTGCGGGTGTTTCCGGTGGTGGCAACTACGTGTATTTCTGCGCACCGGCTAGGAAAGCCGGAGGCGTATTTTGATATGACGGTGATGGACGAAGCCAGCCAGTGTAATACTGCGGTGGGGCTGGTGCCTGTGCTTCGTGGAAAAAATCTGATGCTAGTGGGAGATCCCCAGCAGCTGAATCCGGTGATTCTGCTGGATGAGGTGACAAATCAACGGCTCAGGAAGAAGTATGGAGTGTCAGAGGAATATGATTACCGCAAAAATTCCCTGTATAAGAGTTTTCTGGCCTGTGATTCGGTCAGCGATGAAGTGTTGTTGCGTTATCATTACCGCTGCAACCGTAAGATAATCAACTTTAACAATCAAAAATATTACAACTCCCGCCTGTTGATTCGTACCGAAAGCGAGCAGTTGCAGCCACTGGTTTATGTTAATGTCGAGGATGGCAGAACCGATCAGCGGAATGTGGCGCCGGCCGAGGTGGGGGAGATTTTGCGTTATGCCATGGAGCATAAAGACAAGTCCATCGGGGTGATCACGCCTTTTGTGAATCAGAAAAATGTGATCGAGAAGGAATTGAAAAAAAGAGGATTGAGCCATGTGGCCTGTGGCACGGTTCATGCCTTTCAAGGAGATGAAAAGGATGTGGTGCTCTTTTCCACGGCTATTACTGATGATACCTACACGGGAACTTATGAATGGTTGAAGAATAATAAGGAACTGATCAATGTGGCGACCTCCCGTGCTAGAGAGCAGTTGATTGTGTTGGCCAATGACCGGAATTTAGAGCGCCTGCATCAACAGTCTACAGAGGATGATCTCTATGATCTGGTTCGCTATGTTCGTTCTAATGGGACATCAAAGATTGCGGTGCGGGAAACTGATTCGCGGGCATTAGGAATTAAGCCTTTTTCTGCCGCCACAGAGGAGATTTTTTTGCAGACTCTCAATCATGCACTGGAAAATATCTGGTTGTCACAAAATCGTTTCTCGGTGGAGAAAGGGGTGACAGTGTCACAGGTGTTTGAGGAGAATGATAATTATGAAGAACTTTTTTATTCTGGCAAGTTTGATTTTGTGGTATATGAGCAGAACAAGGGGCAAAAACATCCGGTGTTAGCGATTGAACTGGATGGCAAAGAACATCTAGAAGAAGATGTAGTAGCAATGCGGGATAAGAAAAAACGCGAGATCTGTCAGGCGCATCAGGTAGAATTGATCCGAGTGGAGAACAGCTATGCAAGACGGTATCAGCATATTAAGGAAGTGCTAGAGGCGTATTTTAGGGTGCGACGGTAAGATAAGAAAAGATGTTTTTGTATTTTATGGGTAGACATTTGGACGAAATCTGGGTAAAATGGCATCAGACTGGATAGGATAAATGGCATTGGATGGAGAGAGAATAATGATTGATTTACATGGTCAGATTTCTTTTGCTTTTTTGAAGAAGAGCCGGTTTACCGGGAGTTTTCAGGGGATGCGTTATCTTTTGCAGAAGCAAGAGCGAGAGTCGCATGAGGGGGAAGCATCTGCAGAGACAAAGACTGTGCTGGAGGCGGTGATTTGGCCAGAGCCGTTTAATTATGAAGTGACGGAGGCGGATAAGAAGCATGGAAAAGATTTTTCCTTTTGTGAGGAAGGGCTCTGGGAGGCGGTAGATTGGCTGAACAAAGAGTTTGAAGAGGGACATTTTTAGCGTATGTCTAACGATACGGAATGACAGTTCAGGAGGGTGAAGCAATGAATATCAAGCAGATTACCAGTGTGTATTTTAGTCCCACAGGCAATACGAAGATGGCTGTGGAACTGATTGCCGGGCAACTTCCCTGGAAACAGGAGCGGCTGGATTTAACGAATGCCGGGCGACGGCCAGAGTATCATTTTATGGAGAATGAGGCTGTGGTTATCGGAGTGCCAGTCTACGGGGGGCGAGTGCCAGCGACGGCCACGGAACGGCTAAAAAAGCTTCATGGTCGAAAAACGGCAGCCGTATTGGTGGTCACATATGGGAATCGTGCTTATGAGGATGCACTTCTGGAACTGAAGTTGATTCTGTTAAGACAGGGTTTTTGTCCACTGGCGGCGGCTGCCGTGCCGGCGGAGCACAATATTGTGCGCAAGATTGCGTCAGGACGGCCGGATAAGGCGGATCGCAAGCGGTTAAAGCAATTTGGCAGGGAACTGGGGCGACGGTTCTGGGAGTTGTCTAGCAATTATCGAATCGGAGATTTAAAGGTACCAGGGCATAGACCATTTCGGAAGTTCCATGGAGTGCCTTTTAAGATCAAGGTGGGCTCCTCCTGCAAAAAATGTGGTGCTTGTATCCGAAAGTGTCCGGTACAGGCAATCTCGCGGACAGACCCGCGAATTACGGACACAGAGCGTTGCATTGCCTGCATGCGCTGCGTGAAACAATGTCCGTCGGGAGCGCGCAAAATCAATGCAATGATGTTATTGGCAGTGACGCAAAGACTGAAAAAAGTCTGTAAAGAGCGAAAAGAAGCAGAGTTTTTTATTTCATAGGGAGTATGAGGGAATGGCGAAGATACGGAAACATTTTTATTTTTCCGGCCGTGTGCAGGGGGTGGGGTTTCGGTTTCAGGCATGTCGAATCGCGCAGGGGCTGGGGCTTACGGGATATGTTCAGAATCTTTGGGATGGCCGGGTAGAACTGGAGGCACAGGGCGAGGAGCGTGTGATCTGGGATTTGGTATCGATGCTTCACAAGCAGCCCTATATTCGGATCGAAGATATGGAAACAGCGGATATGGAGCTGAAGGAGGAGCGAGGGTTTCAGATGGCAAACTGAGAGTCGAAGTTCCCGTTACCAGAAGGATGGCAATGGAGAAGAGGAGGATTATATCAATGACACAAAGAGAAGTGCTTGAGCAGGCGAGAATTTGTCTGGGACCATATTGCAAAGGTTGTGAGATTTGCAACGGGCGCGCTTGCAGGAATCAGATTCCGGGACCAGGGGCAAAGGGGGCGGGAGACACAGCCATTCGCAATTATGATAAATGGAAAGAAATTCGTGTGTTGATGGATACAATTTGCGAGAATCGACCTGTGGATACCCGTTGTCATTTGTTTGGCCAGGAATTTGCTTATCCGTTTTTTGCCGGTCCGGTAGGGGCGGTAAAGCTGCATTATGGGGAAAAATATGGGGACAGGCAATATAATGAGATTCTGGTTGCCGCTTGTGCGAAGGCCGGCATTGCTGCTTTTACCGGGGATGGAACCGATCCGGAGGTGATGCAGGCGGCGACATCCGTCATTAAAGCGGAGGGTGGGCGGGGAGTTCCCACGATAAAGCCCTGGAATTTGGATACTATCCGAGAGAAGTTAAAGCAGGTGAGAGAGTCTCAAACCTTTGCCGTTGCCATGGATATTGATGCTGCTGGTTTGCCCTTTTTAAAGAACATGACCCCGCCAGCAGGAAGCAAGGCCACAGAGGAATTGTCACAGATCATCCAGGAGGCGGGGTTGCCCTTTATTGTCAAGGGGATCCTGACAGTCAGAGGTGCTTTGAAAGCGAAAGAAGCTGGAGCCGCCGCTGTCGTGGTATCCAACCATGGCGGACGGGTACTGGATCAATGTCCGGCGACAGCAGAAGTACTGCCAGCGATTGCAAAAGCGGTGGGGGATACGATGACGGTACTGGTAGACGGAGGCATCCGCAGCGGTACGGATATTTTTAAGGCGCTGGCATTGGGGGCAGATGGAGTTCTGATTGGTCGTCCTTTTGTAACTGCGGTCTACGGCGGGGCACAAGAGGGCGTGAACGAGCTGATTACCCGTTTGGGCACAGAACTTAAGGATACCATGGCTATGTGCGGAGCTCATACACTGGCAGAGATCACCCCGGATATGATTTGGCGGTAAATTCTGCCTTTTGACGGATCAGTGATAGCTTTTGTCAATTTTCATCTCCACCTCCACCTCTTCTACGATCCCGTTATCGTCAAGATCGAAACGATAGGTGTATTTTCCGTCTTTATAGGACAGATAATCGTCATCCTCCGAAAGCGCTTTGAATTGTGTCATGGTCTCTTTGACGCCATTTGCATCCATCCCAAAGTAATTGACGCCATTGACCAGCACATTATCCTCTGCCCAGTGGCTTGATTCTGAATCTTCTGTGTGCATGGTGAAAGAAAGCTTGTAAATTGTGGCAAAAGTAACCACCTCTTCCTCCCTCCCGGGATTGTATACATATAGATAGGCGTAGGAACTGCCATCTTTTTTCAGGGACATAAACGTAGATAACCAGCTTTTGCCCGGCATCTTTCCTATGGGGAGCCCTTCCCCTGGAATCGTCATCTCAAATTCCGTCAGAGGGAATACGTTTGCCCCTGTATCACCTAAAATGACTTCCTTCCCTGCCACAGTCAGTATCGGTGCAGTCCCACCGCCAGAAGAACACGCACACAAACTTAGTGTCATCATCGTCGCAAGGATGAGCCTGGTAAGTCCTTTTTTCATTTGTCTCATTTTCTATAACCTCCTGTTAAACGTTCTGCTGTTTTCCCCTGCAAAGCAGCGGGAAAGACTTTTTTTATTATACGGGAAAAGTTAGGTTCTGTATAGAGTGATTTCCTAGATCGATGTCAAAATCATTACTTTTTATGCTGGAGGATTTATTTTGTGAGGAATGGTATTTATTTAAGTAGTGATAAAAGGTACGGCCAGGAAGAGGGGAGAAAAGCAACGGGAAATCTTCTGCTCCTTTTTCCAGTTTCGAGATTAAGAATTCCTAAAACCCCTGACTTTCGCTAAAAGCGAAACGAAAATATACAAACTCGCTCCGCTCGGACAGTGTATATTTTCGTTTCAACGCTCAATTCAGGGATTTAAGGACTTCTAAATCTCTGCAAAGTCAAAATTCCGCAGATGATTTCCCGCTGCTTTTCTCCCCTCTTCCTGGGCTGCTTTTCTCGGTTCCTCATCTTAATTGATATTGTATTTGGCAATATTTTTTTTGGCTTACCCATAACCAGAGGGAATCCCTCACATTCCTTTTATTTAGTTGACAAACGGCACCAGGATTGCTATGATTATATGAACGTGAGAGAAAGGGTGAAATACCATGGATAGGATCGTTTTATCATTGCTGGTGGATAATACCGCCGGTGTTTTGAGCCGGGTGGCGGGGTTGTTCAGCCGCCGGGGCTACAATATCGAGAGTCTGACCGTTGGTGTGACTGCGGATGAGCGCTATTCCCGGATGACTGTGGTATCGCTGGGCGATCAGGAGATTCTGGAGCAGATAGAGAAGCAATTGCGCAAGCTGGAGGATGTCCGGGATATCAAGGAGCTGCGACCGGGACAATCGGTCTATCGGGAGCTGATTATGGTCAAGGTCAAGGCAAATGCCAGTGAACGGCAGGCGATCGGCGCGATCTCCGATATTTTCCGGGCGACCATTGTGGATGTGGGCAAGGATTCGCTGACAGTCATGTTGACTGGCGATCAGTCGAAGCTGGATGCGTTGATCAATCTGTTGGAGGATTATGAGATTTTAGAGCTGGCAAGGACGGGACTAACGGGACTGTCTAGAGGTTCGGAAGATATTCGTTATCTGCCGTAAGAGATATTTTGCGGCGCCATTATAAGAAAATGCGGCGAAGCTGCCGCAAAATTTGGAAGAAGCATGAGGAGGAAAAAGACATGGCAAAGATTTATTATCAGGAGGATTGCAATCTGTCTCTGTTAGAGGGCAAAACGATCGCGGTGATCGGCTATGGTAGCCAGGGACATGCCCACGCATTGAATGCTAAGGAATCGGGCTGCCACGTGATTATCGGTCTGTATGAGGGCAGCAAGTCTTGGGCCAAGGCAGAAGCACAGGGATTTGAGGTATATACAGCGGCTGAAGCGGCGAAAAAGGCAGATATTATTATGATTCTGATCAATGATGAGCTGCAGGCTGACATGTATAAGAATGACATTGAGCCGAATCTGGAAGAGGGCAACATGCTGATGTTTGCTCATGGTTTTAACATTCATTTTGGATGCATCAATCCTCCGAAGAACGTGGATGTTACCATGATTGCGCCTAAAGGACCGGGACATACCGTTCGCTCCGAATATTTGGAGGGCAAGGGAGTGCCGTGTCTGGTAGCGGTTGAGCAGGATGCGACGGGCAAGGCTTTAGAGATGGCGTTGGCTTATGCGCTGGCGATTGGCGGCGCCCGGGCCGGTGTGCTTGAGACTACCTTCCGCACCGAGACCGAGACGGATTTGTTCGGTGAGCAGGCGGTGCTCTGCGGCGGTGTATGTGCGCTGATGCAGGCAGGTTTTGAAACGTTGGTGGAAGCGGGTTATGATCCGAGAAACGCCTATTTTGAGTGTATTCATGAGATGAAGCTGATTGTAGATTTGATCTATCAGTCTGGTTTTGCAGGCATGAGATATTCCATTTCCAATACGGCTGAATATGGTGATTATGTGACTGGCCCGAAGCTGATTACAGAAGAGACCAAGAAGACCATGAAGAAGATTCTGGGAGATATCCAGGATGGTACTTTTGCCAAAGAGTTTTTGCTGGATATGTCTTCGGCCGGACGGCAGGTGCATTTTAAGGCGATGAGAAAGTTAGCAGCGGAGCATCCGGCAGAGAAGATTGGCGAAGAGATCCGGAAGTTGTACAGCTGGAACAATGAGAGTGATAAACTGATCAATAATTAATCGATTGGGATATTATGAATTGGCAATAGGGGGGAGCAAAGGCAGAGAATGCCTTGGCTTTCCCTTGTTTTGCTTTTTGTGGAGAGCGATTGTGAGGAGGGAAGAGAGGAAGAGCAAAGATTGAAAATGAGAAGTTATTTTCATGACGTTTTGTGCCTGAGCGAAGAGAAAGGAATGGATATAAAAATGAAGAGAGATATTTGGACAAAAAACAGCAGAGAGATAAGGAAGATAGTGTGTGTGGCGTTGGCGGCGGTTTTGATCGGCGTTCCCGCTTATGCGGACGAGCTGGCAACACAGAATCCTGAGAAAAGAAGCGAGACTGGTTGGAAAGAGGAAGATAAATGCTGGTACTATTATGATGAGAACGGTATGATGAAAACCGGTTGGATTCAGGCATCTGAAGATGGCCTTTGGTATAAGATGGATGAGAAAGATGGAAGTTGGATACGCCGTCCAGCTTTGGATTCGGAGGCCGTGGTTTACCTTTTGGAGAACGCCATCAAAAAAATGGGGCATTATCAGAACGAAGAGTATCCGGTGGTGGTTCGGGAGGACTGGCGAAACGAAAATATCATCAATATGTCTGTTCGCATTGTGATCGGACCGAATCAGGATCAGATTTTGAATCATTATGAAGTGAATCGGAAAAGTGGTCAGGTAAAGGCGGCAGTAGGAGAAAATTTTAATTTATATGACTGACGGTGTAACGGTAGGGCAGCAAAATTGGATAAAAGTGGTCAGTGCCTTGGAAGTATGGCCAGGACAACAGGCGAAGCCGATGGTTCGTTTGCGGATGGGATTTCCCAGAGGAATTTCAATTAACTGGCCGTTTTTTAGATCTTCTTTTACGAATTCTCGAATAACGCAGCCAATGCCAAGTCCGATACGGGCAAACTCGATCAACAGATCCATGGTGGTGACCTGCAGCAGATTGTTCGCCTCTATATGATTGGCGCTCATATAATCATCAATATAATTACGGGTGATATTATGCTTGTCTAAAAGCATGATGTTACCCGTTTGAAAAATATCAGTGCCATGGCCTTCCCGAAGAGCCAGATTTTCCAGGTAACTGGGGGAGGCGACGAAGATGTCTTCTATCTCCATGACAGGGAAAAAAGTCAGATTTTTTGAATTTTCCGGTTTGGCGATGAGACCAATATCAATGCGCTGTTGTTCTAGCATGGTAAGCGTATGGATACTGGACTGACTCTCAATCGTTATCTTAATATGTGGATATTTTTCAATAAATCCTTTTAAATAAGGTAACAGGATAAAACGGCACAAAGTATTACTGACGCCGATATGGATGTGTCCTAAATGGAATTCACGAATACGGTACAATTCTTGTTCTCCATAAGCAAGTTCTTCAAAGGCCGTTTGTGTATGACGGAATAGAATCTTGCCTTCTTCTGTCAGCTGGACGCCACGGGAATTGCGGATAAACAGCGTGGTGTGCAGACTGTCTTCTAGTTTGCTGATGGATTTGCTGATGGCAGGCTGGCTGATATATAGTTCACGGGCAGCTTTGGAGATATTGCCGGTCTGGGCTACCGCGTGGAATATGCGGTATTGGGAGAGATTTTGATCCATGGGAAACTCCTTTTCTTTTAACAGAACAGAGGATATGATTCAGGCAAAAGTGTTACTAAGTGTTCTTAGTATACCTCACAAAAGGAGGGGTTGTAAACTGGTAAAATTATAAGGGCGTTTTCTTGTAGGCACGTTGGTAAGAGAGGAAGAGGGACGGATGTTGTCAGTAAATGATAGATAAAAGCAAGGGTTTCCTGTGCTGTTATGAACCGTAGGCATTGACGGGCATCCCTTCTTTCCCTTATAATAGTTAAAAGCGATAATTTAAAGGAGGTTACAGCATGAAGATTTATTGTGAGAAAGATTATGAGGCGATGAGCCGCCGTGCGGCAGGGATCCTTGGGGCACAGGTGATTTTGAAACCAGATAGTGTGTTGGGGTTGGCTACTGGCTCTTCTCCGGTGGGTACCTATCAGGAGCTGATTCGTCGTTATGAGGCGGGAGAGCTGGATTTTTCGAAGGTGACTTCCGTAAATTTGGACGAGTACAAGGGACTTTCCGGGGAAAATGATCAGAGTTATCGTTATTTTATGAATATCCACTTTTTTGATCATGTGAATATTGATAAGAGCCGTACATTTGTGCCAGACGGACTGGCAAAGGACAGCCAAAAAGCATGTACAGAATATAATGCGATCATTCGCAGAGAGGGACCGGTAGATCTGCAGCTTTTGGGATTGGGAAATAATGGTCATATTGGCTTTAATGAACCGGCGCCAATTTTCGAAAAGGAAACGCACTGTGTAGATTTGGCGGCCAGCACGATCGAGGCCAATAAGCGGTTTTTTGAAAAAGAGGAGGATGTGCCCAGGCAGGCATATACGATGGGGATCGGTAACATTATGCAGGCAAAGAAGATCCTGATTATTGTATCTGGGGAAGGAAAAGCAGATATCGTGGCACAGGCATTCTGTGGACCGGTGACTCCGGAAGTTCCGGCATCCATTTTGCAGTTCCATAGTGACGTCACTCTGGTGGGAGATGAGGCCGCGCTGTCAAAATTGATGGAACGATTGGAACAATAAGCAATATGAGGCGGGAAATTGATCTGACAGAGATTTCGGACGGAAAGCGTTATGAAGCGAATGATATGGTGCGGGTAGATTGTGGCGGTTGTCAAGGATGTTTTTCCTGCTGCGAGGGTATGGGAACTTCCGTGATTCTGGATCCTTATGATGTGCGAGAATTGACAAAAGGGCTTTCCCTGACTTTTGAGCAGCTTTTAAATTCTGTATTGGAGTTGAACGTGGTGGACGGGTTGGTTCTGCCGAATATCAAGATGGCAGGAGAGAAAGAGCAGTGCGGGTTTTTAAATGATGAGGGCCGCTGTGCGATTCATCCTTTCCGTCCGGGATTTTGTCGTTTGTTTCCTTTAGGACGTATTTATGAAGACAACAGATTTTGGTATTTTTTGCAGACAAAGGAATGTCACCGGCAGAATCGTGGAAAAGTAAAGGTGAAAAAGTGGATGGGAATACCGCAGTTTTCCCGATATGAGTGGTTTGTATTCGCATGGCATAAATTTTTGAAAAAGCAGCAAGAGCAGATAAAAGAGGAACCGGACGGAGAATGGGCGAGAATGGTGTGTATGAGGCTGTTGAAGGATTTTTATTTGCAGCCATTTGCAGATGATCGGGATTTTTATGAAGAGTTTGCGGCGAGGTTGTTGCAGTATGAAGGTTAAAATGAGGTTGTTGATATGTAGATCCAAGCATTTTTATAGAGGCGTCTGAGAAAAATTGGGAATTGACAAAAGGTACGCCAAGGAAGAGGGACGAAACGCACTGGGCAATCGTCTGTTCCTTTTTCCGGTTTCGAGATTAAGAATTCCTAAAATCCCTGACTTTTGCTAAAAACGAAACGAAAATATACAAACTCGCTCCGCTCAGACAATGTATA